>SLLG01000306.1 GCA_007134215.1 Opitutales bacterium | reverse complement strand
GGACTGGGTCGCGCCCTACGGCGAGGAAGCCTACCAAAGCTTTCTCTCCAGCGCATGGTTCCCGGCTCTGTCGGTCATGCTCATGGCGATGTTGCTGTCCAAGCTCACGCAGTTATCGCTGGGTTTCATCGCTTTCAAGGCCACGGCGGACATGGAAAAGCTGCCGTTCCCGCTTGCGCCCATCGCGGCGGAAGGGGCCATCGCTCTCGCCGAAACGAGCCAGGACAAAAACAAGAACAGCTACCGCCAATACTGCTTCTCCGCGGGGGCCATTATGGGCGTGGTCTTCGGCCTCGTTTACATCGCCGTGCCGACCCTCACGGCGGCCTTTATCGGTCGGCCAATACAGCTCCTGCCCATCCCTTTTCTTGATCTCACAACTTCGTTCGAGCGCTGGCTGCCGGCCGGGACCATCGGGCTGAGCCTGAACCTCGCGCTGCTTTTCTTCGGCTTTGTCCTCCCGTGGCGGATTGTCGTGGGTATGTTCGTCACGGCGATCACCTTCCAGATCATCCTCAATCCGATCCTCCAGCGCATGGGCTACATCCCAAGCTGGGCACCGGGCAAGGACGCCATCGAGACGCATGTCGCGACGCAGATCGACCTCTACATTTCCGTCGGCATCGGCACATCCTTCGCCATCGCCGTGGTGGGCTTCTACGGAGTGGGCAAGGCGATCGCGAAGCAGCTGCGCGCGCGCCGCGCGCAATTCGATGCGGAAGACGGCAAGCAGCCGGGCGATCCCGGCGTGGACTTCGACCTGAAGAAGCTGTGGGAGCGCGATATCCCGCGCGGAGACCCGCCGACATGGGTGGCCCTCGCGGTGTGGATCGGGTCGTCCATCGGATTCATTGTCCTCTCGAATTACCTCATCAACTCAGGCCTCGAAGAGCACGAGCGCTTCAGCATCTGGTGGCTCATCGCATTCGCCTTTTTGTTCTCGCCCATAAACACCTATATCAACGCGCGTATGTCGGGGATCGCGGGCCAGCACGCGGGCATTCCGTTTGTCTCGGAGGCGGCGATCTTCGCATCACGTCATCGCGGCGTGAATATCTGGTTCGCGCCGCTGCCTATCTTCAACTACGGGCAGATGGCGGACCTCCTTAAGGAAACACAGCTCACCCGCACCAAGTTTACTTCCATTTTGCAGGCCGAGTTGCTCGTTTTTCCCCTCATGATCGTCGCTTCGTTTGTCTTTTGGAGTTACATTGTCGGTCTCGGGCCCATCCCGTCGGAGAATTATCCCTACGTGCAAAAGTTCTGGCCGCAGTTCGCGCAGTTGAAGGCGCTGTGGGCGGCTTCCATGCAGGAGGGGCAGAGCCTTCTCCTCGAGTCACTCAAGCCGGGACTCATCGGATTCGCGCTCGTCGCCGCGCTGGCGCTCTTCAGCGGGTTCGCCGCCCTCGGCATCAGCGCGCAATACATTTACGGCGGCCTCGGCGCGATGGTCGCCTATCCGCACAACGCCGTTCTCATCTTCCTCGGCGCCGTCCTCGGCAAATATGTGTTCGCGAGAAAGTTCGGCCGCGAACAGTGGACCAACTACACGCCCATCCTCGCCGTCGGATTCATGGCCGGCATGGGGCTCACCGGAATGTTTTCCATCGCCCTGAACTTCCTCTGGACCTCTATCGGAACAGCCTACTAAAGTTCTCCCCGAATTTTCCCCACAGAAGAATGACAGACAAGACCAAGGGACGCCCGACCGGTCCCCCGCCCGCGCCTGACGGCGAAGAATGGCGTGACATGGACCGGAGCGGCGACCTCTACAATCCTTCGCTCTCCGAAGGCGCGCTGCGCGCCGCGCGGGAGGGCATTCAACGCTACCGCATGGCGGACGCGGCGCTACGCCTCGTCGACCGCGCCGGACTGCCGCTCAAAGGTGTGCCGGTCTCCATCGAGCAGCAGAGCCACGCCTTCACCTTCGGCGAGGGCCTTTGGAGCCTCGACGCCATGTGGCGCGACGGCGAGTGGGAGACGGAACGCTGCCGCGCGTGGCGCCAACGCTTCCTCGACGTCTTCAACGGGGCGACGAATCTCTGCTACTGGACGGAGCGGCCCCGCAACGACGCCTCGAAGACGGAGGACCGCCAGGGCGAGCCGCGCTTGGAAAACTTTGCGGCCACCGTCGACTGGTGCCTCGCCAACGGGCTCACGGCCAAAGGGCATCCGCTCTTTTGGTCGATCGACAAGTGTACGCCGGAGTGGGTGAAACGCTACGACATCGATACCCGCATGAAGTTTGCCGAGGTCCGCGTGCGCAACCTCGTGGCGCGCTTCCGCGGGCGCGTCGCGGTGTGGGACGCTGTCAACGAGGCGCTCTGGGAGCCCGCCCCGAAGAATCTCGCGGCGCGCAACTGGCCGCACATCGAGAGCACAGAGGCTATGGCGGAATACATCGTCCCGGTCCTGCGCTGGTGCCGCGAGGAAGATCCCGACGCTCTCTACCTGCTCAACGACTACGGCGTGGAGAACGAGTCGCGCAGGCACACCGGATCCGACGGCAGCGAGGTCACGGCGGCCTCGCAGCGGGCGCGCTACGTGGCGCTCGCCGGTCGCCTGCGCGACATGGGGTTTCCGCCCGACGCGCTCGGCCTCCAGTCGCACACGGGCTGGTTGACAAACCACCGCGAGCAGTCCGACGTCTACGACGAGTACGCCGAGGCGGGATGGGCGGTGCACATCACCGAATTCTGGGCACACCTCAAAACGCTCCGCGAAAAGCACCCGGACGTACCCGAAAAGGATCTCCACGAACTGCTTGCCGAATACGTCGCCAACTACCTCACCGTCGCGTTCGGGCACCCCGCCGTGGAAGCCTTTTCCTTCTGGGGTTTCATGGGCATGGCGGTGGAGTGGCGGGAGCGCTCCGGCCATGAACTCCGCCCGGTTTTTCACCGCATCCGCCGCCTCATTCACGACGAGTGGAAGACCACGTTGGAGGCGGTTTCGGACGACGAAGGCGTCGTCCACTTCCGCGGGTTCCACGGGGAGTATGCCTTGCGCGTGCCGGGGCCGACGGAAGCGCCGGAGGCGCGGGTTGGCACACGTTTCCGCGTGACGCCGGATGCCTCCGGGCCGGTTGTCCTCAGAGTCAACTGTCCGGAAGCGGGAAGGTCCTCATGACATTGGCGAAAACGAACCAAACACCGGTTGCTCCGCGCCTCTGGATCACCCCCGAAGCGCTGGAAGCAAGGCGCCGCGAATTCACCTCGGGTCCGCTCGCATCAGCGCTGGAATCCTGGAAGGCAGAGGGTGAACGGTTGCTCTCCGACATGCCTTCTGATACAGTCACTCCTCTCGCCGACCGCAAACGCGAAAACGAACGCGCCGTCGATCTTTGGACCACGCTGCATCTCGCCACGGGCGACGCACGCTTTGCGGAAGCCGCCGTGAAGGCCGTTCTCGAATACCGCGCCTGCGGCATCGATTCGTGTCTCGGGCGCGCCGCCATAGCGCGGCGGTGCGCCACGGTTCTCGATACCTGTGCGGTTTCGGCGGACCCGGCTTCTGCGAATGAGCTTGCGGCCGTCACGGCGGATCTCGCGCGCGACTTCGCCGACATCACGGACGGCAACCCCGACAACCCCTTCAACAACTGGTGGGGCGTAACGCACTCCGCCGAGGGGCTCGCCGCGCTCGCCGCGATGCCCTACGATCCTTCCCTCGAATCGATCTTTGAAGCGGCGGTGGAAAAAGTGCGGTTCTATATCTCCCACTACGGCGAACACGGGCACTGCTATGAGGGCACAGGCTACGGGCAATACGCCTTTTCGCACTGGGCACCGTTTCTCCTCGCCGTGCGCCACGCCACCGGCCGCGACCTCGCCGCAGAATACGACGGCGTGGGCCGCATGGGCGCGCTCATCGCGGCCATGACGGTGGCTTTGCCGCACACGCCGGAGGCCGTTGGTATGGAGCCGCCGGGGCGTCTCGGGCGGCGTATTCACTGGAACGACGACGGCGGAAACGGCGGTTTCACCGGGATCGGGATGCTGCACTTCGCACTCGCCGATCCGCGCTACCGGGCGTCTCTGCGTGGATTCGCCGACGCGCTCCACGGAACCGCCGGCGACGACGGCTACAGTTTGCCCGTCGCTGAGCTGCTGTGGACGTTTTTGTTTTATCCCGTGGATACAGTGGCGCAGGAACCCGGAAGGTCGCTTCCACTTTCACCTGTTGATTTCCGCACCGGCCTTGCCGTCTTCCGGAACCGCTTCAACGGCGCGGAGGACTGTGTCTTCGGTGCCTACGCCAAGAACTGGCATGGCGGCGGACACGTCCACGACGATGCCGGGAGCTTCCGTTTTATCGGCCTCGGCGGCGAATGGGCGCAGAACGGAGGTCAGGCCAAATTCGGTCCGGAAAACCAGTGCGCCATCCTTGTCGACGGGCGGCAGGAGCCGGAGGGCTGGCCCACCGTTCCCGGGAAAATCCTCTACCACGCAGCATTTTCCGGGGGCGGGGGTGTGGTCAGCCTGCGGTTGGACAAAACCTACAAAGTCGCCCGGCTCGACCGGCACTTTGCCGTGGATTACAGCGGCGCACTCAACTGCGAAGCGATTGTCGCCGTGCATGACCGCCTTTGGGACAAAGAGAAGCGCCGGTGGACGTGGACCCTCTGCCTCGGCCCCGGCACGGAATTCGAGGCGAAACCCGGCGGCGGCGGGTTCACTCTCCGGAGCGCGGGGACGGACGCGGTGCTCGACGCGGCATTTCTTCAGCCGCAGCCCGTGGAGGTCGAGCTGTGCGAGGGGCCTCCGAGCGAGCGGACGTTCAGCAACGGTGTTCACAGGGTATATCCGGGGGTTCGGCACGTGCGCGCTTCGGTGAGCGCTGAGAAAACGGAGTTTCTTGTCGTTCTTTCCCTCTGCCGGAGTGGCGCGCCGCAGTGGCGGCGGACAGAATGCAACGGTGTGGTCGCCGCCGCGTGCGGGGACATGGAGATCGCATTGGAAAAGAGCCGCTGGCACGAAGGGCCGCTCAGAATTCGAAGTAAAAAGGGCAGGGGGTGTATATGAAGAACGTCGCGATTATCGGAGTCACAGGCTATGCCCGGGTTCACGTGGAGACATGCCTGCGGTTGCAGGAAGCCGGACGCTTGCGCCTGCGCGCGGCTGTCGTTGTGAATCCGGAAGAGGCCGGAGAACGCGTGGACGAATTGCGGGCTGCGGGCTGTTGTATTTACCCGGATGACGATTCCATGTGGACCGCGGAACTGGGTAAGATCGACCTCTGTATCATTCCCGTGCCCATTGCACTGCACGCGTCCATGAGTATCAAAGCCCTCCGCGCTGGGGCCAATGTTCTTGTCGAAAAGCCGCTCGCGGGCACCGTGCAGGAAGCTCACGCCATGATGGAGGCGGAGCAGGAGACCGGACGCTTTATCGCTGTCGGCTTTCAGGACCTTTATTCACCCGAGGTGAAGGCCGTCAAGGAGGCCATCGTGGACGGCGCGGTCGGGAAAGTCCGCTCCATCCGGTGCTATGGCCTGTGGCCGCGCCCGCCGTCCTATTACAACCGTAACAATTGGGCGGGGCAGCTCAAAGTGGGAGAAAGCTGGGTACTCGACTCCCCCGTGAGCAATGCGATGGCCCATTTCCTCAACCTCGGGTTGTATTTCGGCGCCGCAGGGTTCCAGGAGGTGGCGCGTCCCTCTGTCGTCGAGGCCGACCTCTACCGCGTGAAGCCGGTCGCGAATTTCGACACCGCCGCTATACGGATCGTCACCGCCGACGGTCCGGAGGTGTTTTTCGCGGTCTCGCATGCCTGCGACGTGCGAGTCGATCCTGCCTTGCGCGTCGATGGCTCGGAAGGCCGGATCGAGTGGTACCACTGCGGTCCGTTCCGCATTGTGCGCGACGGTGCCGAACCAAGCGTGACGACCTATCCATTCACGGACTACGGTGATGTGCGCATGGACATGATGAACCGGGTCCTCGACCGGATCGACGATCCTGCTGTCCACGTTTGCACCCCGGCCATGGCCCTCTCTCACACTTTGGTTGTGAATACAATCTACGAGTCCGCCCGGATCGCCGATGTGCCGTCGGCGTGGAAGGTCACCACGAAATTATTCGGCGAGGAAAGCCTGTGCCTGAAGGGCCTGCCCGAAGCGATCCGCGCTGCGTTTGACGAAGGTAAACTCTTCCGCGAACTGGGCCTCCCGTGGGCGCGGGGCGAAGGCCATGAAATCAATGTCGCCGGCTACAACCGCTTTTGCGGCGGCCGCCTCGAGGAGACGATGAGCCCCGGCGGTATGGCCTGAGCCAAAGAACGGAGCGCGCCCCTCGGGGTGCTGCCGGCCTCACGCCCACGGATTCACCACCTCGATTTTGAGCGGAAGAAAGTCACCATGGGAAAGGGTGCTTGATGAACAGTTCGTGCGGATCGGCGGCGTCATTCGCGCAGCATGAGGGCGGCAAGTTGGCGGTTGAAGCCGTTTTTCGGGTTACACCGCAGGTCATCCGCAGATGATTCATTAGGAGCCGGGGGACCGGGATGGCGGCGCCCGGCCACTGAGGTGGCTCTGGCGACTCAGGGGCGTGTTTTTTACAGGAGGGCACAGAGGCCCGGCAACTGACCTTCCAACGGTGGATTGAACCCCGACAAAAGCAAATGACCGCCATTTACGAGAGACCCCTCTCCGTGGCGGAGAGGGGCTCGTGGGGGGTGGGGAATCCTGCCAGGGCGGTATAGAACCCGTATGTACGCGCCGGTGCCTGCAAACGGCGGCGGGCAACCGATGAAGGTGTCGTCCAAATTTTTACAGAGTATATCCGGTGGTGTCCTTTCCGGCAATCCCCGGTTGCGTCATAATAGGTATCTCTTTGCGACAACGCGCGGACCGGGCGTCAGCGCCGGAAAATTTTGCGGTATTCCATGGGTGAGCGGCCGGTTTCGCGCCGGAAGGCTCGGTGGAGGTACTTGGGTTCCTGGTACCCGAGACGGTCGGCGATTTCGGAGACGGTAAGGGAAGTCCCGGCAAGCATGAGCTGGACCCTGTGAATGCGTTGGCGGATGACCTCGGCGTGGGGAGCGTGCCCGAGAACGGAACGGAAGCGTCGTTCAAGGTAGCGGCGGGATACCCCGCAGTGCGCCGCGATGTCATCCACGGGCACATCGGTGGTCGAGTGATCGCGTATGTAGCGCAGTGCGCGTGCCACCACGGGTTCCTCGACGGCGAGTGATTCCGTGGAGTGCCGTGTCACGACACCGAGCGGCGGCAGGAGGACGTTGCCGGGCGGCGGCGTTTTGCGCGCGGGGCCGGGCTGCGCGCGTATGGCGCCGGCAAGCAGTTGTGCCGCATGGAAACCGAGCGAATGAAACGGCAGGGCGATACTGGAGAGCTGGACGGGTGACACCGCGCCCTCCTGTTCATCGTTGTCGACGCCGAGGACGGCAATCTCGTCGGGACACCGGATGCCTTTTCTTTCGCAGACTTCGATGGCTTGGCGGGCAAGACCGTCGGTCGCGGCAAAGAGGGCCGCCGGGCGCGGAAGTCCCGCGATCCATTCCGCGACGGACGCGGGCAAAGGCGCGTCGAGATAGACCGGACCGGGATCGACTGCGGCGGAATAGAAACGCCTGTCCGGTGCCGCGGACCGGATTTCGGCGGCGAATGCGGTTTTCCGTAGCTTCGAGTAGGCGGTGCCGCGCACGCCGAGGTAGGCGAAATTGCGGAAGCGGCGGCGAATGAAGTGCCTTGCCGCTTCGGCGCCGATAGCCCGGTTGTCGAGTTCGACCTTGGGACCCCTGCGGTCGGGCAGGAAGGAAGACACGTTGACGCGCGGAACACCACGCCGGTCGAGGGCACGGAGAAAGGCCGCGTCGTTTGCCTGGAGAATGACGCCGGACACCTCCTGCGGCACGGGGCCGCCCGGTGCCGTTTGGTTGAGGGCGAGCTGGAACCGCCAGCGCCGTTCCGGGTGCATGTTGGCATACTCGAGAATTCCCTCGAAGATGCGTCGCCCCATGGAGTTAGCCATGGAAAGGAGCAGTAGTATGTGTTCGGGACCGTTCCCCACGATCCGGAGACCATGGCGAAACGCCTTGCTTTGGCAATGCCGGTCCGGCCCGGTTTATTGCCCGGGTTCCCCGCGCGGTTTCCGCCGGATGGCGCCAGGCCGCCTAAAAGGTCGTGGCAAGCGACAGGCTCACGACCTGCTGGTCGCGCGTAACGCCGGGCCGGGCGAGGCCGTTGTAGGTGAACTCGTAGCGCAGGTTAAGGCGCAGCCGGTCAGAGAGCTGGTTTTCAAGGACGGTGGCGAAGTTGGCGGAGACGGCATAATCATCTTTTGGATACACGTCGATGGAGAAGGTCTCGCGGACTCGGGTGCGGCTGTTGAATGTGTATTCGAGGTCCTGGAAGAGTGAGAAGATGGCGACCCATTCGGATTCGCGGCCGCGCACGTCGCGGTACTGGACACCGAGGGAGGGTGTGGCCGATCCTTTCCAGCGTCGGGTGTCGACGTAGGTATAACCGACCCCGGTCGTTTGGTCGATCTCGTGCCGGATGTCGATGGTGGGCTCGCTGCGGTAGCGGGTGGCGGCCTGCCAGTAAAAGCGTTCCGCGAAATTGTAGCGGAAGCGGTAGAGGCCGCGCTTGCGGTCGCGCCAGCGGAAGGTTTCGCCGGCGGCGTCCTTGCGCGTGCCGTAGTCCCAGCTCATTTCCACGCGCTGATCGCGCCTGGCGTGGTGGCTGTCGACAGTCTGGAAACGCACGGACAGGTCCTGCTGGTCGACGTTGCCGAAATTAAGGGTAAACCCGAACTGGATCTGGGAATCCCAGTGTGCGATGGGGTTGTACCGGTCGAGCGTGCGGAAGAACGGATTGTCTTCCCACACCGTCGGCGGAGGCGGGGGTTCCGCCTCGGGCATCCGCCGGACCGTCTCCATGGCGGTCAGCGGGGCCTCGGGTTCCGGCGCGGGGGCAGCCTCTTCCTCCGCAGGTCGTTTCTCTCCTTCCGGTTGTTGTTTGAGTGCGAGTTCTTCCATGGACTCCTCGTCCACTTCCTCGCGCACTTCGGGCGCGACGGGCAGTCCGCCGAGTACCATGACGCCGGGAATGTCGATGGGATCGGGCAGAAGCGGATACTCGATCCGCTCGATGCGGTTTTTCGGTATCTGGATCGTGCCGAGGGCTTCGCTCTCAAAGCGGATGTCTTCGCCGTCGTCATGCACGGCGGACCCGGCGAGACGCTCGCCGTTGGGGAAGTAGACAAAGTAACGCCCGGCGTCCGCCAAAAAAGGAACAAGCAAACCGATGACGAGAACCACGAGCACGGCCGATGGCCGGTGCGGAACACCCGCGGGTGTTCCCTCCGCCGTGTTCCGGCCGAGTACGCGCTGTAACATCCTCTGTATAACAAAATCGACCATCACGGTTTGAACCTGCGGAGGCGGGAAATCTTCCGCACGGCGGGAATCTCCCTCAAAGCCGCCTCCATGCCCTCCACCAGACCGTGTGGACCGCGCATTCCATGGCAACAAGGAATCGCCCCGGTGTGTCGATTCCTCTTTCGGACGCGCGGGCGCGGCCCCTCTCAGTTCTTCCTCCGTTCGGCCTGCTTCGCTTCCTCGCGGGCGCGGTGCTCGGGGGCGATGAGGTCGTCCATCGTCAGGCCGGTCATGCGTGTGGCCCCCTTCATGAGGTAGAAAAAGATGCCCATGAGCATGACCATGCTGGGCAGGGCGATGACGACCCAGCTCCATGCCGTCATGCGGCCCACCTCGGCGTTGAAGGCCGCCGGGTCGAGGCTCGGCTCGGTCTGCACGATATGGCTGGCGACGATCCAGTTGAGCACCGCGCTGATGAAGAAGGTGGCGGCGAGAAGGAGGGTGCCGCGGAAGAGGAGCGCCTCGAAGGTGCGGGTATTGCCCCGTGCGTCGAGTTCGGCGCGGATGCGCTCGACGTCGAAGATCGTCTTGTTGAAGAAGAGGGTGCGGATGAGCGGGTAGGGGGTTTTGAGGCTCACAAGCACGGCGAGGCCGAAGATGAAAGGGATGGCCGCCTCCTTCACGATGAACCAGAAGCGCGGCAGTTCGAGCAGCCCAACCCCGCCGGTAAGGAGCACGCTGACAAACCCGATGATGGAAAAGAAGTTGATTTTGCGGCGGCGGCGCAGGTCGTAGAAGAAATAGCAGACGGGAAAACTCAGCGCGATGACGAGGACGAGCCACGCCTCCTCGACAAAGCGGTCGCCCTTCGTGAGGATGAGCACGGGCACGAGGATATTGAATCCCAGGTTGATAAAAAGGTTCTCCTGCTTCGACGGCGGAGGGGCGGGCGCTGACTTTTCGCTTTCCATGGACCCGCGCACTGCATTTGCATTCGGGCATGGAAGCAAGCCCGATCCGGTGCCTCGTCTCGGCGGGGCCGACGCGCGAGTATTTCGACCCCGTGCGTTTTCTCAGCAATCCGTCTTCGGGGCGCATGGGCTTTGCCGTCGCGGAGGCCGCCCGCGCGCAGGGCTGGGAAGTCGCGCTCGTGAGCGGACCGGTGGCGCTGCCCGACCCGGAGGGCGTGCGTGTGGTGCGCGTGGAGACAGGCGACGAGATGCATGCCGCGCTCCTCGAGTATTTCCCGGAGTGTGACGTGCTCTTCATGACGGCGGCGGTCATGGACACCCGTCCCCGCCACCGCTCGCCGCACAAAGTGAAGAAAGACCGACTCCCCGGCGTCATCGAAATGGAGCCGGCCACGGACATCCTTGCCGACCTCGGGCGGCGCAAGACGGGGCAGACCCTCGTGGGGTTTGCCGCCGAGACGGAAAATGTCGAAGCCAACGCCCGCGCCAAGTTGGTGCGCAAGAACCTCGACTTCATTGCCGCCAACGAAGTCGGCGTGCCCGGAAGCGGGTTCGTCTCCGAGACCAATCGCCTCGTCCTTATCTCCCGTGACGGCGGGCGGGAGGTCCTCGGACCGGCGTTGAAGCGTGAACTTGCCGATAGGCTCATCGACCGGGTCGCCCCCTCCGTGGCCCGCGGGCGGGAAGGGAGGGAGCGTCCGTGAGATCGCACGATCCCCTCGAGAGCATTCTCGGCCGCGTCGAAGACCTCGACGAGGTAAGCCTCGGCAACCTCGTCTCGCGCCTCGCGCGCGAGCGCAAGCTCCTCAACACGCTCTTCAACGCGCTCAAGGAGGGAATTCTCGTCGTCGACGCCGAGGGCATCATCCTCTACGCCAATAGACCGGCGGGCGACCTCGCGGGCATCAAACCGCGCAACCTCGGAAAGCTCTCCCTGTGGAAGGCCGTGCCCGACCTCGCCCGTTCCCTCAACCTTGCTGACGGGGGCCGTCTCTCCGAGGTGGGCGGCATCTCCCGCGAGGTCGGGCTGACTTACCCGGAGCGACGGCTTGTGCGCATATACATTGTGCCCTTCGAGGAGGAGGTACGCGAAGAGAAGCTCGCCCGGTTCGCCGTCATCCTCTCGGACATCACGCGCGAGAAGACGCAGACGCGCAAGGAAATCGAGGACGAGCGCGTGCGCTCCATCATCCAGCTCGCCGCCGGTGTCGCGCACGAGCTGGGCAACCCGCTCAACTCCATCACCATCCACCTGCAGCTCCTCACGCGTCAGCTCTCACGGCTGCCGGACGATCTTTCCGCGCGCATGGAGCGTTCCCTCGACATTTGCTCGAAGGAGGTCGCGCGGCTGGACAGCATCATCTCCCACTTTCTCGAAGCGATCCGCCCCCGCCCGCCGGACCTGCGCGAACTCGACCTTATCAACGTCCTCGAGGAAAGCCTCTCCGTCCTCGAACCGGAAATGGAGGGCGCGGGGATCACCATCGACATCGAGATTGAATCCGGTGTGCCCGTCGTCCTCGGGGACCGCGACCAGATCAAGCAAGTGTTCTTCAATCTGCTCAAGAACGCCCGCCAGGCCATGGGCGAGGGCGGCGTTATCAAAGTGCGCGCTTTCAGCGACGACGACGAAGTGTATGTGCAATTCGGCGACACGGGCAAGGGCATCGCCGAGGAGGACCTGCCGCGCGTCTTCCAGCCCTACTTCACGACGCGCAAAGGCGGCCACGGCCTCGGTATGATGATCTGCGAGCGCAT
>SLLG01000010.1 GCA_007134215.1 Opitutales bacterium | reverse complement strand
GGTTCGAATCCCTCTCTCTCCGCCATTATTCCGGGCGGGTTCGAGGCCGTTGGAGAACCCGTTCAGGACCGGATTGAGTTCAAATTGATTCGCGCGGCGAGTTGAGGCGGCGTTTGTCTTCGAGTTGCAGGTCCTCGATGATTTCGTGTCAGTCGCACCGCCTCCCGAGCAATAGCTTTTCCGGGTGTTGCGTGAAGCAGGCTTGCGGCCCACCGAAGCCGATGACCGGCAGGCCGGATCCGATGCGGACCCAAAGGTTTCCGTAACGCTTATCGACGGAGTTTGGCTCGCCGGAATCGTTCGTTGATTGACTCGGAATCGATGTCTGCGGGACGCTCGCCGCCGCTCAGTAATACTTGATGTAAGCGTCGCGGCGGAGGCGTTCGAGCCACTGTTCCTGAGACTGGCGTTCGAGCTGGCTGGCGAGGATTTCCTCGATGCGTTCGCGCACCTCGGAAAGGGGCTGGATACCTTCTTCGCGGATGTCCTCGACGTAGAGGATGAAGGTCTGGTTGCCGATGCGCACGGGGTCGCTGTGTTCGCCGATTTCGAGGTTGAAGGCGGCTTCGACGAGTTCCTCGCGCAGGTCGCGGCGCTGGATCCAGCCCCAGTCGCCCCCGCGTTCGCGGCGGTTGTCCTGCGAATATTCGCGGGCGACCTCAGCGAATTCGCGCCCGGCGGCGAGTTCGCGCATGACGCGCTCGATCTGCTGGCGCATGAGATCGGGGCTCTCGTCGGCGAGGGGGCGCAGCATGATAACGCGCATGTGGATGGCCTCTTCCTCGTAGAAGTGCAGCTTGTTCTCGCTGTAGAAGCGTTCGATGCGCTCGGGGCTGATCTCGGACTGCGAGCGGCGGCGCTCTCCGCGCATGGCGCCGACGATGATCTGCTCACGCAGGTCGCGGCGGTATTCACGCACGTTTTTGCCGATCATCTGGAGGTATTCATGGAATTTGGCGCGGTCGTTGTCGAAGTCCTCGATGAGGATCTGGTCCATGTGCGACTCGATGACGGACTGCGGGATGTTGAACTCGCGCTTTCGGAACTCGTTGACGATAATGACACGGTCGATGAGGTTTTGGAGGATCTCGAAGTAGAGTTCCTCCATGCGCCGGTTGAACTCGGCCGTCGAGCGCGAGTTCTCGCGGATGCGCGGGATGAGCGGCATCATTTCCCGCCGCATTTCCTCGAAGGTGATGATCCGGTCTTCGACCTCCGCGGCGATGCCCTGGCGGAAGGGCGGATCCCAGATGTTGTGCGCGGTCTGGGCGACGCCCGCCGCTGTGGCGAGGGTCGCGAGGAGAAGAATGATAAAGCCTTTTTTCGCCGTCATGGTGTCGGGTGTTAGGGACGTTGCCGTTCCACGAATTGTTCAATTTCGCGGAGGCGTTGCAGGGGGCCGCGTCGGCTGAGGCGTGGAAACCTTCCGCCGATTTTCACATAATCGTCGCGTTTGCCGCTCGCGCGCAAGACTTTCAAGCGGTTGCCCTCGGTTTCGACGGAGAGGAGCCCCGCTTCCTCGGCGCGGGCGCGGATGCGGGTGACGCGCAGGAGGATTTTGGCGGGGCGGGGTGGCTTGCCGAAGCGGTCGGCGAGGGCGGCGGCGGTTTCGTCGACTTCGGCGACGGTCGCGGCCATGGCGAGGCGGCGGTAGAAGTCGATGCGCAGGCGCGTCTCCGCGATGTAGGCGACGGGCAGGTGCGCCTCGACGACGGGAATGCGCCCGGCTTCCAGCTCGACGTCCATGAGAGCGGAGAAACCGTCCGACCGCGCTTCGCGCGCCATCGTGCCTTCGCCGACGGAAACAAAGTCGAGGTTGACGGACGCGCGCACTTGCGTGGCGACTTTCTCGCCCTTGAGGCGGGCCACGCTCTGACGGAGAAGCTGGCAGTAGAGTTCGAAGCCCACGCTGGCGATGTGGCCGCTCTGCTGCGGGCCGAGGAGGTTGCCCGAGCCGCGCAGTTCGAGGTCGCGCATGGCGATGCGGAAGCCCGCGCCGAGCTGGTTGTGCTGGCGCATGGCGGAGAGGCGCTTGCGCGCGAGATCGAGGAGGCGCGTGTGGCGGTGCAGGAGGAGGTAGGCGTAGGCCTGGCGGTTGAAGCGGCCCACGCGCCCGCGCAGCTGGTAGAGCTGGGAGAGGCCGAAGCGGTCGGCCCCTTCGATGATGATCGTGTTGCAGTTGGGGATATCGAGACCGTTTTCGATGATCGTTGTGCAGACTAGCACGTCGAAGTCGCCCGCGACAAAGCGCGTCATGACTTTCTCGAGGGCGTCTTCCGTCATCTGTCCGTGCCCCACGGCGACGCGCGCGCGCGGCACCAGTTCCTCCACGCGGGCGGCCACGGTCTCGATGCTCTGCACGCGGTTGTGCAGGTAGAATACCTGCCCGCCCCGCGCCAGTTCGTCCTCAATGGCCCGGCGGGTGATGTCCGGGTCGTAGGCGCGCACGACGGTCTCGATGGGCAGGCGGTCGGCGGGGGGCGTCTCGATGACGCTCATGTCGCGCGCGCCCATGAGGGCGAGGTAGAGCGTGCGCGGGATGGGCGTGGCGCTCATGGAGAGGACGTCCACATTGTGTTTCACTTCCTTGAGCTGCTCCTTGTGGCGGACGCCGAAGCGGTGCTCCTCGTCGATGACGATCAGGCCGAGGTCCTTGAAGCCGACGTCCCGCCCGAGGATGCGGTGCGTGCCGACGACGATATCGATCCGGCCCTCCCCGAGCTGCCGGACGATGGAGGTCTGCTCCCGTTTCGAGCGGAACCGGCTGAGCATCTCGACGGTCACGGGAAAATCCGCCATGCGCTCGCGGAAGGTGGTGAAATGCTGCTGCGCGAGCACGGTGGTGGGCACGAGCACAGCCACTTGCTTGCCTTCCATGACCGCTTTGAAGGCCGCTCGCAGGGCGACCTCCGTCTTGCCGAATCCGACGTCCCCGCACACAAGGCGGTCCATCGGGGGCGGCTTCTCCATATCGGCCTTTGCGTCGAGGATCGCCTGCCGCTGGTCGCGCGTCTCTTCAAAGAAAAAGGTGTCCTCGAAGGCGTGCTGCCAGTCCGTGTCGGGGCGGAAGGCGTGGCCCCCGCCGTGCAGGCGCGATGCCTGCGCCTGGAGGAGCTTCGCGGCGAAATCGAGGGTGGCTTCCTCCGCTGAGCGGCGGGATTTCTCCCATGCGTTGGAGCCGAGCCGCCCGAGGCGAGGCGAAACCTTCGACAGCCCGACGTAGCGGGTGAGCAGGTGCGATTCGTAGAGCGGCACGTGCAGGGTGATGCGGTCGGCGAACTCGAGGGAGATGACTTCTTCCTTTTTGCCGCGGATCTCCATCGTGGAAAGCCCCCGGTAGATGCAGACGCCGTGGGAGAGGTGGACGAGGTGGTCGCCGTCGGCCAGATCGGAGAAATCGAGCAGGTGGTCGACCTGCGAGCGCGTGGGCACACGCCGCCTGCGGTAGGCCGCCGGTCGCGAACGGTAGCGTCCGAAGATCTCCGCGTCGGAGACGAGGGTAAGCGCCCGCGCGCCCTCCGCCGCGGGCCAGGCGAGGGGCAGCGGAGCGCCGTCGCCGGCGGCGGCGCGGAATCCGGCCCGCAGCGGCGCGATGAGGATTTTCGGCGCGAAATCCTTGAGCTTTGGCTCCTCGCCGAGAATCTCGCGGAAGCGGTCGGCTTCTCCGGTGTTGTGCGCCACGACGATCACCGCTTCGCCCTCTGCCTTCCATGCCGAGAGTTGCTGCAGAAAGGCGCGGCGCGCGGCGCGTTCATCTTCGATGCGCTCGTAGCCGATACGTTCCTCGAGGGGACGGGCGCGGTAGACCTCCAGACCTTCGGTGCGGAGATTGTGGACGGCGGGCGCGGGCGGCGCGAAGTCGCCGGGGACATCGAGTTCGCAGAAGAGGTGGTAGGTGTCCGGCGCGGAGGCACGTGACGCGAAGAGGGCGTGGAAGCCGGCGACATCGCCTTTCATCCGCTCGAACCGCTGTGTCTGCCCCGGAAAGGCGTCCGCCAGTGCCTCCGGTTCGTCGAAGATCCAGTTGGTTCCGCCGCTGAAATAGTCGAAGATGTGCTCGGGGCGGTTGGCCGCGAAATCGGCGCGGCGCGGGGCCACCGTGACGGCGGCGACGGCTCCCTCCGAGCGCTGGGTCGTCGGGTCGATCACGCGGATCGCCTCGATCTCGTCGCCGAAGAAATCGACGCGCACGGGAGCCTCCGCGTTGACCGGATAAATGTCGATGAGTCCGCCGCGCACGGCGAACTGGCCTGGATATTCGCACACCGCCTCCTCGTCGTAGTCGAGCGCGGCGAGTTCATCGCGCAGCCGGGTGAAGTCCGCCGCCGCGCCCCGCTCGAGGCGCAGGCCCCGCCCGCGCAGACGCGTCCGCTCCGGCACCGGTGCGAAAAACGCGCGCGGGTTGGTGAGGATGACGAGCCGTCGGTCGGTCGGCTTTCGCTCGGTGTAATCGGCAAGCCGGGTGAGCGCCGCCATGCGGTCGTAGGTGCGCTCCGTCGCCCGCGCGCTGTCGTCGTCCTCCTCGGGCGGCTCGGGCAGAATCAGGACTTCGGGCTCTTTGCCGGAGCCCCGCAGGTGCGCGGCGAAAGCCTTCACGGCGGCGGCGTCGCTCTCCGCCGTGGCGAGATCGCGGAGGAAAACGACGGTCACGGCGTTGGGCGGGCGCGCCGACAGCTCCTCCACGAGGGCCGGCCCGAAAGCGCGTGCGACCCCAGTCCACACATGGCATTCCGCCCCGTCCGGTATCCGCGCGGTCTTCATGGCATCGCACGGGCGCGGTCCGGACGGCACCACTCCCTCCGTCCGTGTTGTCTACGCCGATCATCCTGCCTGTGGGCGCCCATCACAAAAACGCCCAACATCCGCGATCCGCGCCGACCCGTCAACCGCGCCGACAGCCGCGCTCTCGCAAATAATTTTTTTCCTAGATAAAAATGTGTGGTTTCTTATAGCTCTGAGCTTTAAACCAAAGAATTATTTGCCGGTGGCTGGGGGTGCGCCGGGAGGGGGCTGGCCGCGGGGTCAGCTTGTTACGGGGCTTCCGCGCGGGGGTCGACGCGGAGGCGGAAGAAGCCGTCGGCGGCGGGTTCGGCGACGGCTTCCATGGCGCGTCGGCCGTTGGCATCGGGGAGTGTGTCCGGCACGGGCCGGGTGGGCAGCGGTTGCCACGACCAAAGGTCGGGCGAGTACTCGGCGGTGACGCCGTAGTCGCTGCGGACGCGCGCGTGGAAAGTGATGCCAAGGGATTCTTCGCCTGGGTGCAGCGTGACATCGAGCGGGTTGCCGCGGCTGGAGGCGGCGGGAAGCGATGGCGTGCCGGCTAGGTAGTACAGGACGTTGGCGGCCCCGTCACCGTTGGCGTCATCCGCCGCGTTGCGCTGCGCGGGGTCGGCAATGGCGAGGTCGGCCCACACCGCGAAGGTTTCCGGCGCGGTGTCGGCGTCGAGCGCCGCGCCCGCGAAGAAGACGGACTGTCCTTCGGCGGCGACGCCCGTGAAGGCCTGTGCCGGAGCGCCGGTGAGGGCCGTCGAGGCGACCTGCGCGCCGTCGACGGTCACGGTGTATTGGGTGCCGCTGCGCGCGAGCGTTACACTGCGCCAGCTGTGGTCGCGCAGGAGCGCCTCGGCGACGGATGTGATTTGGCTGTCGGTGCCCGCCGCACGGCGGTAAACGCCGCTTTCGCCCGGTGTCGCGCTTAGCTTGAAATAGTCGTGGTTGGCGGCGTCGGTCCAGTTGAAGAGGACGCGCGCGGCGGTGTCGGGACGGATTTCGAGGTTTTCCGCCGCGGCCACGTCGACGGAAAAGACGAGGTCGCCGGTGACGGGGGTGTCGAGGAGGGCGACGGCGAGCGGTTCGCCGCCGGGGCCGTCGGTATAGCGTCCGTGGGCCGTGCCCATGGCGGAGCGGCCGGCGTGGGAGCGCACCGTCCAGACATGCAAGGGCACACGCGCCCAGCGTTCTGTAGCGCCCGCGACCGTGTCCGCCGACCAGCGCGCGGGCGGGTTGACGATCTCACGGTAGCGCTGAACCGCCTGGATGTAGTAGAAGTCCCCCCATGTGAGGCCTTTTTCGTATCCGGCAAAGGTGTAGGTGCCCTGCGTGAGGATGCTTTCATAATCCGTGCCCAGCGAGAGGTAGCCGCCTTCGCCGTCGGGTGTGGACAGGCTTACGAGGATGCGTTCGGCGTAGTCGAAGTAGCGTCGACGCTCCGCCGGATCGTCGAGCATGCGGGCGAGTTCGAGGAGGCCCGCCGCCGCAATGGCGGCCGCCGAGGAGTCGCGGGCGAAGAGGTCCCGGCCCGCATAGTGATCCAGCCATCCTTGGTCATCGATGGTCGCCGCGTCGTAGTCCCAGTAGGGCACGCCGTCGTCCGGTGTCTCGCGCAGGTAGTATTCAGCCGTGCGCAGAAGGCCCTCGAGAATCACGGGATCGCCGGTTTCGCGGTAGGCGGAGGCGAGGCCGTGCAGAGCCCAGCCCTGTCCGCGCGACCATGTGCTCTCGTTGCTGTATCCCTGCCACGCGTGTGCCCCGCGCAGATCACCCGCTTCGGCGACCAACTCGCCGTTCTCATACTGGTCGCTCATCCAGTAGTCCACCACCTGGATAGTGCCGCCGTCTTCACGCACCATGTCGCGCACGACGTTGCGCATGTGGCTGCGCCCGCGCTCCCAGAGTTCGGTGTCTCCGCCGAGGCGGGCGCCGAGGAAGAGCAGTTCGATGTTCATGGAGGTGTCGATTATGACGTTCTGGCGCGCGCGGATGGGTCCCTGCACGCGGGAGCTTCCGGCTGGGCGGATGCTTCCGTTGGATCCGCCCCAGTTAAAGTTGAACGACCACAGAGAGCCGACCTCCGGCATCCAGTGGGCGTTGGAGAAAGTGTTCGCTCCGGTGACGAGTGCTTCCCGGTCGGAGTCGAGTCCCGTTATGTCGTAGCCGCGTCCGAACGAAGACAGGAGATTGAAACCGATATCGTGGTCGCCGGATTTCGTCTGCCAGCCGGAAAGCGTAGTGGTGAGTTGCCGCGCGCGGTCCGCCCAATCCGCATCACGCGTAGAGTCGGCATAGTGCCAGAGCACGCCGGCGAAAAAGCCGGAAGGCCATGCGCCCCATCCGGAATAGCGCCAGACGCCGCCATCGACGGTTTCAAACGGGAACAGATCTCCGGTGTTGCCCCACCGGTCGTTGAGGATGTGGTCCGCCGTTTGCGCGGTGCGTTGCATGGCATAGGCCTCACCGGCGAAAATGACCTCTTCCGGAGAGGAGGCGGCGTGGAGGGGAAGGGCGCACACAAGAAGCGCGCCGAGAAGCAAAAGCTTGCGACTCGTCATTTGGCTGATGGAGGGGAAGGGGGAATTGGCTTCGCGTTCGGGAAAAGCGAAACTGAAAACCCGGACTTTCAGAGCGTCCGCGCCGCGCGACAAGCAAATTCGCTCTCAGCGCGCGTCGGCGGTGAGGAGCGACTGCTTGTTTACATACGCTTCGAAAACGCGGCGCGCGATGGGTGCGGCGACGGCGCCGCCGCCGTAGGTCGCGCCGGTGTCGGGCACGCCTTCGACGACCACGGCAATGGCGACGCGCGGGCTGTGTGCGGGCGCGTAGCCCACGAACCATGCGAGTGTTGTCGGGCGCCCGTCTTTGCGCACTTGCGCGGTTCCGGTCTTGCCCGCGACGGGCATAGTGGGCGAACCGGCGAGGCGCGCCGTGCCCGCCCGCCCGGCTTCGCGCATGCCTTCGAGGATTTTTTCGAGAAGCCCGGGATCAATGCCGACGGGTTTGCCGCCATGATCGACGGATTCGTCCGCGCCGATGCGCGCGAGGGTGGGGCGGGTGCGGGTCTCGCCGCGCGCGAGCGACGCCACGAAGGCCGCCATGCCGAGCGGCGTGATGAGGAGGTCGCCCTGGCCGATGGAGACGTTGGCCGTGTCGCCCTCGAACCACGGTTCGCCGTAGAATCGGCGGGCTTTCCAGTCGGGGTCGGGGATGAGCATGCGGCGCGTCTCGCCGGGCAGTTCGATGCCCGTGGCGCTGTCGAGGCCGAAGCGGCGCGCCTCGGCGGCGATGTTGCGGATGCCCGTGCGCAGGCCGCGTTCGTAGAAAAAGACATTGCAGCTGTCGCGGATTGCTTCGACGAGATCCTCGTCGCCGTGGCCGGCGCGGTTGTGGCAGCGGAAGGTGCGGTTGCCCACGATGTGAAAGCCGGGGCAGTGGATCACCGTGTCCGCCTCGACGTGCCCTGCCCGCACCGCCGCGAGGGCGGTGACGAGTTTGAAAGTCGAGCCCGGCGGGTAGAGGCCCTGTACCGCGCGGTTGAGCCACCCGCCCTCTTCGCTGATGGCGTCGAAGACCGAACGTGTGAGCCGGGGCGACAGGTCGTTGAGGTCGAAGTCCGGCTTGCTCGTCATCGCGAGGACCTCCCCGGTGCGGATGTCGAGGGCCACGGCCGCGCCCGCGTGATCGACCATTCCCTCGTCGGCTGCGCGCTGCAGGTCGATGTCGATGCTCGTCGCGAGGCTGCCGCCGCGCACGGGCAACTCGTGGAAAACGCGCTCGTATTGGAACCCGCCCGGATCCACCGACCAAATCTCGAAGCCCACACTGCCCTGCAGCCGTTCGTCGAAAAACCGCTCGATACCGTCGCGTCCCACCGCAGCCGTCTGGCGGAAGGTGAGGAGCCCTTCGCCGGTCGTTTCGGCGGAGGCGAACTCGCGCGTAGTGCTGACGTAGCCGAGGGCGTGCGCCGCCGCGCGGCCGTGCGGGTAATAGCGCGCCGTCTCCGTGATGACTTGGAGCGGTGAGTCGACCGGGATCCGCTCGACGAGCCGGGCATATTCCTCCGGGCTCATGTCGCTCACGAGCGGAAAGGGCAGGAGCAGGCTCTGCGAAAAGTGGCGTTCGATGTGCCGGGGCTCGACCGTCTCCGAACGTCCGAGAATTTCGTTCACCTCGTCGAGGTAACGTTGCACGACGCGCGCGCGGGCTTGCACGTTGAGCGTCTGCCGGTCCGGCAATTGGCGGCGGTCACGCATCTCGCGCACCATGTCGAAATACTCCTGCCGGAACTCGCGGCGGAGTTCGTTGAGGTAGACAGCCGCCGTGAAAACCGGTCGGTTGCCGACGAGGAGACGCCCCTCGCGGTCGAAGATATCTCCGCGCGGACCGGGGGTGAGGATTCGGCGGTAGTTCTGGCGCTCTTCCGCGAGCTTGTAGTCGTCGGCGAGGATAAGCTGACGGTAGCCGAGGCCCGACAGGAGGGCGAGGGCGGCGATGGCGATAACCGCATAAAAGGCGTAGAGACGGCGGTTCCGCCGTGTCACTGCATTGTTCTCCGCGCGCTCTGTCATGCTTTGTTTTTCTGTGGGCCGCCACTCCTACGACCGGTCGCGCTCCGGATATGTTCAGACGGAGCGGCGCGGCGGGGCCGGAAAGAGACGGATTCGTATGGTTTCACCGCAACCCGGCTTCCCCGCGTATCGTTTTCACGACGGCGGCAAGGCTCGCCACCCCGCGCGCCAGTTCGCCCGTCCGTTGTTCGATCTCCGGGTTGATGATGCGTTCCCCGTCGAAGTCAGACCCGTTTGCGTAGACAAACCGCGGCACGATGACAGTGCGGAAATCCAGCATAAGGCTGTTTGCAAATCCCATAATCGACATGTAGCTGCTTGTTCCGCCCGCCGCGCAGAGAAATCCCGCCACCTTGTCCTCCCAAGCGGCACCGGTTAGCTCGAGGAGGTTTTTCAAGGCGGCGTTGACGGAATAATTATAGACCGGCGTGGCCACGATAAACCCGTCGGCCGCCTCCAGCATGGCCTTCACCGCGACCGCCGAGGCGTCGCCGTAGGCTGCCCCCGCGTCGCAAAAGGGCAGCGTGTGCTCGCGCAGGTCCAGCCAGCGGCCGCTGGCACCGGAAGCCTCGACCACCTCATGCGCGGCGCGCGCGAGAATGCGGCTGCGGCTCGTCTCGCTCAGACTCGCACTGATCGTAAGAATCGTCATTCCCGCAAGGTGGGCGAAGCTGCCGCGCGTGGCAACGCCGCACTGCACCTCTTTCGTGGTCTGTGAATTGGGGCCGTGCCGCCGGTTTTGCCGAATTAATCCATGGCTGGCATTTGATTTGTGTGCGACGCGGATTTGAAATTTCCATGAGTGAATTGAGGATTCAGCGAGTTGCCGGAGGGCTTGCCCGGTATCATTCCGTACCGGATTTATGCGGGGCCGGCGTCGGTGGTTTCTCTTTTTTCGCGGGCGAAGAAGACCTTGGCGGCGCCGTTGGCGTCGGCGGTGGCGATGGGGACGCCGAAGAGGTCGCTGAGGCGCGGAGCGGTGAGGACGGAATCGGCGGTGCCGGAGGCAAAGAGGCGGCCGTCTTTGAGGAGCCAGACGTTGTCGGCGTGGCGTGCGGCGTCGTTGGGATCGTGGAGGATGGCGAAGACGGCAGTGCCTTTGTCGGCGAGGCGGCGTGCGAGGCGCAGGCAGGTTTGGCGGCCGGCGAGGTCGAGGTTGTTGGTCGGCTCGTCGAGGAAGAGGAAGCACGGCAGCATTTCGGCGGCGGCGGGGCGGTTGAGCTGGGCGAGGGTGCGGGCGAGGTGCAGACGCTGTTTCTCACCACCGGAGAGGCGGGTGTAGAGGGCGTCGGCCGGGGCGTCGAGGCCGACGGCGCGCAGGGCCTCGGCGACAGCGGTTTCGTCCTCGGCGGGGGTGGCGAGCCCGCGCCACGGGTAGCGGCCTATGCGCACCACCTCTTCGATGGAGAAGGGAAAGCCGAGGCGGGGTTCCTGCGGGAGGACGGCGCGGCGGCGAGCTAGAACGGCGGCGGGCAGCGAGTGGAGGGGGAGGTTGTCGAGGTAGACGGTTCCTTTGTCGGGGGTCCATTCGCCGGAGAGTGTCTTGCGCAGGGAGGATTTGCCCGCGCCGTTGGGTCCCATGACGGCGGTGAAACGGCCGGACTCCAGCTCGACGGTGACGCCGTCGAGGATGGCGCGGCCGCCGCGGAGAATGGAGATGCTGTCGCTGCGCAGGCTCATGGGACGAGGCGCTGTTTGTCGCGGTGGAGGAGGTAGAGAAAGAAGGGACCGCCGACGAGAGCGGTGAGGATGCCGATGGGGATTTCGGCGGGGGCGAGGGCGGTGCGGGCGACGAGGTCGGCCCCGACGAGCAGACCGGCGCCGAGGAGCGCGGAGGCGGGAAGGAGAACGCGGTGCCCCGGCCCGGCGATGAGGCGGACGAGGTGGGGGGCGACGAGCCCGATGAAGCCAATGATGCCCGCGACGGCGACGCCCGCGCCAACGGCGGTCGCGCAGAGGAGCACGAGCGCGCGTTTGACGCGGTCGAGGTCGACGCCGAGGTGGTAGGCTTCGGATTCACCGAGAAGCAGGGCGTCGAGCGCGCGGCCGTAGCGCGGGAGCCATGCGAGGGCGGCGGCGGCGACGGCGAGGAGCGGAACGCACTCCCGCCAGCCCGCCCGCTGGAGACTGCCGAGTGTCCAGAAGGCGAAGCGCCGCAGTTGGTCGTCGGTGGCGAGAAAGATGAGGCTGCCGATGAGGGCGGTGGCGATGGCGTTGACGGCGATGCCGGTGAGGAGAAGGTGCGGCACGGAGACGACGCCCCGCACCTTGGCTAGTTGGTAGACGAGAAACGTGGTCGCGATGCTCCCGGTCGCGGCAGAGAGCGGCAGAATCCACGCTTCGAGAGCGGGCAGCGCACCCATCGCGGCGCCGCCGAGGACAAACGCGGCGACGGCCCCGATCCCGCCTCCCCCGGCCACCCCGATGAGCCCGGGGTCGGCGAGGGGGTTGCGGAAGAGCCCCTGCAGGCATGCTCCCGCCATCGCGAGGGTCGAGCCGATGGCGAGTCCGAGGAGCAGCCGCGGCAGCCGGATCGCGAGGATTATTGCCTCCTCGTGCGGTTCAAATGCACCGAAAAGTGGAGGAAGACCGGCTTGGCCGAGGAGGATGGACGCGATTGCCCCGGGCGGGACGGCCGCCGTACCGTGCGTGAGCGAGGCCAGCGACACCGCGAGCGTGATCCCCGCCAATGCCGGAATCAACCATGCGCTTCGCTTTGTCCCGGGTGCCTTCATAAGGGTGCGG
>SLLG01000023.1 GCA_007134215.1 Opitutales bacterium | reverse complement strand
TCGCCTGCCTTTGGGAAGCTGCGGAACCACGCCGGGGCGGGATCGGGCGAACGGCTGAGCGGCGCAATCTCGACGTCGAGCGCGTTTGTGCCGAACCATGTAGCGGCGAGGCGGTCGGTGTTCCCGTCGATGTCGACGGGAAAATCGTCGGGATCGAGCGGATCCGTCCCGGCAAGAAGTTCCTGCAGGTCGGAAAAGCCGTCGGCGTCGGTGTCGTCGGGGCCGCCGGGGTCGAGTCCGTAGGCGGAACGGACGAAGTCGGGGATGCCGTCTTCGTTGAGGTCCTGCGCGGCGGGAGGCTTTGTGATGGTGTATACGGCTCGGCGCAACGGGCCGAGGCGGCTGTTGGCGGGGTCCCAGACAAGGTAAAGAAGTGAGGTGTCCGTGAAGAGATGCGGCCCGGAATCGGCGGTCAACTGCCACGGCGACGCGCCGTCGTCCGCACGGTAGAAAACGCCGTGCATGTCCGGAACTTCAAAGGTGACGACGACCCCGTCCTCGTATTCGCCGGGAGGCGGATCGATGACGGCTTCGGGCAGGAAAACGCCTTGAGCGGCGCTTGCGGCAAAGAACGAGGTGGAATCGGAGATCTGGTTCACGAGCGCGCCGCCGATTCCGGGCAGCTCCGCGCCGAGATTCGTCGTCTGCGGGTCGCCGAGTCCGGCGGCGGGCCCGAGGAAGCGTTCGCCGTCGGCGAACATGGTCCCGCCGGCGATGGTGAACGCGTTGGTCCACACGCCGCCGTCGATACGGGCGACAACGCGCGCTCCCGGATCGATGAAGGGTGTGCCGTCGTAGAGCAGGACGGATGTTCCCCGGCCGAGGCGGGGCAGGGACGGGAGCCCGCTGTCGTTGAGGAGATTGAGGCCGCTTGAACTATCGTAGGTGCGCACGCCCGTGGTGCGGCCGTCGGCGTCGCCGTAAAAGACGTGGGCGCGGTTCGGCCCGTGTGCGGCGGCACCGGTGATGTAGCGGCCCGCCGGGGCGTTGATGACGGACCCTGCGGAAATACCGAGGGATTCGTCGAAGAGAAAGACGCCGGCGCTTTCGCGGTCTTCCCCGACGGCGAGGAGGGCAAGCTGCGCACCGTAGGGGATGACGGCAAGGCGCCCGACGGGAAACCCGAGGTCATGGGTGCCGGGCAAGTCGAAGCTGGACGTGGCCGTGTTCCAGCGGCGCACGTGGATCTCGGATTCGCCCGGGGCATGGGCGGCGATCACGGCGCGGCCTCCGGGGGTGAGGTCGCCGTATACAGCGCGCGCTTCCGCAACCGGAAGCGAGAAAGTGTTTACGGTGTCGAGGCGGACGGGCCCGGACACGGCGGCACGCATTTCGAAAGTCGATGTACCCGGTGAATCGATGCGAAGCAGCACGCGGTTAGCCGCCGCCGGGCCCATGGCCGACTCGAAGCGGGTCGCCCAGCCCGCCGGGTCGGCGGCAACCGTGGAAACAACCGGGGTGTTGAATGCGCCGCCGGTATTCACGGCGATTTCCACATTGTAGTCGGACGTGGGATTGAAGACCGCCTCGAAGAAGGCGATGTCGAGCAGGCCGGGCGGTTGGGCGAGACCCGCCACCCGTGTCGCGGCGACCGCAGCCGGTCCGACCGAACCGGCGGGAAGAATCGAGCGCACCCCGCCCACGGCAGGCCGCGGATCGACGAGGTTGACGCGGTTGCCCCAGAGGTTGACGGCGGCGAGTGTGTCGGCGGCGGGATCGTCGAGCGGGCCGAGCGTCATTCCGGTCAATGCCTCCATGCCGAAGTTGGCCGGATCCGGCGCCCAGTCGGGCAGACCGGTGCCGTCGAGCGTCGCCACCCGTGCGAGGCCGGTGGCCCGGTCGGTCACAACAAGGAGATGGCCCCCCGCACCGTCCCGCGCGACGGCGTGGAATTCGGCGTCTGTGCCCGTGACCTGCGGCGGAAGGGCGGGCAGTGCGGCGGCAAAGGGGGGCAGCGCGAGAAGGAGAAGGCGGAGAGCGTTATGCAGCGTTGCTTTCATGGTTGCGGCGGGAAGTGGTGGAAGGCTGGAGTGATGGAGACTGTGTAGCCGAACGAGTAAGCGTTTGGTCGGAGGGGTGGGCGTTTGCGATTGATGGAGGAAGAAAACGGAGAGAGAGATGAAGATGAAGAGGTCATGGGGCGGAGACCGGCCCGAGGCGCTGCGCGCCGGCGACTTCGCCGTTGGGGGCGTAGCGGACGAGCAAATACCGGTAGTCCGCGCCTTTTGTGACCGGTTGGGTGTCTTTGACGAAGAGATGGAAGTAGAGGTCGGGGTTGCCCGTTGGCCCCTCCGCCGGAACAAGGAAGAAATAGGGATCGTGGACTTCGAGGACGTTGCCGATATTCGGCAGAGTGCCGATACGGGTGGCGATATTCTCGATAAGGGGGGTGACTTGGTGGATATCGCCGGAAACTTCATCCCATTCACCGTTGGGAACTTGGTAGCGGTAGAGAGCGAAAGGCACGACGGAGGTTCCCTCGACGCGCCGGTAGAACATAAGCGAGGGGTTCACGTCGGCGGGCAGGTAGAAGATCGGCGTCTCGCCTTGGAATTGGCCGATGCTGTCGTTGCTGCGGGGCAGGAACTCCCGTACCCACTCGGCGTCCTGGCGCGGCATGCCGACGACACCCACGCGCACGGCACCGCCGGTGTAGGCGCGGCCGCCGAGGTGACCCTCCGGGTGCATGAAGGCCTTGAGACCGACTTCGACAGGGGCGGTGACCGGAAAGAGGATAAACTCGTCGAAGACAGGCAGACCGGAGAGGGCGGGCCACGGTAGCTCGCAGTCGTCGGGCGCAAAGGGGATGTCGGGCTTGGGGGCCCACTGGTAAACCTCCTCGTTGCTCCACGGGCCGACGGCACCGTTGGCCGAGACCGCGCGAACGCGCACACGGTATTTTGCGCCGGGCTTGAAACCGTCGTCGAGAGTGACGGCATACTCCGGCGCATTGGGAAGCATGGGACCGATGCGGCGGGTGAGGAAGGAATAGAAGAGGACGTCCTTGCCGTCGATAAGGGCGTAGCGCACGGCGAAGAGCGGATCATTGGAAGGCGGCGGCGGCATGTTCAGGCGCCACTCGTCGGTGAGGTGCGTCTCCGTGATCATGTCGTCCTCGGCGACCCAGAACTCGAAGCGCTCGACACCGTGCGGCGGGCAGAACCACTCGATGCGTGCCGTGGCGTCTTCACCGGTTTCGCCGAGTGAAACAATGGGCGCGAGCATGGGTGCGGGCGGATCGATGCGCGGGCCGACCTCGACGCAGTCGATAGGCACCATGGGGCTCGGATTGCCGTGTTGGTCGAAGAGCTGGGCAAAGTAGCATACGCGCCCGCCGTTGAGGGGCAGGTCCTCGTCCTGCAGGATGACGGTGGGTACATCGTCGAAGGAAGCGAGGCCCTGTTGCAGGAGGGTGAGCGGGCCGTTGTCGACGCGGCGGTAGACTTTCCATTCCTGTGTCGTGGGCGTGAGATCGATGAAGATATCCAGCGGAATGATCTTGCCGGTGACCGGGTCGACCGTCTGGTGGCGGGGGCACTCGCGCGGCTCGCGGTCGAAGGTGGCGTCGAGCGTGACGACCTCGACGGTGGTCGAGCCGGGCTGCATGGTGAGCGGGACGGACGTCGGCTCGGAGCGTTCGCCCCTGCGGGTGGTGGCGATGAGGATGATATGGGCCGGAGCGGATTGCGGCCAGTAGAGGTCGCCCTTGACGGTGGCAGGATCGTCCGAACGCCCGGACCACCGTGCGACGTGCACGAGACTCTCCGGCCCGGAGAGGGGCGGATGGTAGACTTCGACGGTGTCAATTTCCGTGGAATCACGGTAAATTCCGAGTTGGTACTGGATGACGTCGGGTTTGAAGTCGTTGGTTTCAAGGTATTCGCGGCGCTCGCGCTCGCGCAGGACGAGTGGGCGGCAGAACTTGCGCACGGAACCGCCCGGTCCCTTGGGGCCGACGCGGTCGCGCAGGACGCCGAAGGCGGGACCACTGTGGGGCGACAGGTTGCCTCCGCACACGCTGTCGTCGATAGCGCGCACGGTGTACCACCATGTCACCCCGGCCTGCGTCTGGTTGACGACGGGCTCGTCCCCGAGGTCCGGTCCGCGCGTGTAGGTGATACTCGGGTACCCCGGCGCGGTGTCGGTGATGGTCGTCACTTGCGGGCCGACCGTGGCGATGCGTCCGCCGACGCCGGGACCCGCCGGAAACATGGGGAAGCCCTCGTTCTTGAGCATCTCTTCGATACTGTGCCAGCGGTAGACCCAGTAGCCCGAGATTTCCGGTTCGCCGTCGCCGGTGGGTACGGGCGGCCATGTGACGCGGAAGATCTGGGTTTGCGTGCGGGTGGGGACGTCGTAGCTGTAGTCGTTCGTCACCTGCACGTTCATGGGCGCGGCGGGCGGGAAGATGGAGCAGATTACGACGAGCGTGCCGTCGGAAAGTTCGCCGTCGCGGCCAAGCAGGTCGCGCGCCGTGATATAGTAGTAGAAGCTGTCGCCATCCTCAAAGGGAGGATTGTCGGTGAAGTATTTGTCGTTATCGTCGACAAAGAACCGCAGTTCCGGCTTGTACGTAGGGTCGGCGGCTTCGGCGAGCGTCAGCAACTCGGCGGCGAGGACGGGAAGACGGTTGATGCGCCGGACTTCGCCCGGGTTGCCGGATAGTAGGCCCGGCAGGTCGCCGGGGTCGGGCGGGTTGAGGTGGAAGCCCTGCGCCTCGGCGAAGTCCGCGTCGATGCGGTAGAGGTTGTGCCCGAAGTTGTGGAGGCTGAGGAGGCGGAGATCCGGGGGCGTGGCCCAGCGCAGGGGCGCGTTGAGATCGCCGCGCGAGTCGCGCGCGCCGGAGGCGTCGGCAAACGGGATGTTCACGGCGGGTCCCGGCGCAGGGAGGACGAGGAAGTCGCCGGGTGTGAGGGTGACGCGCCCGACTACGGTGTCGCAGTCGGCGGCGACCACTGGCGTGCCTGGCGGGCAGGAGCGAACCTCGAATGTGTGGGTCTGCCCGGCGGGCAGGGGCAGGGCGAATGCCCGGCCCGAGGCGAGCGCCATGGCGGGGTGGCGGCGGCTGAGAAGGAAGAGGCTCTCGGCGGTCTCGGGCGTGGACGGCGCGGCGTAGACAACGGCGGCGACCTTCTGTGCGAGGGTGAGATCGTCGAGAGGCACGAGCTTGTCGAAGAGACCGTCAATGTTGGTTTCGAGCGCGCCGAGATCGTCGCCGAGGGCAGCGGCCTGCGTAAGGAGGACCTGGATGGTAAAGGGATCGGTGCGCGGACGGGCGATGCCGGCGAGGGTGTAGGTGTCCGTGCTGTCGGCGTCGCCGGTTTTCAAATACACAGCGTATGGATCGAGGTCCGGGACGAGCGTGCCCGCCCACCATGTGATGAAGACCCACGATATGCCGTCTTCGGGAGCGGTCGAGGTGCCGGCGGCGAAGAGCAGGTCTTCGGCGTCGGCCTGGGCGTGGGCGGACGGTACCGGTGCGAGAAAGGCGGCGGCGAATAGGGTGGCGAATCGGATAGCGGATGCGTTCATGGCGCGGAAGAGTGGTTCGTGGAGGAGAGGGGGTGGTGGATCAGAGGCTGACGCTCCATGATTTGTTCTGGAACTTCACTTTGGCGGTCTTCTTAAACTTGATGCAGAGCGGGCATGGCCCGACTTCGCCAGCGAGGGTGCCGCGGCCCTGGAAGCGGAGGTCGGTGCCCTCCATCACGCCGACAAGCGAGACTTCGCCGGTGATGGAGACGACGCAGAGCGCCTCACCGGAAACACCGAGGAACATCTGCCCGCCGAAAGTCGGTCCCTCGACGAAAAAGAAGGCTCCCGCGCCCACTCCGGCGCTGATGCGGAACATGCAGGTGGAGGGGATGCCGAGCATCTCGGAGATCGGCAGCCACACCTCCCCGTAGGTGTAACCGCCGGTAAAGGTGGGATTGGGCGTGCCGAGGACATCGGCGACATCCTCGTTGACCATGCGCAGGGGATCAATCGTGCAGGTGCGGCCGAAGAAGATGCCGCCCGCCATCTTGTAGTCCTGGAACTGCATGCCGAGCTTGGCGGCGAGGTAGTTTTCGGACGCGCCGAAAGACATCGCCGCGCCGAAGGCGGTGATCTTGAAGGCTTGGAAATTGATTTCGCCGTCGGTCATCTCGATGCGGCCGCCCATGCCGAGCGGCTTGTTCGAGAAGGTGAACTTGCCCTCGATATCCATCTCGATCTTGCTGTCGAGCCAGCGCACGGGAATGCCGAGAGCGCCCGCCGTGACTTCGTTGGCCGGATTCGTCGGCGTGCCGAGGCTGCACGAGCCGGTGCCGTCCGATTCGAGCTGCTTGATCTGGAAGAAGCCCTTGAACTCGAAGTCGTCGGGCAGCTTGAATTGCATGGCGGCGTCGATGCGGAGGAGGCGGAGGGCGTCACCGTTGATGTGGGCGTAGCCGTCGAACTGCGCCGCGCCGAGGACGCCGCCGACGTCACCGAGGAGTCCGTTGATCTCGTTGTCGATCTCGGCGAGGAACTCGCCGAAGAGATCGCGCACGGTGCGGTTGACGGCCGCGAAGGCCGTGTCGATGCCCTCGCGCATGCGCGTTTCGAGATCGTAGAGGTGCTGGCGCAGGACGAGCTGGATCTCGCTGATGATTTGGGAGGCGGCGATGAGGTCGTGCGCTTCCTGGCGCAGGCGTTCCTTCACCTCCGCCGCCGTGTATTCAAGGAATTGCGACGGATCGGGCGCGATTTGCTTCAGGTAAATCTCAATGGCGTCGGCGATCGCGTCGGTGAGGTCGTCGATGATGTTGCCCGCCGTCGAGACGATGCCGTCGATTTCATTGGTGATCGCGCCGGCGGCTTCGGTGGCGTCGCGCACCTGCCCGACGACGGCGGCGATCTGGTCGAGGACTTCGGTGATGCGGACAAGGGTGGGCTTGGTCTTCTCGATCTTTTCGTTGAGGAGGTCGTTGAGTTCGCCGACCGGGGCGGCGAGGATGTCTCCCAGCAGATCGGCGAGGTTGCCGCCGATCTCGTTGCCGAGCTGGTCAAGCAGGAGGGCGATGAGGTTTTGCAGGATCTCGAAATCGGCTTCGGCGTCGTCGCGCGCGAGGAGGCCTTTCAGCTCGGTCTCGCCGGGAAGCAGTTGCGAGGGGTCGGAGATTTTCACGACCTCGAAGTCCGTGCGCACGACAAAGGTGCTGTTGACGGCGGCGATGCCGGCCTCGACCTTGCCGATGAGGCGGTTGACCGTCTCGAGGATCGATGTCGCGGTGGCGGCGACATCGCCGATTTCGCCGAGGGCCGTCTGAATCTCGGCGGCGGCGGCGGCGACCTCTGCATCGATCTCGTCGAGCCAGTCGGAGACGTTGGGGACAGGGTTGGCGAGGAGGTATGCCTGGAGGTTGTCGTGGATGTCGTCGATGGCCGCCCCGATGGTGAGGTCGAAGAATTCGTCGATGAGGGCGTCGGCGCGGTCGGAGAGGAGATCGCCCATGGCGTCGACCCCGCCGCGCATGTAATCAAAGGCTTCATTGCCGAGGGCCTGCACAAAGGCGTTGAGGGCGCCTGTCTGCTCGTCGACCGCGTTGAAGACGAAGCTCGCGAGGCTGATCTTGGGCATGCCCTCGTATTTCACGCCGAACTTCAGCTCGGCGTTTTCCGCGCTGAGGTAGAGGACTTCGTGGTCGACCTCGATGACGAGAAGCTCGTTGCGCTTGGGCTCAAAGGATTCGAAGGAGCGCAGGGTGGTACTCCAGCGCAACGGGTAGTCGAAATTCACGACACCGAGCCAGCTTTGCTTCGCGCGGGTGACATAGGGCAGAGAGGCGGGGTCGTCGGTTTGCCCACGGTAAATATTCCACGCCACGCCGCCGGGAAAGCCGCGGTTGTTGGTGTCGAAAAAGGCGGTGTCGAAGAAGTTGCTGCCGCCCTCCTGCCAGCCGCCCGCAACGTAGGCCGTCGCGCCGGGATCGGTGTCGCGCCGCGCGGTCGTTTGGAGGTGGGCGCGCAGGTCTTCAAAGAAGGGGACGTCCATCTTCGTCGCGAAGTTGAGGCGTCCCGCTCCGAAGGTCGTGTCCATGGCGGAGGCGAAGTCGTTGTAGTAGGCCTCGCTGACGGAGACGAGCCGGTAGCGCTCGTTGTCGGGACCGTCGAGGGTGAAGTTGTTCGGGCCGCGCAGGCGCGAGGTGATTTCCTCCTCGTAGCCTGCGCTGTCGGAATAGGCCTTGGAGATGAGGTGCCCGTTGTTGCGGATGCCGACGGACCCGGCGAGCGAGGTGTCGAGGAGGGTGGAGTGCCCTTCGATACCGAGGAGGAGGGAGGCTTCCGCGCCGGGATCGCAGGAGTCGGTCGAAACAAAGCGAGCCGTGTAGATATCGATGTCGGCCAGCCAGTAACCGAGCACGGCGGGGTGCGGCGGATTGGGCGGGAAGAGTTCGTCGAGCTGGCCGGTGCAGGTGAAGGTGAGCAACTCGAAGGGCAGCGTGAAGTCGGAGGGCCCCACGAGATCAACGGACCCCGTGACGATGGAGATGTCCACGCGCATGAGGCTATGCGTGTAGGCGATGCCGTAGAAATCAAAGGTGAAGGGGTAGCCTTGGATGAGGAGCGAGTCGGGCGCGACGGGAAAGCTGCCGGGCACAACCTCCAGCTTGCCGCTCACGCCCGCCGGGCGCACGTAGAACTTGGCGCAGTCGCCGAGGAGGTAGTCGACTTCCGTTCCGGAAATATTGGCGAGGCCCGCGATGGGCGCGCCGGTGACTTCGAGGTTGGTGCCCGGATAGTAGCCCGCGCCCGCAAAGAACGCGCTTGTCCCCGGCAGATACATGACGGGTGCGCCCGTCCCCGATTCATCGCCGGACAGATAGCCGGCGTAGTGGAGGGCATCGGCCCCGGCTGTGGCGGAGGGCACGGCGCCCCCGCTCATGAAGACACCCGCCATGACGAATACCCCTTCGGTGAACGGGTCGGTCTGCTGCGCGTAGGTCCCGGCGGGCGTGCCGCCCCATTTGAGGCGGCGGGCTTCGGCCACACCGAGGAGTTCTCCCCGGCCGACAAGCCCGCCGTTCGGCGTGAAGGCGAGGCGGTTGGCGTCCGGCGCAAGGCGGAAGTCGCGGATGTCGGGCGGGGCGGCACCTTGGCAGGGATCGTCGGGGCAGTCCGCGCGGTAACGCACGACGACGGGCTGGACATCTTCGAGAGCGCCGCCGGTGACGAGGTCGTTCGTAATAAACATGGCACCGCCGGTATCGACGATGATCTCCGTGTTGTAGGGAAAGTGTGTGTGGAATGAGACGGGGCCGAAACCGAATTCCACGCTCATCTCGGCTCCGTTTGAGGGGCCGTGATGCCATGTCGCTTCGGCGGTGGCGGGTGTTTCGACGAGGCCCGCGTAATACCCCTCGTTGGAGCGTTTGAAGCGGAGCTGCGGGGCGACGGGGGAGTTGGCGAGCTTTTCGACGAAACCACTTCGCACATAGTGGTGGTTGCTTACCGTGGAGGAGGTGAAAGTTCCGGACGCGACGGTCCAGTCGAGTTGCACGGCCGCGAGACCGACGGGCTTGGACTCTTCGAAGACATAAAAGACCGCTCCGCCCCGGTCGTAGGTGAGGAAGGGAGGCGCCGGGACAAGCTGCGCGTTGAGGTTGTGCTCGCCGAAGGGCAGCCATGAATCCAGCTCGCGGTCTTCCGACCAGTCGCCCACGCCCATCCCCTGCGGCAGGCGGGCCTCGATTTGGGCGCGCAGTCCGAAAAGCGTTAGCGTAAGACCGCTGCGCGTGAAGCGAATACCCGCGGCGGTTCCTGCGTCGGGCGCGGCGGGGGGCGTCACGGCGATTGCTGGGCTCGGACTCACGGCGGTGAGGCCGCCGCCGGCGAAGAGCCGCGCCGTGACCGTCCCGGGCGAGGCGTAGGTGTACCCCGGATGGGCCGTCAGGTGGCCGGAAGGGTTGGCCAGCTCGACGGTGATGAAGCTGGCCGAGACGACCGCCGTCGCAGCGGGATTGTTGGTGAAATCGCGCAATGTCGTGGCGAAGCCGCCGTAGGACAAGCTGCTGTTGAAATGCAGAAGGCGCTGCGCGTCCTGTGCTTCTTCGTTGCTCGTGCGTAGGACGCCCGGTTCCTCGGTGTGTTCCACCTCGACATAAACCGTATAGGTAGTCGCCACCGAGTCGATCTGCGCAGCGGGACGCAGGGCAAAGGTCTGGTCGACGCTCACGGTTGCCGGAAAGGCGAACACCCACACCTGTTCGAAGGTCGGCACGGAGTGGTTGCGGTTGAACTGGCTCTGCGCAAGCGGAATCTCCGTGCCGTCGTCATCGCGCACGAGGCGGAACCGGTAACGGAATTGCACGATATCGTTGACGGGCGGCTCGTTGAAGGCGTCGAAGCGGCGGATATCGAGACTTGTCGATACACGGAAACTCCGCTTTGTCGCGACGGTGGCGCCGTCGAGCGCATAGCGTTGCGTGAATCCGACGCCCGTTACTTCGGAGATGATGTTGAGCGCGTCGTCGTCCGGATCGTCATTGCCGAACCAATACAGCTGCATGCCCGTGCTGGTTAGCGGGCCGTCCACGGTTGCCCATACGCCGTTCAGGCGTTCAAGCGCGACGGCCACGCGGTAGCGCACGTAGAGGTCGGGCGGAGCGGCCAGTTTTAGGTTTACAGAGGAGGACTGTGTCGTCTGCGGCGAGGTGTCGTCCATCGCGACGGTAAAGGGGTCGTCGTGAAACGCCGTGCCGCCGCCTTCCAGCTCGACCGGATCCCACACGCCGGTGTCCGGGTCTTCCCGTTCGACGGTCCACGCGAAGCGATAATCGAAGACCGCAACTCCCGGCGAGGGTCCGCTGTAGTCAAACTTCGCCGAGGCGAGGGCGCCCACCCCGTCGCCGGCATCGACATAGACGGCGGCGAGCCACTCCCGCGTGATCTCCTGGTCGCCGTTGAGGGCGCTGAGGATGGTCTGCCCGGCGGCCGGGTAGGCCATGGACATTGCGGCAAGAGCGGCGGCAATGCCGGTGAGGCGGCGCAGCGGGCACGGGGACACGGAGCATGCGGACACACCGGCTTCCGGTGCCTGTCGTGAAACGGCGGGGTTCTTCATGGCAGTGACGGAGATATGGAGAGAGGGGCTCGGTCGGTCAGGTTTGCCGGGTACGGTTGCGCCCGTTACCTTACCGTGCGGACTTATAGAGAAGATAAGCTGATTGAATCGGGCCTGCGCTTCACGGGCAAGCGAAAATTGACCGCCTGTGCACTCGCATTCTCGATTTACATTGATTTAACGCCGCATGGGGAATGGACCTTGGGGCACTGGCCGGGGATGTGCCTTATTTGATGGTGCCTTGATCTGGATGGGAAGAGGCCGGGGGCCGCGTCACTTGCTTCCGTTGAGGTGGACGCGGGTGAGGGCAAAGACGACGGGACTGAGCAGAGCGAGGGCGATGAGGTTGGGCAGGGCCATGAGGGCGTTGAGGGGGGTGTCGGCGACGAGCCAGATGAAGTCCAGCTCGACCATCGCGCCGACGGGAATGGCGCAGAGCCACAACACGCGGTCGGGTGTGACGCACCGCGCCCCGAAGAGGAAACCGGCGCAGCGTTCGCCGTAGACGGACCACCCAAGGAACGTTGTGAAAGCGAAAAGCGCGAGGGCGATGCCCACGATGTGGCCGCCGTAGGCGGGCAGCGCCGTGTCGAAGACAAGACTCGTGAGAGCCGCCCCCGAGGTGCCGCTGTGCCACACGCCGGTGGAGAGAATGGCCATGCCGGTCACTGTGCAGACGATGATCGTGTCGATGAACGTCCCGAGCATGGCGATGAGACCTTGCCGCACGGGGCTGGAAGTCTGCGCGGCGGCGTGTGCAATGGGCGCCGAACCGAGACCGGAAAATAAAATACAAAATACAATGTAAATTACCGTTGACAAACCGGGAAACTTGAACAGGCTGGGAGGAATGAAGACTGAACCGGGAGGAGGAAATGGGGCTGTTTCCGTTGCGGCAGCGGCTGTTTCGCAGCGTGTCCCCCGCAAGGCGCGTCGTGTGCCGCGTGCGGTGGTGCCGGAGGGGCGCGACGGGTATTACCATGTCGTGAGCCGCATCAACGGGCGGGCGTTTCTGCTGACGGAC
>SLLG01000278.1 GCA_007134215.1 Opitutales bacterium | reverse complement strand
CCGAGAAAGCGGCGGCCCGGCGCATCGCCGCCGCCAGCGCGTCGCGCTCCGGTTCACCCAGCAGCCCCAGCTGCCGCGCCACCCGGCACACACAGTGGAACGCCGCCCGGTGGGAACTCTTGATCCGTAGATGGTAGCTCACAATACATGCATTGTGCCGCCTCTACCTCCCAACGCACAAACAAAATTTTATTTAAAAGATATATATTTAAAATAAATAAATCATAGATAATTAATGCATTTTATATTCTCTCAATTAAATTAGTTGCCAACCCGGTGTCAGTGAGTTGAATGCGACTATCCGCCGTAGGCCACTTCGGTCCAGTCCCCGGATTCCGGGGCGGCGGCGAGCGCATCGAGGATGACGGTGGACTTACGGCCCTCCACGCCGTCGCAGAGGAGCGGGCGACCGTCGAGAATGTGGCCGACGAAGTTCTCCATGAGGCCCCGGTGCGTGTGCGCAAGTGTGCCGGCGTCTTCGTCGACCCGTCCGTGCCCGTTCTCGACGGCGAGCCTCCCGCCTTTAAGGTCGGTGAGGTGGATCGTGCCCGCGCGGCCCTCCAGCCGGAGCGCCTCGGGCATACCACTCTCCGCCCAAGGCGTGGTCATGCGCACGACCGCGCCGGATACTGTCTCGACCTCAAACCGGGGTGCCATCGCCTCGAAGGCAAACGGGTCCGTGCCACCCGCGATGCGCCGCGCCGCGCGGATGTCGCCGAGCAGGTAGTGGACGAGGTCAAGCCGGTGGCTTGTAGGAAACTCGCTGTTGAGGCTCCCCCGCTCCACTTGACCGATAGCCACGGCGTCGAGCAGTGCGCGCAAGCGCTGCACTGAGGGATAGCCCCGCCGGTAGTAGGCGACGCCGAGGGCACGTCGGTTGGCGCGCGCCGCCTCGATCATCGCGTCGCAATCCCCGGTATTGAGCGCCATGGGTTTCTCGACAAGCACATGTTTGCCCGCCTTCAGCGCAGCGATGGTCTGTTCGGCATGCAGCGCGTGCGGCGTCGCCACGTAGACGGCGTCGATTTCATCCGAGTCCAGCACTTCGCGCAAGGTCCCGGCAAAGCGCCCGTGCCCGTGGCGGCGCACAAAATCCTCGCCCGCAGCACGGTCGCGCCGGTGAACGAGCGCCAGAGCCGAGCCCGGTGTCTCATAGAGCGGAGGCCCCGCCTTGTGCTCGCACACGTTGCCCGCTCCGATCATTGCCCAGCGCACGACGCCCGCAGTCTTCTTCTCCAAGGGGAATTTGTCTTCTGTCATCAAACCCCTTACATACCACCGACTCCGTCGAGCCAAACGCTAAAATTTCGCGGATACGGCGCCGAATCCCATTTCTCGCTGAGGAACGCTGAAAATGTGAATCATTTTGGTTGGCATTTCCGCCAGCGTCCTCTCCTCTTCTGCGGATGCCCGGTGTTGTCCTGAAAATCCTCTTGAATGAGACACGAACGAAAACCTTGGGCGGCTTGGGTTCTGCACGCTGCCCGGAATCACGCTGATCATTTTGTGAACCACACGAATCCACCTAATGGTCTGCCGCCGCATTTGCCGTGTCTTCCTTCTGCTACCCATAGCCACCTTCGCCGCCGCGGCGGGAGAAACCCGCGAGTGTACCGACATCGAAGGCCGTACCATGGAGGTAACATTCAATCGCATGGGACCGGCGGGCGCCGTCCTGCGCATGGACGGGACCGAGTACACGGTGCCGCTCGCGCGGCTGAGCCCGGACGACCGCGAAGCCGCGCGCCGGGACTGGCGGATTCAACTTGCGGGCGCGGCAGGAGAGCGGGAGAATCCCCGCCAATGACTGCATGCCGTTGAAGCCATGCGCCCCGGCCTCCTCAATATCCTCCTCGGGGCAGTTCTCTTTCTTCTGGGGATCGCCGCCGTCCCCGTTTTGATTGTACTGCCCTTCCTTTCCGAGCGCGGTGGGACGCACGGACGCATCCATGCCCCCGGCACAGGAGTTGTCGAGATCGCCGAACCGGGGCGCCACTTCCTTTGGCATGAGTTTGAAGGAACGGCGTACGGACGCCGCCACCGCGCACCGGAGTATCTGCCCGCCGATTGGACCCTCACCATCACCGACGAAGACGGCACGGAACTGTCTCTCGCACCGGACACCTCCGTCTCTGTTACGCGCGGAGGCACACGCAAACGGAGCATTGCCTACTTCTCCGTGGAGACTCCCGGCAAGATCACCATCAACGCGCGGGGCGACGGGCCTCCCACGGTTTTGACCGTGTCGGCCTTCGATTTCCGCGCCCTCATCCGGCGCTTTCTCACGGCCTTCGCCATCGGCTTCACGGCTTCAGGCGCGGGCATCGTATTCCTCATCGTCGGCGTTGCCCGCTTCGCCGGCTCCGGGGGCACCAAGAAGTCCGGCGGGCCGCAGCAGAAACCCCCGCTGCCGCACGACCCCCGCCATGACCGACTCGCCCGCTACAGCGGACGCCGCGAACTCGGAGGCTGAAGCGACCAAAGAAAAAGCCGGAACCCCGCCGCCCGCCGCATTCACCGGCCACGGCAACACGAACTCCAGCGAGCGCCTTCGTTCGCTGCTTTCCCGCAATTCACTTGCGCCGACTGCCGCCCCTGCCATAGCCAAAACCCGATGATTCCCTCAATCTTCCCCACCCGAAACGGATACTTCAGCGCCGACGGACGCGAGTTCGTCATCACCGACCCGGAGACGCCGCGCCCATGGCACAACTACCTTGTGAGCGACGACTACCTCGTCAACCTCACGCAACACGGCACGGGCGCCAGCTTCTGGCAACCCACGGGCGAAGGCCTGCGCGTCAATGTCACCGAGGACCGTGACGGCTCCGGCGGACCCCGCTTTGTGTATCTGCGCGACAGCGACACCGGAGAATACTGGTCGCTCACGGGTGGTCCCGGCAGCGGCGCTCACTTCGACAAGTGGGCCTGCCGCGTCGGCCTAGGCTACCAGATCAACGAGTCCGCGCACAAGGGCATTGAGGCGTCTTGGCGTGTTTTCGTGCCGGAAGGAAGCGACCGCCTCGAACTCTGGACGGTCACGCTCGCCAACCGCTCCGGCAAGCCGCGCCGCATCAGCGCCTTCCCCTACGTCGAGATGCACCTCACGGGCGGCAGCACGCTCATGGACTTTGTCGCTGTCCTGGGCGGCCGCTACGACGCCGAACACAAGGCCGTCTTTGGAATCAACTCCTGCGTGAAGTTTCCACCGCAATTCAAAGCCTTCCTCGCAAGCGACGCCGACGTCGCCGGCATGACCGTCAGCCGTGATGCTTTCATCGGACACTATCGCGGCTACAACAACCCTCTTGCGGTCGAGTCCGGCAACGTGACCAATCCCGAGGCCGGCACGGAATGGCTCGGTGCCAGCCTCCGCCATGAGTTCACTCTCGAACCCGGCGCGGAAGTCACATTCAACGTCGCGCTCGGCGTGGTCGAAACCGTAGAAGAAGGTCGGGATAAAATCCGCCGCCGCCTAGCCCCGGGCGCCGTCGAAGCCGCCTTCGCCGAGATTCATGCGCGCGCCGACGCCATGGTCTCCCGGCAGACCGTCTCCACGCCCGACCCGCAGTTCGACCGCTGGATGAACGTCTGGCTCAAACACCAACTCGCCTTCGTCGCCCGCTGGGGTCGTGTGATCGGGCGCGGCTACCGCGACATCCTCCAGGACAGCTTCGGGCACCGGTTCACCGATCCTGCCCGCGCCCGCGCCTGCCTGCTCGAAGTCTTTTCCAAGCAGTTCCCCGACGGCCGCTGCATCCGCGCGTGGCGTCTGCCCAACGCCCATCTCGACCTTCAGCACTACGCCGACTCGCCGAGTTGGATGGTCATGGCCCTCACCCAATACCTGAAGGAGACGGGCGACTTCGACATCCTTGATTCGCGCGTGCCATACCTCAACAAGGACGACCCCTACGCCGAACCGGTCGATTCGGGCACCGCCTGGGAGCACGTTGTCCTCGCGCAGCGCCACCTCCTCGAACACCGGGGGCGGCACGGCCTCAGCAAAATCTACTACGGCGACTGGTGCGACACCATGAACGGCGTCGGCCGCCGCGGCGAAGGCGTCAGCGTCATGCTCTCCATGCAAGTCAAGTGGGGTTGCGACCTCCTCGCCGAACTCGCGGAACGCCATGGCCAGACCGATGTCGCCGACGAAATGCGCCGCGGATCCCGCGAACTCGCGGACGCCGTCAACGAAAGCTCATGGGATGAAGACGGCGGCTATTACATGCGCGCGTTCGACGACGACGGCGTGCCCGTGGGCGCGTCCGACGGGCCTCCCGAAGACAAGGGCGAGCTGCGTATCTTCGTCAACCCGCAGAGCTGGTCTGTCATCAGCGGCATCGCCGACGACGGGCGCGCCGCCTCCGCCGTCCAGGCCGTCTACGACAACCTCGATGTCGGCTACGGTGTCGTTCTGAGCTACCCGCAGTCGACCTTCTTCAAGCCGCGCATCGGACAAATGTCCATCATGACCCCCGGCTTCTACGAGAACGGCAGCGTCTACACCCACGGCAACTGCTTCTGGGCCGCCGCCCTCGCCATGGCCGGACGCGGCGGCGGGGCATGGGACGCCATCCGCACCATCCTTCCCGACACCGACAACAAGCCCAACACCGACACCGAGCCCTTCGCCGTGCCCAACATGTACATCGGCCCCGTCGTCAAACGGCGCATGCAGCGCAGCCTCTACCTCAGCGGCTGGCGCACAGGCTCCGCCGCATGGCTTTTCCTCACCGGTCTCGAATGGATCCTCGGCGTGCGCGCCGAATACGACGGTCTCCGTTTCGACCCGAAGCTTCCCGACGGCTGGAACGAGTGCACCGTCGTCCGCCACATCCGCGGCGCCGAATACTCCATCGAAATCCGCGTCGAGCGCGACAGTGCCTCGCCCCCGGCCCTCACCCTCGACGGCAACCCTCTCGAAGGCACCCTCGTCCCCTACCAGCCGCCCGGCACGAAGGTACGCGTCCAAGCCGTCATCGGCGCCTGACAGCCGGTCCGGCATCCAGCCGCGCCCCGCATCCCAAACCGCTTGGGCGCCCGGCGCAGCTTCGCGCTGCGAACCCCCGGTAACGCCCCGCAGCCCGCTTGTTTCCCCGAATTAATCGTCAACTCATTTAATTGTGACCTATCTTTTACGTCAAATAATTAAGCTACGGATTAAAATCGGTACTTAAATAGCTACGAATAAAAGATTTTCGGTTTACATCTAAGCTATAAATTTATATAACGAGTGATAGCCGAGGGGGGGCGGTTCCCCTGCCTACGCTTCTTCGCCTCCGGCGAGTTCGACATGCACGTCGCGCAATTGCCGCGGTGTCACGGCGCTCGGCGCGTCGGCCATGAGGTCCTGGCCCTTCTGGGTCTTGGGGAAGGCGATGACGTCGCGGATCATGGGTTTGCCGGCTAGGAGTGAGACAAGGCGGTCAAAGCCGAAGGCAATCCCTCCATGCGGCGGCGCACCGTATTTGAAGGCGCGGAGCATGTAGCCGAAGCGCTCTTGCACAACGTCCGCGGGGATTTTGAGAATTTCCTCGAAGACGCGTTTTTGCAGGTCCGGCTGGTGGATACGGATGGACCCGCCGGCGATCTCCCATCCGTTGAGCACGCAGTCGTAGTGCTGCCCACGCACGGCCTTGGGGTCCGAATCGAGCAAGGGCGCATCCTCCGGCACCGGCGCGGTGAACGGGTGGTGAGCGGCGACAAACCGCCCCTCCGACTCTTCGAAAAGCATAAGCGGGAAGTCGACGACCCACAGGAAATTGTATTGGTCCTGCGGAATGGACAGGCGGCCGCGCTTTTCGAGCAACTTGGCGCTGTCGAGGCGCACGCGCCCGAGAATCGTGCAGGCGCGCTCCCATTCCGTCGCGGCGAAGAACACAAGGTCCCCCGGCTCGATGCGAAGCATACGCTTGAGTTCCGCCTGCTCCTCCTCCGAGAAGAACTTGAGGATGGGGGATTTCCACTCGCCCTCGGGCGTAACGCGGATGAAGGCCAGGCCCTTCGCCCCGAGCGCCTTGGCGGCATTCTCGAGGTCGCGCATTTCTCCCTGCGTGGCATCGCCGAGGCCTTTTGCGTTGAAGGCCTTCACAACCCCGCCGGACGCAACCGCACCGGCGAACACCTTGAAGGCGCTCTCCTTGAAGAGTCCGCTCAGGTCGACCAATTCGAGGTCGAAGCGCGTGTCGGGCTTGTCCACTCCGTAGCGGTCCATCGCCTCGCGGTAGGCAAGGCGTGGAAAGGGGGTTCGTATCTCCACGCCGAGGACATCCTTCCAAATGCGGGCGAGCAGCCCCTCGACGAGGGCGTACATGTCTTCCCGCTCGATAAACGATGCCTCGATGTCGATCTGCGTGAACTCCGGTTGCCGGTCGGCGCGCAGGTCTTCGTCGCGGAAGCAGCGCGCGATCTGGTAGTAGCGCTCGACCCCGGCGACCATGAGCATCTGCTTGTATTGCTGCGGGCTCTGCGCGAGGGCGTAGAACTTGCCCGCGTTGAGGCGGCTAGGGACGAGAAACTCGCGCGCGCCCTCGGGCGTGCTCTTGAAGAGGTACGGCGTCTCGATTTCGAGGAAGCCCGCTTCGTCAAAATAGTCCCGCGTCGCCTTCGCCGCCTTGCTGCGGAGCTTGAGCGTGCGGAACATGCCCGGCCGACGCAGGTCGAGGTAGCGGTAGTGCAGGCGCAGGTCCTCGTTCACACGCCCCGCCTTCTCGTCGTCGAGCGGGAACGGGGGCGTCTCCGAAATATTGTGGACCTCGAGCGAGGCCACGCTCACCTCGACGGCACCTGTTGGGAGGTTTGGATTCACCTCGCTCTCAGCGCGGGCGCGGACCGTGCCGCGCACCTCGATGACCGACTCCGGCCGGACTTTCGCGAGCGGTCCGGCATAGGCCTCCTTCTCCGGGTCGAAGACCAGCTGCGTGATCCCCTCGCGGTCGCGCAGGTCGACAAAAAGGATACCCCCGTGGTCGCGCAGGGAATCCACCCAGCCGATCAGCCGGACAGTGTCTCCCACCGCGTCGGGCGTCAAAGCGTTGCATGTGTGCGTTCGTCTCATCCTCAATCCTGTGGCTCGGCCCGCGGGAGCCGGCGCACGCCCGCCCCACGGGCAAAGCGGACCAAGCTGGCGGATTCACGCACCCGCGCAACAAAAAATCCCCGACTCAGTCCCCTTCGCGGGTATTGCGGGCGACCTCGCGCGCCGCCTCCATCGTGCGGAAGGCCACAATCACCAGTTCCAGCGCCACGCGCAGAAAGACAATCTGCACAAACGCCATAACCGGCCCGAGGATGAACATAACCAGCAGCCCCGTAGAAAGATGGGCGGCAAACGCCGCCACCACCGCGCTCACATAGCTGACCGCGATCACGACCAGGCCGAGAATGAAGAGCAGCCGGATGATCTGCGTGGTGATGAAACGTGAAAAGGAGAGGTCGAACAGCGCCTCGAAAAAGCCCCTCGGGTCTTTGGCGGGATCCATGGATTGTGCCTTGGTTGATAAGATGGATTTACTTCGTTTGCGGACGCCTCCCATCCATGCCCGACCGCGCGGACCGGTCAACTGAAATTCGTAAACCCGCGCCACCGCCGTTACCCGCTCCGGAGTCACGAGAACCATGAATCTTTCACGGAGCCCGTGGAAACCGCACCCGCCGCTTCCATCCGCAATCTCCACCGCCCGCCCGGCAAACGCAGCAGATCCCCGGCGCAGGCGGCGTCTCAGCTCACGTACCTCTGCACGATGGGGATGCGGCGGCCGACGCCGAAGGCGAGCGGGGAAATCTTGAGACCGGGCGCGGCCTGCTTGCGCTTGTATTCATTGAGGTCGACCTTGCGGATGATATCGCGCACGGCGGCTTCGTCGATTCCCTCCGCGATGATTTCGGCGGACGAGTGCCCTTCTTCGACGTAGAGTTTGAGGATGCGGTCGAGGACGGGATACGGCGGGAGGCTGTCCTCGTCCTTCTGGTCCGGGCGCAACTCGGCGGAGGGCGGTTTCTCGATGGTATTCCAAGGGATGATTTCCCGCTCCCGGTTCATCCAGCGGGCGAGTTCGAAGACCTTGGTTTTCGGCAGGTCGGAGATGACGGCGAGGCCGCCGGCCATGTCGCCGTAGAGTGTGCAGTAGCCAACGGCGATCTCGCTCTTGTTGCCGGTCGTGAGGAGCAGAGCGCCGAATTTGTTGGATACGGCCATGAGCAGGAGACCGCGCGCGCGCGCCTGGATATTTTCCTCGGTGACATCGCGGTCGCGGCCTTCGAAAAGCGACTGGAGCGTGTTCTCGGCGGCCTCGACAACGGAACCAATGGGCAGCGTGTGGTAGGCGATACCGAGGTTGCGGGCGAGCGCGGCGGCGTCGTCCCGGCTGTGTTCGCTGGAGATCGGCGACGGCAGACTGATGCCGGTCACCTGCTCCGCGCCGAGCGCCCCGGCGGCGAGCGCCGCTGTAATGGCGGAGTCAATACCACCGGACAATCCGACAAGTGCCCGCCGGAACCCGCTCTTGCGGGCGTAGTCGCGCAATCCGAGGACAAGCGCGTCGTGTATGTCGGCGCACTCCGACTGCTCGAAGGTATCCGCGACGGCCTCCCCTCCCCCGTCCCCCGTGTCGATGACACGCACTTCCGGCGCAAAGCCCGCGAGCGCGCCGACGAGTTCACCGCCGGGGCGCATGACGAGGCTGTGCCCGTCGAAGATCAGTTCGTCGTTTCCGCCCACCGCGTTAACGTAGACGACCGGGCACCCGGCGCGCCCGGCGGCCTGCCCGACGGTTTGGAGGCGCGTCGAATCCTTGCCGTAGTGCCACGGGCTGGCGGAGAGGTTGATGACGAGGTCGACCCCGCGTTCGGCGAGTTGCGCGAGCGGATCGCTCCGGTAGTGGCGGCTGGTCTCGACAACGGGACCGGTCCAGATGTCCTCGCAAACCGTTATCCCGACGCGGGCTCCTGAGAAGTCAACGACGACCGGCTTGGCGGCGGCCTCGAAATAACGGTCCTCGTCGAAGACGTCGTAGGTGGGCAGGAGGCATTTGCGGGCGGTGTGCCGGACGCGCCCGTTGTGGCACCATGCGGCGGCGTTGAAGAAGCGCCGGCCGCGCTTGGCCGGGTTGTTGTCAACAAAGCCGACGACCGCCGGGATCTCCCCGACCTCCGCGGCAATGGCTTCCAGCGAGGCGAGGTTGTCGGGCACAAAGCGGCGTTTGAAGAGGAGATCGCGCGGCGGATACCCGCAGACCGCCAGCTCCGGAAAGACGACCAATTCCGCACCGTCGGCGACAAGGCGGCGGTAGGCGTCGAGAATGAGGGCGCGGTTGCCCTCCATGTCGCCGACGATGGTGTTGATCTGCGCGAGGCCCACTTTCATGGCGGCGAAGGAGAACGAGGATTCCGGCCCATGGCAAGCCGCCGCCCAAAGGCGCGCCGCTGTGCCGATTCGGTGACGGTGCCTTTGGCGTTTGCCTTCGCGGGCGACCGCGGCGAAGGTGTTCTCTTTCGCACCGTGGCCGTGACCGCCGAAGCGGACCGGTGCGGAACTTTTCTCTGTTTCACCATGGAATTCGATTTCGACACACACATCCACACCCCCCTTTGCGGGCACGCCCTCGGCGAGCCCGAAGGGATCATTGAAGCTGCCGACGAGCGCGGCCTGCGCATGATCACCTTCACCTGCCACATACCGATGCCGGACGATTCGTTCGGCGGCCGGGGCATACGCATGCGGCGGGAAGAACTGCCCGTATACCGCCGCTTTGTCGGTGAAGCAAAGCGCCTCGGCGAAGCGCGCGGTATCGAGGTGCGCTACGGCATTGAGGCGGAGATTTTTCCGGACGAAGGCGTCATGGCGCAGATGGACGAAATCCTCAAAGCGGAGCCGTTCGACTTCGTCCTCGGATCGCTGCACCACCAGTTGCCCGCGTACCACACATGGCTGCGCGAGCGCGGGCTCGTGACCGACGCGGAAGTGATCCGGCACTACTTCCGCCACCTCGAGGCGGGCATGCACTCCGGTCGTTACGACAGCGTGGCACACCCCGACCTCATCCGGCTCTATGGTACCCTCGCGGGGCCGTTCGACCCGGCGGACTACGAAGAGGTGATCCGGGGCGCGCTGCGCGCGGCGGCGGAGAGCGGCTCCTGCTGGGAGATCAATACGAGCGGCAAGTTCAAGGGACAGGGCCCGCATATCCATCCGCTGCCGGAGATTTTCGCATGGGCTGTCGAAGAAGGCGTCGCTTTCACACTCGGTTCGGACACGCACGCGCCGGAAATGCTCGCCCAGGGTTTCGACGACGCCCGGCGGCTCCTCGACAACCACGGCGTGGCGTCGCTGCGCACCTTCCTGAAACGCGAACCGGAAGAACGCCCGGTGACAGCACGCGCCGCTTCCTGAAGGCAGGCGGCCCTCAGGCGTAGCAGCGGATTTCTGTGAGTCCGGCGGAAGGAGCGCCGTGGGTTTCGTGGACGACGAGGCGCAGACGGTCGGTGGCGACGGGCTTTTCGAGGTCGTGCCGCCGGCGCACGCGGACGTTCTCCGATTCGCGCACAAGCGGCGTCCACGCCCCGCCGGTCCACGCCTCCAGAACATAGCGGCGGGCAACGTGGGGAGCGACGTAAAACGGGTTCTCCCAATGCGGCTCGGAGACGAGCTGGCCGGGAAAAGTCAGTTCGACGGTGCGCACCTCCTGTTTGTCAGGCCAACGCAATTCGAGCCATTGCGGAAGCGCGGCGGCGGGATCACTGAACCACGCGTGGCTGCGCTCGCGCGGACGGGTGACGCCGGTGAGGGCTTCGCGCGGCCCGTGGACGGGTTGGGCGGGCTGGAGGCTGAAGGCGAATTCGCCGGGGAGGCGAAACCAGTGGTAGCGCCCGGATCCGATGATGTGGCCGCCCGTGATGCCGTAGGGGTGGGCTCCGGAGTAACGCCAGTGGACGTTTTCCGGGCCGGAAACTTCGAGGCGGTGGCAGCCGTCGGCGAGTCCGTTCAGCTCCGGCGCGATCCAGACAAGGTCGTCGCAACCCGGAGGCACGGAGATTGTGCCAGTCCAGACGATCTCCCCGTCCTCCCGGTCGTAGGACCAGATGGAATCGACTTTGCGGAGGACGACCGTTGCTTCGGCGGGGGTATCCGCCTCGCTGTGGAGGTGGATGGCGATGCGGTCGAGGCGGCCGCCGGCGAGGTGGAACCACTGGCAGGGTTCGTCGGCAAGGGCTCGCTCGCGGCCGTAGGCCCGCCCCCAGTAGCTTTCGCGGAGATTGCGGTCGATATCCCGTTCCCACGCGCCAATGCCCGAGAAGCGGAGTTCGGATGAGGCGGAGGGTTGGGCCGCGCGGGCGAGGTCGAGCGGATCTTCGTTATGGCGGTTCGGCAGGAAACACCCGTCGCGCAGGAGTGTCTGCTGCACCTCGCCGACCGCGCTTTCGACCGCTTCGCCGGGTTCGGCGCCGCGCCGGACGGAGGCGGCCGCGAGCGTGCCCGCGGCTTGACCCATGAGCCCGCAGGTGGCCATGACACGCACGGTGCCGAGGGCGGCGTGGGTGACGGAGAGGTTGCGCCCGGCCATCATGAGGTTGGAGACATCCTTGGAGATGAGGGAGCGCAGGGGGATGCCGTAGGGGCCGATGTATTTGAGGGCGATTTCGGCAACCCGGTCGTCGTAGCCGAGCGCGCTCGCGGGCTCGCTGGAATCGGCGAGGAGTCCGCCCGGCGTGTGCAAGTCGATGAACCAACCGCCGTAGGCGCACTCGTCCGGAAAGGCCTCGCGCCGCTGCAATTCGTTTTCGTTGAGGAAATGGAGTCCCATTACCCGGCGGCTCTCGCGCTTGCCCGGCACTTGTCCGATGAATTCGAGGGCGTAGTTGCGGCAGCGCTCCATCGTCTTCGGGTCGCGGTTTTTCATCCAGTCCCACACGCCGAGGGCGTGGCGCGTGAGTTCATGGCGGATGGCCTCGTTGTCATGGATGGTGTGAAAGGGCACGCCGATCTCGATCCACCAGTAGCCGCCCTGCGGTTCGTTGGGCTTGCGCCCCTGCTCGTAGAAGAAGGCGGCGTCCTCATAGTGCATGGCCCAATCCGGGGCGCGGAACGGGGCGGGACGGCCCGTGTCGATGCAGCGGATGTGGATACTGCTGCCCATCGTGT
>SLLG01000262.1 GCA_007134215.1 Opitutales bacterium | reverse complement strand
CGGAGCACCACGACCTCTTCCACAAAATCAGCCACAATCCATTTCTGATGAGCGACGGGATTATGATGAATACCGAGGCCTTGGATCTCGATCAGTTGCGTGCGGAGGCGTGGCGGGTCGTCGAACCCGTCTATCTGCATCGACTCGCCAAACTCAGCGACGACTTTCAGGCGGCGCGATCCCGAGACCACGGTTCAGACGACATAGCTAAGATCGCGAAAGCCGCGATTGCGGGGCGCGTCGGTAACTTACTGATTGAGGACAACCGGCAGATCCCCGGCAAGATCGACCGCGCGACTGGCCAGGTCCAGCCGGCCGATCTCTCCGACCCCGAAATCGATGACGTGCTTGATGATTTAGCGGAAGCCGTGCTGCGGATGAAGGGCGAGGTCGTGGTCGTTCCGACGGAGCGGATGCCGTCGAAAACCGGCGCGGCGGCAACGTATCGCTTTTGAGCGGGGGCCAGCAGCAGCACTATGGTCGTCCTGGTCGGGACGCAACTGATCGGTAAGGATTTAAATGTTAAATGTAAGTGAATCTACGAAGAACTTGAGGACTAATGAGGCGTTGCCGTTTCGGGCAGACGTCCCGCAAGCGATCTCCATGCGCGTGCGATTGCTAAACCTCATTGCAGTCGTCCTGCCGCTTCTAGGCTTTGCGGCTGTCGTTTTTTCCTTTTGGGGCCGGGGCTTCAGTTGGGTAGATTTCGGCCTGTTGATAGGAATGTATGCGATTACGGCCATCGGAATCACCGTCGGCTACCACCGACTGTTTACGCATCGTGCCTTTGAAGCCAAGGGAGTGGTTCAGTTTTTATTGGCCGTCCTCGGCGCGATGGCCGTCGAGGGCCCGCTTTTGAAATGGGTCGCCGTGCATCGGCGTCACCACCAGCACAGCGACACGCACGAAGACCCTCATTCGCCGCACGAGTACGGTGATAGTTTCTTGGGAGTGTTGCGCGGTCTGTGGCATGCCCATGTGGGCTGGTTCTTCGAGCCCGACCCGCCGAATCTGCAGCACTACGTCAAAGATCTGCAGCAGAGCGCGCTATTGCGCACGGCCAGCAGCTTGTTTCCCCTCTGGGTGGCCCTTGGCCTGTTGATTCCCGCCGCACTGGGCGGGTTGCTTACGGGAACCTGGACAGGTGTCGTGTCTGGCCTGCTGTGGGGTGGTTTGGCGCGCATATTCTTGGTTCATCATGTGACCTGGAGCATCAACTCGATCTGTCATCTTTGGGGCAGTCAGCCATTCCGGACGGGCGACCAAAGCCGAAACAATTTCCTGTTTGGCGTACTTGGATTCGGCGAGGGTTGGCATAACAACCATCATGCCTTCCCGACCTCGGCCCGCTTCGGCTTGCGGTGGTGGCAAATCGACCTGGGTTACTGGCTCATTTCCGTACTCGTCTTGTTGGGTCTCGCTTCAACAAAATCGCACTCTGGGAAGTCCCGTGTCGATCGGCGAAGACCCGCTCCACAGAGTCATGTCGTTGGTCGCGCGTCAGACGCTAGTTTACCCACGTCCCGAAATGCCCGAAGTTAGGGGCGAAATCATGAACCGAGCCGTCAAGAGACACAGTCGCTGTGGACGCCAACCGCCACGGTTCATCGTGCATGCCGTCAGGGCCGGTAAGACCGTCGTTTCCGTTCCCGTTCAAGACAGTGCAGGTCGCGACACGCTACACGTCATTCTCGAGCGGCATGGTGCGCGTCTGATCACACACTTCGGCGAGTGGGTCACAGAGATGATGGAGTGAGGGGATACGAACATGTCGAGGAACAGTACATCAAGATGATCAAGGTTGATGTCGGGAGGCGTCATGGCTCATCAACTGCGAGTTATTATCCTGAAGCCAAGCAAGTACATGGCGGACGGTTATGTGGAACGTTTTCGCCGCGGGTTCATGCCCAACAGCACTGTGCCATACATGCGGAGCATGACGCCTTCTGTCGTGGACGGCACGCCCGTCGAAGTCCACACCGTCGACGAGTACGTCCATACGGACCTGCGCTACATGTCCCTGCTCAATCGGCCCCAGGGCAGCCGCACGCTGCTAGCGCTGGTGGGGGTGCAGAGCCATCAGTTCCATCGCGCGCTGGATTTGGCGGCCTACGCCCGGCGTCGCGGGTGCATGGCGGTCATCGGCGGGCCGCACGTGATGACCTGCGACACGTCGATGTTGCACGGACGCGGTGTCAGCTTCGCCCAGGCAGAGGCAGAACTGATCTGGCCGGAGATCCTGCAGGACGCGGCCGAAGGCGAACTTCAGCCGGTCTACGGCCGTGGCAAACGCTGGCAACAAGAGATCGAAGCACCAGTCGTCGTCCCTCCCAGCCGCCAGGACCTTGGCCGGTATGTCCTCCCGATGCTGGGGCTGTACCCGGCCCGCGGCTGCCCGTTCCTTTGCAACTTCTGTTCGGTCATCAAGATTGCCGGCCGGAAGATTCGCAGCCAGAGCATTTCTACCACGATGGCCAGCCTGCGCGCTGCCAAGGCGGCCGGCGTGCGGACGATTATGTTCACCTCGGATAATTTCAATAAGTATCCCGAGGCGGAGGCGCTGCTGGCGGCCATGATCGACGAGCAACTCGGGCTGGATTTATTCGTCCAGTGCGATACGCAGATCGCGCGGCAAGAACAAATGGTGGAACTGTTGGCCAAAGCCGGCTGTTTTCAGATGTTCATCGGCGTCGAGTCTTTCAATCGCCAAGTCCTGCTGGCGGCCCACAAAGGCCAGAACCGTCCGGAGACATACAAAGACATCGTGCGGCTGTGCCGAGAGCACGGAATCAGTTCGCACTTTTCCAACATCATTGGTTTTCCGCAAAATGGCGAGCAAGAGGTCCACGAACATCTGCAAGTGCTGCGTGACATGGACCCGACCTGGGCTTCCTTCTACATCCTCTGCCCGATTCCCGGCACCGAGCAGTACGACGACTTTCTAGCTCAAGGGTTGATCACCGAGAAGAATCTCGACCGCTTCGACACGACGTGTCTGACTTGGCGCCACCCCAGTCTCTCGCGCGAGCGGCTGTCGGAATTGCTGTTCGACTGCTACCGGAAGTTTTTCTCATTGCGGCACGCGTTGCGTAACGCGAAGAACGAGATGAGTTTCGGCGGCGGAGGAGTGCTAGGGAACTCCACTGCGAACATAGCCATGTCGCTGTTTAGTCGATATT
>SLLG01000108.1 GCA_007134215.1 Opitutales bacterium | reverse complement strand
ACGCACCCACCACCGAGAGCGCATCGCAACCCTCCGGCGCGCACGCATGCGGCAGCCGCCGCACCTTCAACGGCACTCGCCGCGAAACCACTGGATCCCGCGGCTCCGCCGCTGTCGCCGTCATCCCCGATCCTGTTTCGATCCCTCCTCTTTGCTCATGCAGCCCAACCTGACCGATCTGTTAATAGTAGGTTACCATGTTTATTATATTCCACGTCGTTGGCAAATCGGTCCGCAAGCGGAATCCGGGCCACCCATCATCCGCGAATGGCCCCACGGAGCCATGGGTTCACGGGCACGCGTTTTCCTGCCCGTGCATCAGCGCATCTGTGCCAAAAATGTTTCCGGGCTCAGTGCGGGCACAGGGGATTTCTTGAAATCGTCTCCATTGCGCTGTTTGTCAATCGCACAATTCGACCAATTGAGGGCAGGGGCAGGGCTATTTCATCTCTACCGGCAATGGGGTTGCGTCACGCGGGAGTCGCGGCGCCGGCTCCCAGACCCTTTCCGCGGCGCGACCGTTCGCGCATGCCGTCAACCACTCCGGACTCGACAGCGCTTCCATTGCGAAGTGTTACCTCCGCGAGCGGGGCACCGATGCGGTTTTGGAGTCAGCGCCCGCCGCGCGGGTTTTCGCTGTGTTCACTCCAACGACAAGCGGCTGCTGGAAGCCTGCCCTCCCTTCGGTCTCGTGGAAATGGCGTGATTGACTGACAAAACACAATACCGCGCCGCATTCCGCATTGCCCCGGCGAACTGCCCGCGTTACGCAACGGGAATGAAAGGGAAGATAAAGTTGTCGGACGTGGCGCGGTGCGCCGGGGTGGCGGTGGGCACGGCGTCGCGCGTCCTTAACAACCGCACCGACGTCAATCCCGAGGCGCGCGAGCGGGTCCTCGCGGCGGTGGCGAAGCTGGGCTACAGCCCTCTGCGCAAGCGGAGCGCGCGCGCGAACCACGCCGGACCTGCGGCCGGCGCGGGCAACATCGGCGTGGTCGTGCTGGGGATGGATGCCTCCCTCGTCAACGTGCCCGTCATGGTCGCGGTGCTCAACGGCGTGGAGAGCGGCATCGCGGAGGAGAACCGCAACCTCCTCTTCGCGAACCTGCCGCGCGCCGACCGCGTGCCCGGCTTCCTCAAAGACAATCTCGTCGAGGGCCTCATCGTCAAAACCTCGCAATACGGCCGCCTCCCGCCGCCTTCGGAGCATCCCCTCGTCGCCAACATCCTGCGCTTTCCCGTCGTCTGGGTGCTCGCCCGTCCGGAGGGCGCTCCGGGCGACCTGTGCAGTTTCAACCACGAGACCGCCGCCCTGCTGGCGGCGCGTCACTTCCACTCCAAAGGCCACCGCCTCGTCGCCTTCTGCAACCCCAAGAAAGGAAAATCCTCGCACGAGCACCTGAAGATGGAATTCGCCGGCGCCTGCCACGGCATGGGTCTGCGCCACACGCTCCTCGAGGCAAAACCCGCCCGCGCCGGTCAATGGCCCGAGCCCGCGCTTTCCTCCGCCGAGGACGTCGCGCCCCTCGTCGCCGCATGGAAGAAATTGCCCCCCGCCCGCCGCCCCACGGGCCTCTTCGTCCCCGCCGACAACATCGCCGCCCTCCTCTACGCCGCCCTCGCCCGGCAGGGTGTCGAACCGGGGCGCGACGTCGGCATCATCGGTTGCAACAACGAAGGTCCCGTGCTCCAGGGGCTCCGACCGCGGCTTACGACCATCGACATCCACGCCGAGGCGATCGGCCGCAAGAGCGTCGAACAACTCCTCTGGCGGCTCGCCCGCAAAGCCGGCACGAACGACCAGACCCTCCTCTTCGAACCCGAACTCGTCGAGGGCGAATCCGTCCCCGCCCTTGCCTCGCCCGCCCGACGGAAGGTGCCCGCCGGGACTTGAGGCTCCGCGCCGCGCGCCGGGGCCTTGCCGCGAAATTCCGCGCGGATCCCCCTTGCTTTAGTTCATGAACTTATGCTACCGTCGGTGAATTATGGAGAATAAGACGCGTATGGACGCATGGGTGCGGCGGCGCGGGCGCCGGGAATTCTGCGGGCTGGCGGCGCGTGCGTCGGGTCTGGCGCTGGCGGCGCCGTGGCTTGTGGCGCCGGGTGCTTTCGGGGCGGGCCGGCGCACGGCGGCGGGGGACGGGACGGCGCGCCTGCTGCTTGTGCACACCAACGATTTCCACGACCACGTGCGCCCGGGCTTCGGCGGCATGGGGGGCCTGCCGTATGTCGCGGGACACATCGCGGCGGTGCGGGCGCGGCGCGACGACGTCCTCCTCATCGACGCGGGCGACGTTGTGGAAAAAGGCGATCTCGCGGCCTACCTCACGCGGGGCAAGATGACTTACCGCGCTGTGGGTGAAATCGGGTACGACGCCATCGTGCCGGGCAACCACGACCACAACCTCGCGCGCGATTACCCTCCCGAGGGCTGGGACCACGTGGACAAGCTGCACGAGTTCAACAAACTTTCGGGCGACACCTACGTGGCCCTGAACCTCGTCGACCGCAACGGTGAACGGCTCTTTCCGGGGTCGCGCGAGTTCGGGGTCAACGGCGTTCGCGTGGGCGTCATCGGCATGGTCCTGCCGCGGCCCGGCGGCACGCTCGATTTCGAGGCTTCGGGCCGGGCTCTCGCCCGCGAGGCGGCGCGCCTGCGCGGGCGCGTGCACCTCGTGGTCGTGACCTGCCATGTGGGCGTGGAGGATGCGACGAAGTGGTCGCGCATGGCGCCGGAGGTCGATGTCTTTGTCAGCGGCCACACGCACGAAGTCCTGCACGAGCCGGTGGTCCTTGAAGACACGGGCGCCATCATCGTGCAGGCGGGTTACAACGCTCTCTGGGTGGGCGAGCTGGAGCTGGAGGTCGATCTCGCCAACGGCGGTATTGTCGGCCACGAGGGGCGACTCGTATTCATGTGTCACGACACGGTGGAGCCGGACCGCGAAATGCTCGCGCGGGTGCGCGAAAAAGAGGAGCGCGTCTATCCCGGCGTGGGCGAGAAGATCATGCGCCTCGAGCAACCCGTCGGATGGTTCGGCATCGCGCGGCTCGCGGCCGAGGCCCTGCGCGTGAAGGACGGGGCCGACATCGGGCTCTGCCACCCCACCCATGTCATC
>SLLG01000056.1 GCA_007134215.1 Opitutales bacterium | reverse complement strand
GTTTTCCCTCGGTGCGGATGCGCCGGAGAGTGCGACCGTACGCGGGTCGGTTGTGGTCTCTGTCGACGGTGTGGAGGCAGTCTCCTTTTCCGTTGCGGAGCGCTTCCGTGCGGGCCTTGCCGAGACGGGCGGGCGGCTCCGCGGCCTTGGGCTGCGGGTTTGTGTGCTCACGGGCGACCCGAGTCCGCCCGCCGGGTTGCCTGCCGACTGGGAGGTCCGCAGCGGTCTCCTCCCCGAGGCCAAGGCGCGGTTTGTCGACGAAGCGCAGGCGCGCAGCGAAAGCGTCCTCTACGTGGGTGACGGGATCAACGATGCGGGGGCCATGGCGCGCGCTTCCGGCTCCATCGCGATGGGTTCGGCGGCTTCGCTCACACGCGCCTCCGCCGACGCTGTCTTTCTCGGCGACGACTTCGCTTCGCTGCCCGACGCTGTCGCGCTGGCGCGGCGGGTGCGTTCGCGGCTGCGCGGCAATCTGCTCTTTGCCATCCAATATAACGTCATCGGAATGGCCCTCGCCGCCGCAGGCATCCTCCATCCTGTCGTTGCCGCATTGCTCATGGTCGGTTCAAGCGCCCTCGTCTCGGTCCGTGCCGCCCGATCCGTGCGCGACGAGACCGTTGCAAACCGCCCCGCCGCCGCGCCCCCGCATCATCGGGCGTGCGCCGTGGAGTAAGCCACCGGAGGACGGGCGGTCCACAGCCTTCAACCTTATTTTTCTCTGAGAAAATAGAATTCTTATGGGAGAAAAAACATGTCAGGTAGTATTGTCGGTGGAATACCATTGAATGTGCGGACTGGCGACGTTCTTGCGGGGAGAGCGGCGCGGAGCTGCGGGGTGCGCCTTGTGGATCACGGGCCGCCCGTGTTGGCGAGGCCTTCGGGCCACGTGCCGGAGGAGATCCAGACGCCGCCCATGCGTTCGATGGTCGTCATGGGCATGCGGTAGGTGTCGACGGTGGCGATGAGGCGGGCGTCGGCGTCGTAGGCGTCGACGGGAGTGCGGTGGTAGACGTTGGCGTGGGGCGGGCCGGCGGGGTCGTATTCCTCGAGGGCGTCAATATCGCGCAGGAGGGTGTTGTCGTCGAAGGAGAGAATGTCTCCGCGCACCCATTGGTCGCCGGGGGCGAGGGCGGGGTAGCCTGCGGCGAGGTGGTAGAGGCGGCCGCGCACGTAGGCGGGAAGGGCGCGGGGCGTGCGGGCGGCGCAGAGCTTGCGGTAATAGCGGCCGCCGGGGCGGAGGGTGCCGTAGACGAAGAGGTGGTATCGCGCTTGCGGGAGCATGGGCGGCCGTGCAGCGGATTCGGTGCCACGCGGGGGCGGGTCAACCCGCGGAGCGCACGGCGGGGTAGCTGAGGGTCTCCATTTCGCGGCGCACGTCGCTGAGAAACTGGGCGGCGGCGACGCCGTTCATCCAGCGGTGGTCGAAGCTGAGGCAGAGGCTGACGACGTCGCGCGCCTCGCCGCCGGAGGTGTCGCGGTGGGACTCGCCGACGAAGAGGGTGGCGATGGCCGGGGGCACGACGACGGGAAGGGCGTCGCGAACGGCATAGCCGCCCATACTGGTGAGGATGAGGGGCGTGCCGGCTTTGGAGGTGCCGCGGCCCGCGCGCACGTTGCGTACGGCTTCGGCGTAGCCTTCGGCGAATTCGTTCCACCCGAGGGTGTTGGCGCGGTGGATGACGGCAGTGTCGAGGGCGTCGTTGTCGAGGGAGACGGCGACGCCGAAATCGAATTCGCGGTGGGTGACGAGGGTGTCGCCGCTGCTCGTGCAGGTGAAAACGGGGTGTCGCGCCATCGCCTGGACAAGGCACCACGCGAGCATGACGGTGGGAGTGGGGGCGCCTTTGCCGAGTTCTTCCTTGGCGGCGGCGCGGGCGGCGCGGATGGCGCCCCACCCGGCTTTGACGGTCATGTGGGCGGGGACGACGTTTTTGAGCTGCGAGACGACGTGCGGGGGTAGGCCGCCCTCGGTCGGCCGGATATCGGCGGCGGATTTACCGCGGGCTTCGGGCTCCGGGGCTTTGGCGGCGGGGGTGCGAACGTCGGTCTGTGCGACAACGACGCGCGCGATGTCCTGTCCAACTTCGACTTCGTCGCCCTCGGCGACAAGCCACTCTTTGAGGGTGCCTTCGATGGGCGACTCGACGGGAAAGAGGGCTTTGTCAGTCTCGACTTCGCAGAGGGCGTCGTCCTGCTCGATGGTCCCGCCGGGCTTGGCGAGGATGGAGACGAGACGGGCGGAGGCGATGCCTTCGCCGAGGAGGGGCACGCGGATGGTTTCGACGGTGTCTTCGGCGGGTTCGGTCTCGGACAGGCTTTCCTGCATTTTGCGGATGGCTGGATTTTCGGTGGTGGTCGGGGGCGGCGGCTTGTAAGCAGCGGCGGCCCGCGGGGCGCCGTGGGCAGAGAGGAGGTCGCGTACGGCGGCGGCGACGTCTTTGGCGTTGGGCAGCGCCTCGAATTCAAAGACGGGGTTGTAGCCGATGTTGACGTCGGGCTTGGCGAGGAGGCGCGGCGGAGCGAGGAGGCGGTCGAAGAGGTCGGCGTCTTCGGCCACGCGGCTGACAATGTTCTGGCCAACGGAGCAAGAGCGGGCGTCTTCGTGCACGACGAGGAGGCGGCCGGTCTTGCGCACGGAGTTGCGGACGGCGGCGAAGTCGAGGGGCACGATGCAGCGCAGGTCGATGATCTCGGCGGAGGTGCCGGGGCCGAGGCCGTCGAGCGCGTCCTGCACGATTTCGAGGCAGTTGCCCCACGCGACGACGGTGAGGTCGTCGCCCTCCCGCACGAGGCGGGCTTTGCCGAAGGGCACGGGCGCGGCGGGTCGCACCACGGGCTGCGCCTTCCACATGAGGTGCTTGGGAATGAGGAGGATGGCGGGGCTGTTGCCGTGCATGGCGCTCCAGAAGAGTCCGGCGGTGTCTTCCGGAGTGCTCGGCACGGCGATGTGGATACCCGGGAAGTGGGCAAGGGCGGCTTCGTTGGCCTGGCTGTGCCAGAGCGCTCCGCCCGGCAGGTAGGCACCGTAGGGAGCGTAGATGACGGCGGGGGCGGACCATTCGCCGTTGCTGCGCCAGTGCAGGGTACTGAAGTGGGTGGCGATCTGGTTGAAGGCGGGCCAAAGGTAGTCGGCGAACTGGATTTCGAAGATGGGCCGCTTGCCGTAGGCGGCGAGGCCGACGGCGACGCCGAGGATCGTCGACTCGGCGAGCGGGGAGTTACGCACGCGCTCCGGCGCGGCGCTGGAGAGGCCCTTGGTGAGGCTGAAGACGCCGCCCTTGGGGTCCTCGATGTCCTGGCCAAAGAAGACGAATTCTTTGGAGCGGCCGAGGGCGGCGTGGAAAGTGCGGTTGAGGGCGTCGACCATGCGCGCCTTGTCTTCCAGCTCGATGTCGAGGGCTGGCGGCTGGGCTGGCGGGCCGAAGACATGCTTGAGGAGATCGCCCGGTTCGGGGTCCAGCTCGGCGGCGGCGCGCTCGTAGTCGGCGCGCACCTGCGCTGTGATTTCCTTTTCGAGGGCGGCGACCTGTTGGGCGCTCATGTGGCCGTCATCGACGAGGGAGCGCTTGAGGCGCTCGAGGGGGTCTTTCTCATCGAGGGAGGCGAGTTCCTCCTCGGAGCGGTATTTGCGGTGGTCGTCGGCGCTGGAATGGCTGGAGATGCGCTCGCAGCGGCACCAGAGAAACTGCGGCCCCTCGCCGGCGCGGATGCGGTCGAGAGCGGGGCGAACAGCAGAGTAAACGTTGTCGACATCGCAGCCGTCGACGGTCTCCCAGTGGCGCTGGTCGATGACTTCGAGGGCGAGCGGGTTGATGTCGCGGGTGACGCTGGAGATGCCGATGCCGTTGTCCTCGACAATGAAAAGCATGGGCAGGCGCATTTCCCGCGCGAGGGCCGCGCTTTCGTAGAAATCGCCCTGGCGCGTGCCGGCGTCGCCCACGGTGGTGACGATGGCGTTGGGCTTGCCGTCGAGTTGCACGCCCCACGCGAGACCGCAGGCGGGCAGAAGGGAGGATCCCACCACGCTCGCGATACTGAAGATGCCGAGCTTGCGGTCGCTGTAGTGGGCGGGCATCTGGCGGCCGCCGCTCGCGCTCGCCTGCTTGGCGAAGAAGGCGAGGGCGAGTTCGTAGGGGGCCACGCCGCGCGCGAGCGCGATCGGCCGGTCGCGGTAGTAGCCGGAGAAGAAATCGCCGTCTTGCAGAAGGTGCCCGACGACGGAGAGGGCTTCATGCCCCATCCCGGAGACGTGGAACCAGCCCTTGCCTTGGCGGATGAGGCTTTGCTCGCGCAGGTCGCCCATGCGGCTGAGCAGCATGGTGCGGAGGAGTTTGACTTTGTCGGCTTTGTCGAGCGGGCGCATCCTTGCGGCGGTGTTCGGTGAAGGGAGCCGGGCGTCGGCGCGGTGCGGCTTGTGCCGGGCTCCCGAGTGTTGCCCCGAATGATCGGTCGCGCTTACATAGGGTCAATTACTTTTCCGACCGTAAGGAACGGCAAAGGCGCGTTGCGTCGCAGCCCGACCGGTCGAATCTGTCCGGGCGTCGAAGCGGTCAGGCGCCGTCCGTTTGCGCGGTTGCGGCGCGGTTTTGTTCGGTGCGGAGGCGGAGTTGGCCGCAGGCGGCGTCGATGTCGTGCCCCTTTTCCTTGCGGATGGTGTGGGGTACGGCGGCGTCGCGGAGGATGCGGGCGAAGGCTTCCTGGCGCTTGATGTTGGGGCGCTTCCACGGCAGGCCATCGACGCGGTTGTAGGGGATGAGGTTGACGTGGGCGCGGAGGTCGCAGGCGATGCCGACGAGCGCTTCGGCTTGGTCGAAGGTGTCGTTCACGTCTTCGATGAGGATGTATTCGAGTGTGACCATGCGCCCGCGGCGTTCGGCGAAGGTTTTCACGGCCGGAACAAGGCTCTCCAGCGGGTATTTCCGGTTAACCGGCATGATTTGCGTGCGCACCTCGTTGGTGGCGCCGTGTAGGCTCACGGCGAGGCGGAACTGCACCGGCTCGTCGGCGAGGCGGAGAATTTCCGGGACGAGACCGGAGGTGGAGACGGTGATGCGGCGCGCGCCGAAGCCGAGGCCCCACGGCGCGTTGAGCGCGCGGATGGCGGCCATGACGCTGTCGTAATTGGCGAGGGGCTCTCCCATGCCCATGAAGACGACGTTGTCGAAGGGGAGGGCGTCCTTCGGGGGGCGCCCGCGGCGGTTTTCCTCGACGTGGCAGACGTGGAGGAACTGGGCGACGATCTCAGCGGCGGTGAGGTTACGCTTCCAACCGTCGAGGCCCGAGGCGCAGAAACGGCAACCGTAGGCGCAGCCCACCTGACTGGAGACGCAGATGGTGCTGCGCGCGCTCTCCACGCCGACGCCGCGCTGCGGGTAGCGGATGAGCACGGTCTCGACGAGGGAGCGGTCTTCCAGTTCGAGAAGGAGCTTCTCGGTGACATCGCTCGCGCGCTTGAGGAGAACGAGGCGGGCGGGGTTGAGACGGAAATTGGCCGCCAGCCACTCCCGCAGTTCCGCCGGTAGGTTGGACATTTCCGCAAAATCCGCCGCGCGGCGCTTGTAGAGCCACTGCATGAGCTGCTTCGCGCGAAAGGGTGGCTGCCCCGACGGCGCGACAAGGCACCCGACGGCATCCGGTGTTTCCCCCAGGAGCGGGGGCTGCGATGGTGTGAAACGGACCATAGCCGGAAGATCAGCCCACGACAATTTCCTTGAACGCCGGAGGCGCGGAGAGCATCTTTCTCTCCAGCACAGTGTGATTTCGATTCATGAGCAGACGCAACCTCATCAATAAGGGCGAAGACAAGACCGATATCAACATCTCTCCGATGATTGATATGGTGTTCATTCTCCTGATTTTCTTTATCGTCACGACCGTTTTTGTCGACGAGCGCGGGCTTGGTGTCGACCGGCCCCAGCCCAATCCCGACCAAGAGCGTGACGAGGACCGCGATCCGATGATCTTTCGCCTGACGGCGACCGGGCAGATTGTCTATGACGGTGCGAATATTTCCCTCTCGCGCGTGGAGAATGTCGTCCGCGTCACGCGTTCGCAGTTTCCGGACCTGCCGGTCATCCTCCAGGTCGAGCGCAACGCGCGTTCCGGGCTGATGATTCAGGTGATGGACTTTGCCCGGCAGGGCGACCGGGAGGTGCCCGTGACCGTCACCGCGGTGGATTGACGGCGGGTCGACTCTTAATTGCGTCCGGATAGAGCGGCTGAGCCGGGATCACCCGCTCGGGTCTTCGATCACCCGGTAGCGTGCCTGCGAGCGGGCCACCGCCAGGTCAGGCTTGTCCGGCAGTTCGACGCGCCGGCTCGGCGGCGGACGGTCCATCTGCGCGAGAACGCGCGCGCCTTCGCCGCGATCCAGCCAGTCCTGCGATCCCAGCGCCCGCCCTTCCGTAAAATACCGCACGCGCAGCCGCAGCAGCTCGTGCGGCTCCAGCTCCCCGCCGTTCCTCACCGCTTCCAGCAGCACCGCAGGGTCGATGCGCGCTCCCGTGCCGTCGCCTTTTGCCGCCGCTCCCTTCCCGAGCATCAGCAGTCGGTAGTGCGCGAGTGCTTCTTTTGTGCCCTTCGCTGCCGGAAAGCAGGCACAGAGCGCGCGGCAAAGCCCTTCGTTCCCCGCGAGCGCTTCCGTGTAGCCGCACCCGGACGTCTCATTGAACTCAGTCGAAGCGGCTCGACTGGAGGCGGGGGATGAGCATGTCCATGTCGATATTTTCGGCGAAGAGGCGCTGGATGATGGGGATTTTGTCGGCGTCGTCGGGCTGTGTCTTGACGGTCATGGAGTGGATTTTGGAGGCGACGGCGTAGCTCTCGTCGGCGGTGATGACGAGGGGGATGCTGGTGCGCGCGAGCATTTCCATGAGCTTGGGGTGGGGCAGGACGTTGCGGGTGAGGACGATGCCGGAGACCAGCGGCCCGTTGGAGACGCCGGCGGAGGCCGTTGCGGCGAGGAGGATGTCGTCGCGGTCGCCGGGGGTGATGATGAGCACGCCGGGGCGGAAAAGGTCGATGATCCCGCGCGCGGCCATGGCGCCGACGACGACTTGCGTGATGCGCCCGTGCGCGCCGCCCGCCCGCCCGTTGAGCCAGCGGCCGTTCACCTCTTCAACGATTTGCGAGAGGTTGGGGGCGAGGAGCTGCCGTTGCTCGGGGATCGTGCCGAGGAGGGGCAGCCCCATGCGGGCGAGGGCGTTGCCGGTGTAGTGCCGGACGATGTCGGCTTTGTCGGGGTGCACCTTGTTGATGATCGCGCCGACGACCTCTACGCCCTCTTTCTCAAAGAGCGAGAGGTTGAGGGCGATTTCGTCGACGGGCTTGCCGATGCCGCCGCCCGCCACGATGACGGCCTTGGCTCCGAGAAGCCGCGCCACTTGTGCGTTGGAAAGGTCGCAAATCGCGCCCACGCCGGCGTGGCCCGACCCCTCGACGATGACGGCCTTTTTCTGGAAGGAGGTGCGGTCGAAGGCACGGACGATTTTATCGACGAGGATGGGGCGGGTGTTGTCGGGATCGTCGAGGAAGCGCCGCGTGAAGGTACCGTCGATGGCCACGGGGCTCATGGCTTCGATGGGTACTTCGACGTCGTAGATGCTGTTGAGGAGGAAAGAGTCCTCGTCGATCATGACGCCGTCGATCTCGATGAAGCGCTGGCCGATGGGTTTGATGTAGCCGACCTTGCCGTAGATTTCGCGCAGTGCGGCGAAGAGACCGAGGCAGGTGGTGGTTTTGCCGTCGTTCTGGCGGGTGGCGGCGACGAAGAGGCGGGGGATGTCGCGGTTGAGTGGCCGGGACTGCAGCGCACCGCGTGTTTCTCCGGCCGCCTTCGCGTTTGCCGCTTTCCGGTTGGGGGAATCACTCATGAGGTAGCGGTTTTGCCTGTGCCGAAGAGGAAGGAACGCTCGATGGCCTGGCAGGCGGTGATCACGGCGGTGCCGAATATGTCGTAGGCGTGTGCGCCGCGGCTGATTTCCGCGCATGGGCGGCTCAGGCCAGTGATGATCTGGCCGTATGTGCGCGCGCCGGCGACGACCTGGATCATTTTCGAGGCGATGTTGCCCGAATTGAGGTCGGGAAAAATGAGCACGTTGGCGCGCCCGGCGACGGGCGAGCCGGCTACGCCTTTTTGTTCGGCGACGACGGGGTCGAGGGCGGCGTCGAGCTGGAGTTCGCCGTCGATCTCGATCTCGATGCCGCGGGCGGCGGCGCGTTCGCGCGCGATGTCTCGGGCCTCGCGGATTTTCTCCAGCATGGGCAGCCCGAGGCGGCTCGAATGCGTGGCGAAGGATAGCATAGCGACGCGCGGAGGCTCGTTGGTGAGGTGCGCGGCGATGTCGGCGGTGGTCACCGCGATGTCGGCCAGTTGGTCGGCGTCTGGATTGGGGATGACACCGCAGTCGGCGAGAAAGAGGAGCCCGCCGAAGCCGAATTCGCGCTTTTCCTGATCGAGGATGAGCATGGACGAGGCCGTGCGGAAACCCTCTTCGCGCGGGATGATGCGGAAGAGCGAGCGCAGTCCGCTCGACGAACTCGCGGTCGCACCGCCGACGAAGGCGTCGACGCGGCCCGAGGCGAGCATGAAGGCGCCGAAGTTGTGCCGGTCCAAGAGCAGAGCGCGCTTTTCGGCGTCGGGAAGACTCGCGTAGCGGGGGTGGCTGTCGACCATCGGCCGGAACAACTCGAAATCATCGCTGCGCTCGGGCTCCATGATGCGGATGCCGTCGAGCCGGATGTCGAGGCGCCGGGCGCGGTCTTTGATCTCGCCGCGGTCGCCGAGGAGGACGGGCACGCCGCAGCGGCGGGTGGCGAACTGGCGCGCGGTCTGGATGATGCGCGGGTCCGATCCCTCCGGAAAAACCACCCGCTTGGGGTGGCGCTGGAGCTTGTCCATTAGTTGGTCGATGAGGCTCATCGCGGGGCGGCAGGTAAGGAAAAGCACAGCACAATACGTGCGCGCCGGGCGCGGGCCACCATTAAATGGGACACCCGCCTGTTTTTGCGTCGGCGTCGGGCGGTCGAATGCAAAAGAATGCATGGATATCAGAGGTTCATAGTGCTCCTCTGGCTCGACGAAGGATAGGTTGCCGCCGGGCCTTCGCATGCCCCGGACCGACCGCCGGGACGGTCGTCGCCTACGATGCTCGCTTGGAGTCGGTCTGGCTGAACCGGCGGAAGTGCGTCACGGGTAGATGCCGCCGCCGAGGAGCCGTTCGCCGTCGTAGAGAGCGCAGACCTGCCCGCTTGCGAGGCCCCGTTGCTCCTCCTTGAAGAGGAGACGGCCGTTGTCCGGACCCTCCGGCTCGAAGCGGGCCGGGACGCTCGGGTCGCGGTAGCGCACCTTGCAGAGCAGGTCGACGGGTTCGGAGGGAGGCATATCCGCGATCCAGTTGATACGGTGCAGGCCCACCGCCGCGTGCCAGAGGGCGGCGGGCCGTTCCTGCTCAAAGGCGACGACGAGGCGGTTCGCGGCGACCTCCTTGGCGATGACAACGTAGTGCCTGAAGTCGCTGTTGGAGGGCAGGCCGATTCCGCGCCGCTGGCCGATAGTGTAGCGGTGCAGGCCGCGGTGGGTGCCGAGGACCTCGCCCGCCGCGTTGACGATCTCGCCGGGGCGGTCCGGGATGTACTCCCGCAGAAAGTCGTTCATGCGCACCTTGCCGATGAAGCAGATGCCCTGACTGTCTTTTTTGCCTGCGTTGGGGAGGCCCCCCGCCCGCGCCCGCGCGCGAACCTCCGGCTTGCGCAGGCGGCCGACGGGGAAGCGCGCGCGCTCCAACTGCGCGCGGGTGATCATGGCGAGAAAGTAGCTCTGGTCCTTGTTGTCGTCCACGCCCGAAAGGAGGGCGGGACCGCTGCCGAAGCGCGCGCCCGCCGGTGCCTCAGCGCGGCGGCAGTAGTGCCCGGTGGCCACGGCGTCGAATCCGTTGTCGAGCGCCCAGTCGAGGAGGACGCCGAACTTCATCTCGCGGTTGCACATGACGTCGGGGTTGGGCGTGAGGCCGCGCGCGTAGCCGTCGACGAGGTATTTGACGACGCGCTCGCGGTAATCCGCCATGAAGTTCAGGACGCGGAAGGGAATGCCGAGTTTCTCCGCCACCGCTTCGGCGTCGCGGATGTCCTCCTGCCACGGGCATTCGCCAAAGGGATCCTCCTCGTGCATCCAGTTCTTCATGTAGGCGGCGGCCACGTCGTGCCCCTGCCCGACGAGTTCGAGGGCGGCCACGGCGCTGTCGACACCCCCGGAAAGGGCGACGAGGATTTTTTCGGGTGTTGCGTCCAAGGGTCCGTAAGTCAGAGTTTCGCCCACGTTTTGAACATCGCGCGGGAAAATCAAGCTGCAAGCCTCTGCGGCGGTGACACGCGACGAGCTGGACAATCGTATTATGGCGGAAGAGAAAAGTCGAGTTTACGGAGCGGTGTGGGCTTCGCCGAAGAGCGGGGTGCTGAGCCTGCGGGAAGACTGGAAGGGCGCGAAGCCGCCAACAATCTTCTGGGGCGCCGACCGCCTGCCCGTAAAGCGCGTCCATCCCGCTCCGCCCATGCACTACGCCCTCCTGAGCGGCTACTATGCCAAGGGCGGCAATGTTCACTTCGTCCTGCCGCTCTCCGAACTGGAGGACCTCGATCTGGAGGAGGAGCGCGGAATTTACCTCGCCGGGGACTTCAACGGGTGGCAGAAAGCGGTAGGACAGAAGAAGTGGCGGCTTCACGAATCCGATCACACGCTTGCTGAGGGTCTGTGCGACGGCGATGCCGCACCGGAGAGGGAAAGTAATAAGGACGAGGACGACGGCGGCCGCTACCTAACACTCACCGTGCCGCGGAAGACGGCGAAAGAATGGAAGGCCCTGCAGTTCAAATTCGTTACGGGCAGGGAGCGCTGGATCGATGTGCCCCACGACGCGCCCAACGAGGTTTCCGATGACCAAGGCAACCGCAACTACGCTTACTACCCGAAGAGAACCGGACACCACGAATTCTACTTTGAGACGCCGCTACCCTTCAATATCGCCAGCGACAAATTTCTCGTTGTCGCCATCGGCGAAGTGGAAGAGACCGTGCAGATGCGGCCCGGCCCTTTCCTCAAGGAGCTGCGCACCGACCTCCCGCTCGGCGCGGTCTGCTCCGACGGCGAGACTGTTTTCCGCCTCTTCGCCCCGCAGGCGCACGGGGTGAATCTCTACCTCTACGAAGACGCCGGCGGCGATCCGGGAAAAGCGGTGGCCATGCACCTGCGCGAAAGTGTGGTTTGGGAGACAACCGTCCCCGGCAACCGGCACGGGTGGTTTTACCACTACCAGGTGCGCGGCTATGCCGTCGAGGCCTTCACGCACTTCGACCCTTCCTTCCGCGTTCTCGATCCCTACGCAAAGACCATTGTCGGTCCCGCCGGTCCGGGCATCGTCGTCGACGAGGCGACGCTGCCTCGCGCGCAGAAGCCGTTCTCCCCGCCGCCGTGGCACGAGCTTGTCGTCATGGAGGGGCACGTGCGCGATCTCGCCGCCCACGCGCCCGTCGATATGCCGGATGAGGAGCGAACGGGTTTCCGCGGTCTTGCCCGCTGGGTGCGGGAGAGCGGGAGCTATCTGCGCGGCCTCGGTATCAACGCCGTGGAGCTGCAACCGGTGCAGGCTTACGATTCCGCTGATTTCGGAGAATACGGCTGGGGGTATATGCCAATCAACTATTTCTCGCCCGCGCCCCAGTACTGCACTGCGGGCGCGGGGATGGAGGTCTTCGCGGAATTCGCCGACCTTGTCGCCGCCTTTCATGAGGCGGGCATCGCTGTGATCCTCGATGTCGTCTACAACCACACGGGCGAGCCCAACCATTTTCAATACATCGACCGCAATTATTATTTCCTTCTCGACCAACACGGCAACTACCTCAACTACAGCGGATGCGGTAACACGTTTGACTGCGACACGCCCATGGTGCGGCGGCTCATTGTCGACAGCCTTCTCTTCCTCATCGAGCACTTCGATGTCGACGGATTCCGCTTCGACCTCGGCGAACTCCTCGGGCGCGACACCCTTATTGAGATTGAGGAAGCCGTCAAAGCCGTCAAACCGTCGACGATCCTCGTCGCGGAGCCGTGGAGCTTCCGCGGCCACATTGTCGACCAGCTCGAGGAGACCGGCATCGCGTCGTGGAACGACGGGTACCGCGAATTCCTCAAAGAATATGTGCGCGGCGAGGGCGGCGCGGAGGGCCTGCTCTACTTCATGACGGGCGCGCGCGACAGCTTCCGCTTTCCCGCGCAGACGGTGAACTACGTTGAGTCGCACGACGACCGCTGCTGGATCGACGAAATCACCGAGCACGAAAGCGGCAGCGGGGAACATCCCACCGCCACCGACCGCAGACGCACCCACCTTATGGCGGCGGTTTTGTTCCTCTCCGTCGGCATACCGATGCTGCACCAAGGGGTCGATATGCTGAAATCCAAGGGAGGAAAGCGTAACACGTACCAGGACGGCGAGACCAACGCGCTCCACTATAGGCGGATGCGGGAGTTTCCATCCACCCATGATTACTTCCGCGCGTGGATTGCCTTCCGGCTCGGCGCGGGCCGGAGCCTCCTCTGCCTGCACGACGCGCCGAACCCGGAGTACTTCGCCTCCGCGTGGAAGGAAAACGCGCTCGCCCTCCTCATCAACGCCGACGGCTCGCGCGGCGGCAATCGTCTGCTCTTCGCCGTCAACCCGGCTTTCCACCCTGTGTCCCTGCCGTTGCCCGAGCCGTGGGTCAAACCGCGCTTGCAGATCGCCGACGCCGAGCGCTTCGATGAGAACGGACTGCGGACCGCGCTCGTTCCCATGGAGGACGACGAACTCCACCTCGGCATGCCCCCGCTTTCCTGCGCTCTCTGGCGGGCGTAGGCGCAAGGAGTTAAATCCGCCTCGGGACGGTCGTTTTTATGCGCGGATGCAATGAAGCGCGGGCTTGACGCGGCGCTCCTTCCGGCAACTTTCACCGATCATGGCTGAAACGCAGAATACAGAACCTTCTCCTATGGTCGGCACGACCGCACCCGCCTTCGATTTGCCGGACCAAAACGGCAGGCGGCACCGGAACGCCGACTACGCCGGGCGGTGTGTCGTCCTTTTCTGGTACCCGAAAGACGCCACACCCGGTTGCACCAAGGAAGCCTGCGGTTTCCGCGACACCGCCGGGGCGTTTGACGGTCTCGGCGCGGCAGTGCTCGGCGCGTCCGTCCTCGACAGTGCTTCCAAGGCCCGGTTTGCGGCCAAGTACAAACTCGGGTTTCCCCTTCTCGCCGACGAAGACCACGCTGTCGCCGAAGCCTTCGGCGTGTGGAAAGAAAAGTCCATGTACGGGCGCAAATACATGGGTGTCTCGCGAGAGACCTTTATCATCGGTCCGGACGGAAAAATCGCCGCGCACTGGCCGAAAGCGGCCGGAAGCGAGAGTCACGCCGCCGGTGTGTTGCAGTGGTTGAAGGACAACGCGGGCGCTCAGACCTCGTAGGTGCGGAGGGGTTCGGGGTCGAGGACGGTGGCCTTGGGGAGGGCTTCGGCGAGGGATTCGGCGAACCATTGCCGGGCGTCGGGGTCGCCGTGGGTAAGGACGACGACGCGCGGGTCGAGGCTGACCGCGTAGCCGAGGAGTTCTTCGCGTTCGGCGTGTGAGCTGAGGTCGAAGCGCTCGACGGAGGCGAGGCGGTTGGCACGCTTGTCGATGGCGTCGAAGAGGAAGGGCGCGCCGATGGGCGCGGCAAGGAGTTTGCCACCCGGTGTCTCCGGGTCGCAGTAGCCGACGAAGGCGACGGCGTTGCTTTCGTTGCTGAGGAGCGCGGCGCAAGCGTTGTAGGAGGGTGTCTTGGCGACCATCATCCCGCTGCTGAGAATGTAGATGGCCTGGTGGCGCGGGAGTTTCGTGCCGTTGCCGTTTTCAGGCAGGGGGAGCACGCCGAGGTCTTTCACAACTTGGCGGCGGAAGTCGCAGCCACCCGTTTTGCGGGAGATCTCGTCGAAGTGGTTGACGAGATCGAGGCCGAGCCCGCTGGCGTAGACGGGGGCAGGGGGCAGCTCGCCGCGCAGCTTTGCGCGGTGGAGGAGGGTGAGGATTTCCTGCATGCGCCCGAGGGCGAAGGCGGGGACGAGGAGCGAGCCGCCGCGGGCGTGGACGGTGCGGATGTACTGTAGAAACCGGTCCACCTCGGTGTCGCGGGAAGTCCCGGCGGGCCGGCTGCTGCGACCGCGGGTCGTTTCGAGGACAAGCGTGTCGACCCGTTGGCTCGGGAGGCGTGCGCCTTTGAGGATGGCCTGGTCGGCGAAGAGGACGTCGCCGGTGATGAAGATACGGCGGTGTTTGTATTCGAGCGTGATGGAGACCGCGCCGGGTATGTGCCCGGCGGGATGGAAGGTGACGACAAGGGTATCGCCCGCGGCGCTGGAGAAGATGCGGGGCTGGTCGAAGCCGACGGGGAAGACGCGCGCGCCCATGCGCTCGATTTCCGACCGGGTGAAGAGCGGGTATTCGGAGATTCCCTCGTCCTCCCGCTGGCGGATCATGACATTGTAGGAGTTTTGCAGCATGCGCCGCGCGAGCAGCTTGGAGGGCGCGCTCATGACGAGCGTGCTCTCCGGGTGTTGCCGCATGAGCACGGGCATGGCGCCGAGGTGGTCGAGGTGGCAGTGCGTGAGGAGTATGAGATCGATGGATACATCGCGCGCGCGGTCGAAGGCGGGGAGGGCGCGGTTGCCGCTTACGCTGGGGCTGAGGCCCGCGTCGACGGCGATGCGGAAGGGCCCGAATTCGAGAAGGAGGCAGTTGGCGTCGATGCCGCCGCGGCGGTTCAGGTCGGTGAGGTGCAAGGGCTGATCGGGTTGACGGCGGGCGCGGTTCAGCCACCGGCGACAATGCGCAGGATTTCGAGGCGGTCGCCGTCTTTCAGGACGGTTTCGCCGATGGCCCCGCGCGGAAGGGCGCGGCCGTTGTGCTCGACGACAACGTGCGCGGGCAGGAGCCCCTGGCTTTCGACGAAGCGGTCGAGCGGGGTGCCTTCGGCGATGACAAACGGTTCGCCGTTGGCGTGGACGGTGGCGGTTGTTTCGGTCATGGTCGGTCGGCGGGGTCAGGCTTTGCCGGAGACGAGGGATTGATCGAAGTCTTTCCAGACCGGTTCGTAGCCTTGGGCGCGGATCATTTCGGCGATGGTGGCGGGACTGCGCTCGTCGGCGATGTGGAACTGCTCGCCGGGCTGGTCGGCCTTGGTCTGTGTCCACGTTGTTTCGTCGAACGAGCTGTACCCGCCGGGCTCGGTGGAGGCGCCCGCGCTCATGTGGGTGACGCCGAGGCGCACGAGACCGTTGCGCAGGGTAGGGTGTTCGCGGGTGGAGAGGACAATACCCGCGTGCGGGAGCAGCAGCCGGAAAGCGGCGATCAGTTGCACGAGGGCGCGGTCGTTCATAAAGTATTGCGGATCCGGCTGGAAGCCGCCCGCGGCGGGGCGCATGCGCGGAATGCTGATGGAGATCTGCGCTTTCCAGCAGTGCTGGAGGAGGTGCCGCGCGTGGGCGGCGACAGAGAGGGCCTCGTAGCGCCAGTCGTGCAGGCCGAAGAGCGCGCCGATGCCGAGGCGGCGGAATCCCGCCGCGTAGGCCCGCTCGGGCGTGTCCATGCGCCACTCATAGTTCTTCTTCGGTCCGGCGGTGTGGAGTGCGGTGTAAGTCGGCTTGTGATAGGTTTCCTGATACACGACGAGGGATTCACACCCTGCCGCGACCATGGGACGGTACGTGGCGGTCTCGAGCGGCCCGAGTTCGAGGGCGATGCCGGGAACGGTGTCAAGGCAACGGCGGACGACTTCCTCCACGTATCCATTGGAAACATACTTCGGGTGTTCGCCCGCGACGACGAGGATGGAGCGGAATCCCTGCCGCGCGAGTTTGCCGACTTCCTCGACAACCTGCTCTACGGGCAGGGTGATGCGCGGTATCGGATTGTTGCGGGAAAAGCCGCAGTAGGTGCAGATATTCACGCACTCGTTGGAGAGGTAGATAGGCGCGAAAAGTCGGATGACCTTCCCGAAATGCCGTTGGGTGACGGACTGGGAGCGCGCCGCGAGGGCTTCAAGGCGGTCCTGCGCGGCGGGCGAAATTAGTGCGGCGAACTCGCGCAGGTTCCGCGCAGAGCCGCGCGCGAGAACGTCGTCGACGGTGGCCGCCGAAGTGTCTTCGGATTGCCGGACGAGCGCCTCGACAGGCAGTTGCGAATAGATTTCGGAAAATCCCATGGGTATAGGGCCGCAAGCGCGGCGTTAGCCGAGAAAGGACGTGAGGGGGGAGGTGGCGACCGCTTGGTCCGCCGTGCCGGCGAGACCAGTTTCGTAGGCGGCGCGCCCGCTTTCGACAGCGAGAGCGAAGGCGCGTGCCATGCGCACCGGATCGGACGCGACGGCTATGGCGGTGTTGACGAGGACGGCGTCGGCCCCCAACTCCATGGCGGCGGCGGCGTGGCTGGGAGCGCCGATGCCGGCGTCGACGACGACGGGCACACGCGCCTGCTCAATAATGATGCGGATCTGTGCTTCGGTTTCGAGTCCGCGGTTGGAGCCGATGGGCGAGCCGAGGGGCATGACAGTCGCGCAGCCGACATCCTGGAGGCGGGCGGCGAGAACGGGGTCCGCGTTGATGTAGGGAAGCACGGTGAAGCCCTCGTCGACCAGAATCTCGGCGGCCTTGAGGGTCTCGATCGGATCCGGGAGGAGGTAGTTGGGGTCGGGGTGGATTTCGAGTTTGATCCACTTGGGCAGACCGGCGGCGGCGGCGAGCCGCGCGATCCGCACGGCTTCGTCGGCGTCCATCGCTCCGGCGGTGTTGGCCAGCACGAGATAGCGCTCCGGGTCGAGGAAATTGAGGATGTCTGCGAACGGATCTTCGCCGCGCAGGCTGGCGCGTTTGAGCGCGACGGTCACCAGACCGCTTCCGCTTGCCGCGCAGGCGTCGCGCATGATCTCGTTGGAGGCGAATTTTCCCGTACCGATGAGCAGCCGCGAGGGAAACTCACGGCCGGCGATGCGCAGAGGTTCTGTGCCGAGGGTGCCAGACATATTGTGCGCAACGTACGCGCATGCCCTGCCTTTGCAACGGGAAAGGCGGCAAGAGCCGCGCTATGCGGGAGGGACGATTTGTTTCTCCATCATTTTCTGCGCGATTTTGCCGTAGAGCGTGGGAGCCAGGCCGGTGGCGCGGTAGCCGAGACGGAGGTAAAACGAGACGGCATCGCGGCGCGCATCGAGGTGGATCCGGTGCACCCCGAGCCGGCGGGCGGCGTCTTCGAGCGCGCTCATGACGGTCCGCGCATGGCCGAGTCTTCGGTGGGCGGGGTCGCAGGCAACATAGCGGATGCGGGCGCCGCCACCGTCGACGGGATGCAGCCGGCCGAGTGCGAGAACTGCGCCGGACGAATCGAAGACAGCCCGGTGAACGGCAGAGCCTTCGTGCTCGTCGCGTTCGCTCCCGCGCGGCTGTCCGAGCGGCGAGCGCAGCCATTGCCAACGCGCGGAGTAATAAGCCTCCCATTCCTCCGCAGTGCGGGGCTCACGCGCCGCAGTACCGGTCGGGGGCTTCCGGTCGGTGCCCATGGGTCGCCTGCCACGATTACAAGTGGCGCACAACAGCTTTGGCGACACCCTGCACGACGAGTTCGGCGACAGGATGGAGGGTGGGGTAGCGGCGGTTTTCCGCTTTAAGGTACGGAGGTTCGCCCGGTTTGTTGACGAATCGCTTGAGCGTCGTTTCCCCGTCGATAAGGGCGGCGACGATGTCGCCGTCGCGCGGGGGGCTCTGTTCGACGATGACGGTGTCGCCATCAAATATCCCGGCGTCGACCATGCTCTCGCCGCGAACCTTCAGTCCGAAGCTGCGGCGGGAGCGGCGGACGCCGGCGGACTCCACGTCGATCTGCAGACGACCGATCTCGCCGGAGGTCTCCACGCCGTCGGGGTAACCCGCCGCGATGTGCCCGTAGATCGGGATTTCGAGCACGTCGAGCGCTTCATTTGGCGGGCTGTCGTCGTTCAAGTCGAGGTTGATGCGGTAGGTGCGCGCCTGGCCGGGGATCCGGCTGATGTAGCCCTTGCGTTCGAGGGCGCGAATGTGGCCCATGACGGCATTCGTGCTGCGGAAACCGAAGTGCTGCTCGATTTCACGGAAACTGGGCCATGTGCCCTGCTCGCGCATGTGCAACTGCAAATACCCGAGAACTTCCTGCTGGCGGACGGTCAGATCTTTCATGCTAAGCAAATGTTTAGGTGCTCGCGCGTTCACCGTCAAGAGCGAATTCCGGAAAATTTTCGTTGTGCCGGGGCGAGCGTGCGCCGCGTACGGCGCCTCTTTCCGCCGCAGATGATTATTTGAACGATTCCCGGTCCTTTATGATCGGAGGAAGCAATGGAATTTTCCGCATACCCGTTGCTTCGCCCCCGGTGCGGTTTGTTCGGGCACCGCTCCCGCGCCGCGGCGACCGCCGCAGGTCCCCGCGGTCTGGCGGGTCGCGAATTGGTACCGCCATGGCGCAATGTGGGAATCTTTGTTTGACATGACTCTCCGCCGGGCGTTGAGACAATGGACACAGTAGTGGTGTGTTTGAGTCATTGACTTTGACTTGGCCGAAGGTGATTGTCACGGTTCAGAGACTACGATGCCCGCTACCGTGCAGCACCCCGCGAAACACTGCATCCATTCGGTGCGTATCATGCAAAGCGGTATTTTAAGCCACCTCAGTTTACTTCATAAATCCATCATAACGATTCACATGAAAAGACGATTACTCCTCGGCCTCGCGGTCGCCTTCGCGGCGCCCGGCATGGCCTCCGCCCAGAATCCGGAGCAGGTCCGGGAACGCATTGAAGGCACGCGCACAACGATCGAGCAGATGGTGCGCGTGCGCACGACGCTCTCGGAGACGCGGCGTGATTGGCAAATCTACCAGGAGACGGCGCAGCGCCGGATCGACCTCTTCCGCTCGGAGCGTGACGACCTGCGCCTGCGCATTGAAGAGACGGAGGCGCGCACGACCGAGGCGGAGCGGCGGATTGCCGCGATCCGCGAGGATATCGACGCAGTGCGCGCGGCCAACCGCTCCATCCAGGAGGCGCTGCCGGGCCTCGAAGCGAGGATGCGCGAAATCGCCCAGTATTTTCCGCGACCGCTGCGCACCCGCACCGAGCGGCTCATAGGGCAGCTCGGGCGTTCGCAGCAGGCCTCCGACCGCATGGCGATCGTGGTCGGCCTTTTGAACGAGGCGGACCGCTTCAACTCCCTCTTCACCGTCGATGTGGACGAGCGCCGCCTCGACAACGGCGAGATTGTCAGCGTCGACGTGATCTACATGGGGCTTGCCTTCGCCTACTACGTCGACCGCGAGGGCAACGTCGCCGGCTACGGCGTGCCCGCCGACGGCGGGTGGGCGTGGACGGAGCAACCCGCGCTTGTCGACTCCGTGCGCCGGGCCGTCGAATTTTACGCGGGCCGTGTCAAACCGGCGCAGGCCGTGAGGCTCCCTATCCGCATCACCGAGGTCACCATCGGCGACTGACCGCTGCAAACTTTCAGCTTTTCCACGACAATGAAGAAACTTTTTCTAACCCTTTCTTTTGTCCTCGGCGCGGGTGTTCTCGCGGCCCAGGATTTTGATTCCGCCGTGCGGCAGGCTCAGGAGCGCCTCGAGCGCGCCCAGCAGCAGTTGGAAGCGCTCAACGAGGAGATCGCGGAGAACAGGCCTTCCCTCGCGGCCGAACTCGATGTGCTCGAGGACGAGGTCGTGCGTCTGCGCGCCGAAGTCTCCGACGCCGCCCGCATCCGCCAGAGCGTCGACCTCGAGGTCAGCCAGTTGCAGCAGCGCCTGCGCGACATCCAGGAGAACAACAATTACATCAAGTCGACGCTTCTCAACGACTACTTCCGCCGCTTCGAGAACAACATCGACGAATCCCAGATCCCGCTCTACCGCGAAAAGGTTCGGCGCACGCTGGAACTGCTCGACACGGATGATCCGATGGACGACTCGGAGATTTTCGAGCGCCAGCTTGAGCTGCTCAATGTCGCCGTGCAACGCCTCGCCGACTCCATCGGGGGCATGCGTTTCGAGGGCGAAGCGTCCATCGCACGCGGCGCCATTCGCGAAGGCACCTTCGTCGTCGTGGGGCCGAATTCGTATTTCCAGTCGGACGACGGTGAACTCGTCGGTATCTCGCGCGGCACACACAATAACCGCGCCGACATCTACCTGCTACCGCAGTACCGCGCCGGCATCGCGCGCGTCATCGAGACGGGCGAGGGCGACCTGCCCGTCGACACGACCGACGGCGAGGCATGGGAAGCGGAGGAACATACGTTGACGCTGGCCGAGGAAATCCGCACCGGCGGCCCGGTTATGGTGCCGATCCTCACGCTCCTTTTCGTCGCGACAATCATCGCCATTTTCAAGGCCTTTGAACTCTTCTCCGTGAAGTCTGCCAAGGAGCGCGACCTGCGGACGATCCTCGGCCACATCCGCGAGGGCGACAAGGATAAGGCCCTCGCCCACGCGAAATCGGTCGGCGGTCCGGTCGGCGACATGCTCACTGCGGCGGTCGAGAACTCCGGCGAGAACAAGGAAGTCGTCGAGGAGATCCTCTACGAAAAGATCATCAACACCCAGCCGAAGCTGGAGCGTTTCCTCGCCATCATCGCGGTGACGGCGGCGACCGCCCCGCTCCTCGGTCTTCTCGGGACGGTCACGGGCATGATCCGCACCTTCAAGCTCATCACAATCGTGGGCACGGGCGACGCGCGTAACTTCGCCGCCGGTATCTCCGAGGCGCTTATCACGACGAAGTGGGGGCTCATGATCGCTATTCCGACGCTCATCGTTCACGCCCTCCTCAACCGCAAGGCCAAAGGCGTGGTCGCGAGCATGGAGCAGACCGCCGTCGGCTTCATCAACGGCATCGAAGAAATCCGCCTGAGCAAGAAGGACGCCGCCTGAGAGCCCGTTCCCCGGAGCTGACCCCATGGACGCGTTCCTTTCCATATTAGCCCAGGTGCCTCCCGACGCGGCGGAAGCCGCGCAGGAACTCTACACGGACCTCTCGTGGGACGACTTCCCGGCCTTCACGTGGGAGACGTGGCGGGACGGCGGATGGCTCATGATCCCGCTCTTCCTTCTCGCGCTCACGATCTACTTCCAGGCCATGTCGCTCTACCTGCGGCTCAGTCGCACGAAGGCGAAAAAAGTGCCGCGCGAGGTCTGGCAGAAGTGGCTCGACAATCCGGAGAAGGGCGAAGGCCATCTCGGCGACGTCGTGCGCTTTGTCGTCGGTGACGGGAGCTTCACCGCCGATGCGCTCATGCGGATCGAAGCGGTGCGGGCGCGGATCATTCCCGCCGTCAATTCCCGTATCACCGTGCTGAGTGTCCTTGTGACCATCGCCCCGCTCATGGGGCTGCTCGGGACCGTCATCGGCATGCTCGCGACCTTCCGCGTGCTCTCCTCGGCGGCGAGCACCGCCGTGGAGCTGGTCGCCGAGGGCATTCGCATCGCCCTCATTACGACCCAGACCGGCCTCATGATCGCCATTCCCGGCTACATCCTCATCGCGCTCGTGATGCGCGGGCGCAATCGCTACATTGCGTTCCTCGCCGAGTTGGAGTCGGTTGTCGTGCAGCGGATGTACAACGCGGACGCCGGGGAAGAAAGGAAAGCATCATGAGCAAACGTGGATCTTTGAGCAGCCGCGACGACGCCGAGGTGAGCGACATCAACATCTCGCCGCTCATCGACATGGTGTTCATCCTCCTCATCTTCTTTATCGTCGTGACGGTGTTTGTCGAAGAGCCGGGGGTCGAAGTGCAGCGCGAGCGCGCGTTCACCGCCGCCCAGCTCGAGCGCATGAGCATTCTCTTCGCCGTTACCGAGGGCGGGGAGGTCTACTACGGGGGGGATGACATCGGAATCGTCGGTGTGCGCGGCGTGGTGCGCCGCCTCACCTCGCAAACCCCCGCCATGCCGATCATCATCCAAGTCGACCGCGGCGCGCCCTCCGGGATTGTGATCCGTGTGATCGACGAGTCGAAGCTGGCCTCGCCGGCTTCAATCGTCAGTTTGTCTACGGACGAACAGAGAAGCCGTTAGGGACGTCTTACCCACAGGAGGAAGAGTGATGAGCAAGAAAAAGCACGAAAATGAAGGAGGTCCCCCGGGCCTGAAGTCAGAATACCCCGTTTCGATCACGACCGGACTCATTTTTGCATTGGTGGTGATGTTGTTGTTGCCGATCAGCCAATACATCACCACTTTGCGCGAGAGGCTCACGCGGACTGTGGAACTGGTGGATTACCAACCGCCGGATGTTCCGCCCGAACCGCCGCCGCCGGAAGACATCGAAGATGACGCTGATATCGACGACGTGGAAGAGCAGCGCGAACCGCCGACGCTCGACCAGTTGGAGCTCGCCCTCAATCCCGATGTCACTGGACTCGCCGGGGGCGACTTCACCGTCCCGGACTTTCAGATCGGCGCCGGCCTGGATGACATCATCTACGAAATCGGCGACCTCTCCCACCCGCCGCGGCCCACTTTCCAGCCCGAGCCCACCTACCCGCCGGAACTGCGCAACGCGCGCATTTCGGGCGAAGTCGTCCTTGAGTTCATCGTCACCCCCGACGGCACCACGCGCGATATCCGCGTGCGCTCCTCCTCCAATCCAGGGTTTGACGAGCCGGCCATCCGGGCCGTTCGCCGCTGGCGCTTCGAACCGGGTGAGAAAGACGGACAGGCCGTCAACACCCGCGTGCGTATCCGCATCCCCTTCCGTCACAGTTCTTGATTTTCTCTTTGGCCATTCCACGTAATTTTGCTTCAATGAAAAAGATCACTATCCTTTTCGGACTCCTCGGCACAGCCGTGGCGCTGAGCGCCATTTCGCGCCAGGAAATTCTCGAAATCTATCGTTCTCCGCAGTGGGAGCGCGCGTTCGCCGGCACCTACGGGATAGATCCCGGCGTCGAGCCCGAACTCGACCGGCAGGACCGGGCCATCATGGAGCTGCTGCCGGTCATCCGGGAAAATGTTCAGCGCGCCTCCGAAGCGGAAGCCGAGGGGCGCTCCGGCGAACAGCATCTGCGCGCCGTTGTCGACGCCGCCGAGGCATACATCCGGCGGGTGCGGGGCGAGGACAGGAGTCCTTCTGCCAATATCCTGCAGATTGCGGGCAACGTCAGCATGCGGCTCTCCGAAACCGTCTCGGGTTCGGCCGAGCAGCGGCGCTGGCGCGACCGCGCCCTCGAATACTTCCGGCAGGCGGTGGAGGTCTTCCCGAATTTCCGGCGCGTGCATACCAATATGGGGCACATCTACTTCCGCATGGACAACCGCCGCGACGACGCCAAACGCCATTTCATCCGCGCTGTCGAACTCGGGCTCAACGATGCCATCGTCTTCGGTCTCCTCGGCTACATTTACTTTGAGGAAGGTCGCTACACATCGGCCGAGAACGCCGTGCGCAACAGCCTCATGCTCAATCCGGGAAGTTTTGAGTTCCGCCAGATCCTCGCCCAGCTTCTCTTCAACCAAGAGCGCTACCACGAGGCACAGTCAGCCCTCACCGAGCTGCTCTACGAGCGCCCGAACAGCTCGGATCTGTGGAACCTCCAGGCGAACACCTTTATCGCCACCGACCGCATTGACCAGGCTACCCAGAACCTTGAAATGGTGCGCATGATGGGGGTCGCCGATTCCCAGTCGCTGCGGCTCCTTGGCGACGTCTACATGAACCGCAATATCGTCGAAGACGCGGCGGAGGCCTACCGCGAGGCAATCCTTGCGGCGCGCGATCTCACGCTCTATCAGTCGTTCGTCGGTGCCGTGCGCACCCTCATCAATTTCAGTGGCTACGATGAAGCGATCGCTGTTGTCGACACTCTCGAGGAACGCTTCGGGGATGACCTTAGCGACAGCCAGGAGATCGAACTCCTCACCCTCCGCTCGCAGGTCAACGTCGTCATGGGACGCGGCGAGGAAGCGATCGACAACCTCGAAGCCGTCCTGCGGCGCGACCCGTTCAACGCCGGCGCGCTCATCGCCCTCGGGCAATACTATGCCGACCGCACGCCGGATCTGGACCTGAATGAGGAACAGCAACAGGTGCAGGAACGGCGCTTTCAGAACCAGGCGATCCTCTACTTCGAACGCGCTCAGGAGGTCGACGACATCGACCAGCAGGTCCGCGCTTTTGTTTCGCACGCCCGCCTGCGCGTCCGCCGCCAGGAGCTGGACGAGGCCATCCGCCTCCTCGAGTCCGCCCAGGGCCTCCGGCGTCAGGAGCACATCGAGTCCTACCTCAACCAGATCCGCCAGGCCGTGCGCGCCCGCCGCGCCCGCTCCTGAAGTCGGCTTGAGAACCTGGCGACACGGTCTCTGTTCTCCCTCACGGCTCTTGGAATGAACGAGGACTTCCGCATCTCCCACTGACCATGAAAAGGATAGAATCTATGGGCCGTGCTCAGAGTACAGGAATGCGCTCGAAAAAGGGTTTCACCCTTCTTGAGATGCTCATTGTCATCGGAATGATCGCCCTCATCATCGGGCTTTCCGTCGGCGTCCTCTCCAACATGTTCGGCGAGTCGCAGGTCGATACCGCGAAAATGTACGTCAACAGCTCGCTGAACGCCCCGCTGGAGCAATACCGCATCCACATGGGCGCTTACCCAACGACCGAAGAAGGCCTACGGGCCCTCTACCAAGCGCCGGCAGGCAAGGAGGCCCGTTGGCGCGGCCCCTACATCCGCGAAATCCCCGTCGATCCGTGGGGGAACGAGTACCAATACCGCTTTCCCGGTCAAAGTAACCCACTCGGTGCGAGAGGGTTTGACATTTGGTCTAAAGGACCGCCTCCGCATGACGAGTCGACCCGGATCGGGAATTGGTGAATACTCCGGATCCGTCTTCAGCCGCACGAATGGGCGGCTTTTTTTCGGGTCACTGCCTGCTCGACAGCGGTCGTCAATCGTCAATAAAGCGAGCAAAAGCCGGTGATCTCGTCTGACGGATGACGGACGGGATATGCGGTCCGAACAGGAGAGCAACCGACCGCGGGTCCGCTCCTCGGCAGGCTCTGGCCCGTTTGTATGTATGTAAGGCGCCGGTCGGTTGAATGAAGGTTGAACGTCCGTCGGTCGGTTGAACGTCGGTCGATTGAATGAATATGGAAAGCCGACGGCAAGGGAGGGGAGCGAAGGACCGGCAGGGAGCTGGCCTGAAGAACCATTCCCGGCGGGGCGGCAGACCAAGACGGATCGGGTCGGCAAACGACCGAACCGAATCGTTCGAAGAAACAGCAAAAACGGGCTTGTTTTGTTTCTCAAAGCTAATAACAAATAAATTAAATTTGGAGAACCTATTTATGGGCGATAAACGAATCGTATCAGACAAAGTATGTATCTATCATCTCATTGCCCGCGTGGTGCAGCGGCGGCGTTTGCTGGCGGACGTGCAGCGGGAGGTGTGGGTGGCGGCGCTGCGGCGCGCGGCGGAGTTCAGCGGGGTGGAGCTGATCACCTACTGCTGTTTACAGAACCATTTCCATATCCTTGTGCGCATCGACCCGGCGGCGAAGGACTGTGACGACGCGGAGCTGGTGCGTCGCTTCCGCGCGCTCTACGGCCGGGCGAAGGCGATGTGGTGCGGGCTGGACGCGGCGGGGCTGGCGCACGCGCTGGCGCACGACCCGCCGGAGGCGGCGGATCGGCTGCGCGAGCGGCTGCGCGCGCGCATGGGGAACGTATCGGAGTTCATGCGCACGCTGCGTCAGCGCTACACGATGTGGTTCAACAAGACGTATGACACGGTGGGGACGCTGTGGGCGGAGCGCTTCACGAGCGTTCTGGTGCAGGACGTGCCGTGGCTGGTGGGTCTTGTGGCGGCATACATCGACCTGAATCCTGTGCGGGCGGGTTTGGCGGAGCTGCCGGAGGACTACCGCTGGAGCGGGTATGCGGCGGCGCTGTGCGGGGCGGACGCGGAGCTGCGGCGCGCCCTTGCGGGCTGCTTTCCGGGGGAGGGCGGAGATGAGGGTGCGCTGGCGCGCTACCGCCTGCTGATGCTGGGCAAGGGGGCGGCGTCGAAGCGCGACGGGACGGGCGGGCGGATCGACCCGGTGGCGTTGGCGGAAGCGGCGGCGGCCGGCGGCGAGCTGGAGGCGCACGAGTTGTTGCGGCTGCGGGCGCGCTTCTTCACGCGAGGCAAGGCGCTGGGGACGGAGGCGTGGCTGCGGGAGGGGGCCGGTGGGGCGGCGCTTTCGCGTCTGGACAAGCCACCCGGAGCGCGGCCCGTCGAGGTGCTGAAAGATGCGGAACTGGCGGTGGTGGGGAACTGGACCGCCGCAGGCATTGAGGCACCGACTGGAGGTCAATCCGTTCCGGGAATTCGGCGCGAATGAAGGGATCGCCCGAGTGAGCGTTCGCCGTCCGCGCTGTTTTTCATCGCGGTGATTGAAGCACCGGTTCCGGAGTCCGCAGAGTGCGACGTTTATACCTGTTGGATCCGTCCGACTGCGCGCGGTTGCAATGGAGTATCGCAAATGTCCGGGAAGGTCGTGCGGCGAGGCAGCGGGAGGAAGGTTTTGCGAGCAGGTGCGGAGGCTTCAGAGAGGCCATATGTTCAGCAGAAAGATCCGGCCATTGTGGGCCCTGTCTTTGCCGTGGCGAATAACCGAAACAGCGTGAAACGACTTCGCGTACCGTTGTTTGCTGCCTGCCCGTCCGAATTCCATTCTATCCTATATATAAGCTTGAAATGAAATGCTCAAAGCCTAATGGAATTCTAGCATGGGTTTGCTGAAATTATCTATGGGGTTGCTATCTGCTTTTCTTGAAGGGTTTGCCTGTATCATTTTCTGTGATTGGCACGCGGTGCGGGGGCCGATGCGTTGGTTTTGGTGGGAGTCGCGGTGGTGTCGGCTGCGTTGCGCGGATTTGGAGCAAAGGCGTTGCCTCGGCCTCCGGAACCGGCACTCTGCCGGTTTGTGAGTGCGATAGAGGATTTGATTGCGACGATGGCGCGCCTGCGGAGTCCGGGGGGCTGTCCGTGGGATTTGGAGCAGACGCACGAGAGCCTTTGCGCGAATCTCGTGGAAGAGACCTGCGAGTTGCTGGAGGCCATCGACCACGGCAACGACGCCCACATGGCGGAGGAACTGGGGGACGTGCTTCTGCAAGTGGTGTTTCACGCGCGGATGGCGGAGGAGCGTGGCGCGTTTTCCTTCGAGGACGTCGCGCGGGGAATCAACGACAAGCTTGTGCGCCGCCACCCCCACGTTTTCGGGGAAGCGAAGGCGGAGGACAGCGCGGCGGTGCTGCGGCAGTGGGATGCGATCAAGGCGGGGGAGTCAAAGGCGCGCATGGACCGCGGGGGTCTTGCGGAGTCCGTGCCCGCGACGCTGCCGTCGCTGCTGTTTGCGACGGAATTTCTCAAGCAGTTGAAAAAAAGGGGACTGCCGATTGATGGCGGCGGAAAACGGGTGCAACTTCCTCACTATCCGGAGGATTTGACGGAGGAGGCGGCGGGCGCGCGGCTCTTTGAGCTGGCGGCGGCCTGCCGGTCCGCTGGGATCGATCCGGAGTCCGCGCTGCGGCGGCATGTGCGGAAGCAGATGGAGCGAGCCGACAATGGCCACAAGCGACGTGAAACTCTGTGAGTTGAGGACCTCGGAGGGGTTGTTCATGGTGCCCTACGAAGTGCACCGCCGCAAAGGCATGCGCCATCTTCGCGTGCTTGTGGACGATTCCAACCGCGTGCAACTCAAGGTCCCGTACCGGATATCGGAGGCCGACGCCCTTCAATTTCTGCGGTCGCAGGGAGAGTGGGTGGTGAAGGCACTCGAGCGCACGCCGCGCCGCCTCACGCTGCACGAATTTCTGGTGAAGCAAAAGACGGTTTCGGCGAGCGGGCGCGACATTCCCCTTGAGATGGGCTTCCGGGCGCGGGAGCTTAGTTTTCTTCTGCACGACAATCCGGAGCGCGTGGAGATCGCCCTCGATCCGCAGTTGGAAATTGAGCGGCAGTTGCGTCTGGTTTTGCGGGCGTTTGCCCGCGAGGTCGTGCCGGAGCGAGTGAACGTGCTTGCGAAGGAGCATGGCCTGCGCGTGAAGCGGGTAACGATCCGCGACCAGCGCACGCGCTGGGGTGCCTGCACGGACCGCTCGACGCTTTCCCTGAACTGGCGTCTGGTTCTGTTGACGGCGCCCTTGCAGGACCACGTGATCTTGCACGAGCTGGCGCACCTGAAGCACCTCGACCACTCGAAGAAGTTCTGGAATCTTCTGTACGAGCTGGATCCGGCCTGTGACCGGCACGACCGCGCGCTGACGAAGGTTTCACGCGCTTTGATGCAGATGGGCCGATGAGCGGGGGCGGGCGCTGGAGGATTGCCGTCGACACCGGCGGGACGTTCACCGATTGCCTCGGCTATGCGCCCGACGGTTCATTCCGGCGGGCCAAGCTGCTCTCCTCGGGCCGGCTCCGGGCGCGGATCGCTCGCGCGGAGGGGCGTCGCCTGTTCTACGAGGCCGGCTGGGCGCTCCCCGAAGGTTTTCTCGAGGGTGCGCGGGTTGAATTCGCCGACGGCACGCGCCGGGGCGTCACCAAGCACGGGGCGGACGTGCTGGAGCTGGATGCCGCGGCATCGCGGGACGCGGGGGAAGGGGATCTGTTTTCTGTGGAGACCGGCGAGGAGGCCCCTGTCTTTGGCGCGCGCCTGCTCACCGGCACGCCGACGCGCGAGCCGCTTCCGCCGAGTGATTTCCGGCTCGGCACGACGAAGGGGACAAACGCTCTCCTCGAGGGCAAAAGCGCGCCGGTGTGTCTTGTCGTGACGGCGGGTTTCGAAGACCTGCTGGCCATCGGCGACCAACGCCGTCCGGACCTCTTCGCCCTGCGCGTGGTGAAGGAGCGCCTCGAGCCGGCGCGGATCGTTGGCGTGGCCGGGCGGATCGACGCGGAAGGGCGGGAAATCGAGCCCATGGACGAGGCTTCGCTGGCCGAGCCCTTCGCGAAGGCGCGAGAGGCGGGCTGCACGGTGGCGGCGGTCGCGCTCCTCAATGCCTACCGCAACGGCAGTCACGAGCGGAGCGTTGCCGCGCTTCTGCGGGAGGCGGGGTTTGCGACGGTTGTCGAATCCGCCGTCCTCTGCCCGTTCATCAAATACCTTGACCGCGCGGAGACGGCGGTTGTCGACGCATCGCTCGGCCCGGTGATGCAATCCTATCTCGACGCTGTAGAGGGCGGACTCGCCGCGGGCAGCCGCCTGCTTGTCATGAACAGCGCAGGCGGATTACTGCCGCGCGGGCGCTTTCATCCCGTCGACAGCCTGCTCAGCGGGCCAGCGGGCGGGCTCGCGGGGGCGGCCCACTGCGCGGCGCGGGCGGGGCTCGAGCGGTTGATCGCCTTCGATATGGGGGGCACGAGCACGGATGTGTCGCGGTGGGCGGGCGGTTTCTCCCTGCGGCGTTCGCGCAAGGTCGGTCCGGCGCGCGTTATCGCGCCCTCCCTGCACATCGAGACGGTGGCGGCGGGCGGGGGAAGCGTCTGCGCCGTCGCGGGGGAAACGGTTACGGTGGGTCCGGAGAGCGCGGGGGCCGATCCGGGGCCGGCTTGCTACGGACGTGGCGGGCCGCTCGCGCTGACGGACGTCCATCTGCTCCTCGGCCGCCTCGATCCTGCCGCCTTCCAGATTCCGCTCGACAGCGGCGCCGCCGAACGCGCGGCGGACGAACTCGCCTGTGCGGCCGGGCTCGACCGCGAACGCATGCTTGCTGGCTTCCTGCGCATCGCAAACGAGCGCATGGCCCAGGTGGCGCGGACGATCAGCGTGCGCGAGGGCTACGATCCGCGCGAACACGCGCTGCTCGTCTTCGGCGGCGCCGGCGGGCTGCACGCCTGCGCGGTGGCGGAACTTCTCGGCATGGAGACGATTCTCATGCCGGCCGACGCCGGTTTGTTGAGCGCGCTGGGCATCCTGCACGCGGCGGAGGAAAGCCGCGCGGCGCGGCAGATCCTGCGACCGCTTGACGAGTGCGCGGAAGAGGTCGCGGATTGGATGGAGGCTCTGGGGCGCGAGGCGGGCGAGACTCTCGGGCGTGACGGAGCGGCGGTGAGCGAGACCGCTTTCGAGGCGGAGCTGCGCTTTGCCGGTCAGGAACACGCGTTGCGGCTGCCGTGGACACCCGGCGCCGATCTAGCGGGAGCGTTCCGCGGGCGGCACGAGGCTGTCTTTGGCTATGCGCCGGAGGGCGGACGCGTGGAGGTCGTCGCGCTTTCCGCCGTGTGCCGGGCGGCCACACCGCCGTCCGGGAAGGAATCGTTCCCGGACGGTCCTGCCGCCGAGCCGAGGCGCCGCGCGCGCCTGCATGTCGGCGGTGACTGGTGCGAGGCGGCGGTCTACGAGCGGGATGCCCTTCCGCCGGGAGCGCGCGTGGAGGGCCCGTGCGTGGTCTACGACGCGTTCAGCACGCTGGTTGTCGAGCCTGGTTGGTCGGGCGTGACCGGGTCGCTGGGTTCGCTGAAACTCACGGCGGAGGTCCGGCGGCCCGCGTCCGGTGCTCCAGAGGCGACGAAACGCGATGCTGTGAGCCGCGAGTTGTTCGCCAACCGTTTCCGTTCCGTCGTCGAGGAAATGGGCGACCAGCTGCGGCGCACGGCAGTGTCGGTGAATATCCGTGAGCGGCTCGATTTTTCCTGCGCGCTCCTCGACGCGGAGGGGCGGCTCGTCGTCAACGCCCCGCACATTCCGGTGCACCTTGGTGCAATGGGGACCTGCGTGCGCTCGCTCCGCGCGGAGTTCGGGGAACCGGAGGCGGGGGATATCTGGGTGACGAACCATCCCGGCTACGGCGGTTCCCACCTGCCGGACATCACCGCCGTGGCCCCGGTGTTTGACCGCCGGGGCCGGTCTTTCGCCTACCTCGTCACGCGCGCCCACCACGCCGAGGTGGGCGGACGGCGGCCCGGCTCCATGCCGCCCGAGGCGCGCACGCTCGCCGAGGAGGGGATTCTCATCGCACCACGGTTGCTTGCGCGCGGAGGGCGGCTCGATCTCGACGGGCTGGACGCGCTGCTGCGGTCCGGGCCGTATCCCAGCCGCAATCCGCGGGAAAATCTGCTCGATCTTCAGGCTCAGGTGGCCGCCCTGCGGCTCGGCGGGGAGCGCCTCCGCGTTCTCGAGGCGGAGGTCGACGCCGGGGCCCTACAAGGATGGTTCGCAGAGTTGAGGCGGATCGCGCGCGACGGCATGGAGCGGTGGCTGGAGACGCTTGTCGGGCGTGCGGGCGAGGCGGAGGAGCGTCTCGATGACGGAACGCCGATTGTTTTGCGATGGCGCTGCGCGGGCGGGTGCCTCGAACTGGATTTGACGCGCTCCGGTCGACGGCATCCCGGCAACCTCAACGCGACGGAGGGCATCGTCGCGAGCGCGGTGCTTTATGTCCTGCGGTGTCTCGCGGGCGGCGATTTTCCGCTCAATGAAGGCTTGATGGAAGCGGTGCGCGTCCGCGCGGAGGGCACGTTTCTCGCTCCCGCTTTCGAGGGCGCGGCGGATTCGATGCCCGCCGTCGTGGGGGGCAATGTGGAAACGAGCCAGCGGCTCGTGGACACCCTCTTCAAAGCCTTCGGCGAGGCGGCGTGCTCGCAGGGTACGATGAACAATCTTCTGTTCGGGAACGAACGCTTCGGCTACTACGAGACCGTCGGCGGCGGCTGCGGGGCGGGGCCCGGCTACGGCGGCGCGTCGGGGGTGCAGGTGCACATGACGAACACCGCGATCACCGATCCCGAGGTCCTCGAACTGCGCTACCCCGCGCGTCTGCGGTGTTTCGCCCTGCGGCGTGGATCGGGCGGCGCGGGCGCGCACCGCGGGGGCGACGGTCTTGTGCGCGAGATCGAGTTTCTTGCCCCCGTCGAAGTCTCCCTCGTCACGCAGCACCGCGTCGAAGCTCCCTACGGCCGCGAGGGCGGATCGCCCGGCGCGCGCGGACGTCAGGTTTGGCTCCGGGCGGGGGAAGAGGCGACGGAACTCGACGGCATCACCGCCTTCCACGCTGCCCCCGGTGACCGTCTGCGCCTCGAAACCCCCGGCGGCGGCGGGTGGGGTCCTCCAGTAAAGTGAAGCGGCGGGTTTTTCCGGTTGGGATTCCGCGGGTTCCGGGACTGACGATTTGGGTTGCCCTGCGGGAGCGGGACGGCATTCTCACTCTTTAAATTGTCGCTGCCTTGTTTCTCTGCGGCGGCATCAGTGCTTATCCGAAAATCCGAATACGAGAAAGAATCACCAACTACCGCATGGCGAATTATCCAGGTTCCCGCGGCCGCGGCCGCTATCATCGCTCCCCCCAGTTTCAGGTTCGCAAGAACGAACGCATACGTGCCCGCGAGGTGCGCCTTATCGGCCACGACGGCAACCAGATCGGAGTGGTGAGCCGCGACGACGCGCTGTCGGCGGCGAAGAAGATGGGTCTCGATCTCGTTGAAATCGCAGCCAATGCGCGCCCGCCGGTGTGCCGCATCCTCGACTTCGGCAAGTACATGTACGAACAGTCGAAGCGGCAGAAGGAGAACAAGGCGAAGGCGGCGTCCTCCTCGAAGATCAAGGAAGTGAAGTTCCGGGTGCGCATCGAAGAGCATGATTACATGACGAAGCTGCGGCGCGCGGAGGAGTTTCTCTACAAGGGCAACAAGCTGAAACTCTCCCTCATGTTCCGTGGCCGCGAGAACGAGCACAAGGAGCTGGGAGTGGAGATGCTCAAGCGCGCGGCGAACGACCTCACCCACGTCGGTTCGTCGGATGCGGATCCGAAGCTGAGCGGCCGGCACGTCAATCTCATCATGTCGCCGCACTCGGCGAACAAGCGGACCCTCAAATACAACGAGCACGTCAACGTCGGCGGGGCCGATGATGACGACGACGATGAGGATGATGAGGAGTGATCCCGTCGCGGCGGGCGGATTTCTCTGCCGGGGGCGGGCACGCGTGTTTGCCGCGCTCTGTGCGCTATTGTTTTTCGCGGTGGCCTGTGCGGCGGGCGTGGAGCGGCATCCGCTGGCCGGTGAGGTCGTCATTGTGGCGAACCGCGCGGTCGAGGGTTCGGATGCGGTCGCGCGCTACTATGCGGAGCGCCGGGGGATCGATCCGGAGCGGATCATTCTCCTCGACATGCCCGACCGCGAGACGATTTCGCGCGCGGCCTTCAACCGGCGCGTGCTCAACCCGCTGGTGGAGGCTCTCGACGAAGGCGGGTTCATGGACGTTGTACTGGAGCGCGCGCCGGCGGACGGATCGGAACGCCGCGGATACTCGGTCGTCTACAACCATGTGCGCTACATAGTGCTCTGCTACGGTGTGCCGCTGCGCATAGCGCGCGTGAACGATTTGGAGGAGTCCGAAGAAGTGGAGCGTTTTGTGCGGCGGCATGCGCGGACGCGTCCGAATTTCGCCCGGCCGGAGTTTTTCCAGGGGCGGCTGGCAGCGAACAACGCTTCGGTGGATTCGGAGCTGGCGACGCTCGCGATGGGTCCGGTGCCGGTCACCGGCATGGTGGGCAATCCGGTGTTCCGGCAGATTGAACCGGGTGTGCTGGCTTCGGAGGTTATTCGCGTGGCCCGGCTCGACGGGCCCACGCCGGCGGACGCAAAGCGGCTCGTCGATCAGGCGTTGGAGGGCGAGCGGCTCGGCCTCCGCGGGCGGGCCTATTTTGACGAGGACGGGCGCGAGGAGGGCGGCTACCGCATGGGCAACGACTGGTTGCGCGGCGCGCGGCGCATCATCGAAATGGCGGGCTTTGACACGACGGTCGACACCCGCCGCGAAATCTTCGACCGCCGCGCGCGGTTCGATGCCCCGGCGTTTTACCTCGGTTGGTACGCGAACGATGTCGACGGGGTCTTCCTGTTGGAGGACTTCAAGTTCGCGGCGGGCGCGGTGGCGGCGCACATCCACAGTTTTTCCGCGCGGTCCCTGCGGGATGCGGAAAAGGGCTGGGCGGCGCCTTTTGTACGGCGCGGGGCCGCCGCAACGGTGGGCAACGTCTACGAGCCCTACCTCATGTTTTCGCATCATCTCGACGCCCTCACCGGGGCGCTTCTGGACGGGTGGACATGGGGCGACGCCGCGTATTTTGCGTTGCCCGTCCTCAGTTGGCAGAATGTGACTTTGGGTGATCCGCTCTACCGTCCCTTTGCCGTGCCGCTGGAGGCGCAAATCGAGCGCATCCGGGAGAACGGCTGGGACGGGCACGACGCCTACATCCTTATCCGCGCGACCAACCGGCTCCGCCGCGACGGCCGCGAGGAGGAGGCGCGCGAGGGTATCCGCGGCGCGTTTGCGGAGCAGGCGCATCCGGGCTTGGCACTGTATTTGGTGGAGATGCTTTCCGCCCACGAGGAGCGCGACGAGCGGCAGGCCGTCCTGCGCCGCGTGGTGGAGAGCGGCGCGGCACCGGAGCGCCCGACGGACTGGGGCCTTTTCGCCGCTCTTGCCGAGGCGTGCGCGCGCGAGCGCATGTCTGCCGAGGCCGTGACGTTGTACCAGCGCGTGCTCGAAAGCGCCGCGCACGACGAAGGGTTTGCCCGCGCGATCCTCGGCGAGGCGTCGCGCGCCGCCGCGAGCGCAGGAGATTCCGAGCGAAGCATGGAGTGGCGCGACCGCCAGCTCGCCATCATCCGCGCCGAGGAGGCCGTTTCAGCAGAGGAAGAAGACGGGGGTTGACTGCGGTGCCGGAGGCGCCGCCCGCCCGGCTCAGACCACTTTTTCGACGACGGCGTCGGCGAGGCCGTATTTGATCGCTTCGTGCGCGTTCAGGTAGAAGTCGCGGTCTGTGTCCTTGCGGATGCGGTCGAGGGGCTGCCCGGAAGACTCGGCGAGGATATGGTTCATCTCCTCGCGCAGTTTTTCCATCTCCTGTGCCTGGATGTGGATGTCGACGGCGGCCCCGCGCATCGTCCCCATGATAAGCGGCTGGTGGATGAGCACGCGCGAGTGGGGGTAGAGGAGGCGCTTGCCCTTGGCGCCGCCGCAGAGAAAAACCGAGCCCATGCTCGCGGCGAGCCCGACAACGACCACCCGGATATCGCTCGTGACGAGCTTCATGGTGTCGTAGACGGCCATGCCCGCCGTGATCGAGCCGCCGGGGGAGTTGAGATACATCGTGATCTCCTTGCCGGGATCCATGTATTCGAGGTAAAGGAGCTGCTCTGTGGCGGTGCGGGCGCTTTTGTCCGAGACCTCGCCCCAGAAGAAAATCTTCCGTTCGTCGAGGAACTTGCGCTGCATCAGCTCGCTCAGCGGCGGAGTTTTGTCCTGCTTCTTGCCTTCTTCGTCTTCAGCCATTCTTGGGTTTCCGAACATATCGGGTCACGTTGAGCCATGGTCTCGGCGGGAGCAAGTCCGCAGCGCGCATTCGCGGCACCAAAGGCAAAAAACGCCTTATTGAACAAAAACCGGCGGGAAAACACGGATAACGGGCTTGACCGTTCGGGGCAAGGACGCCAATGCTCTCCCCCCGAAAACTGGAAAAAAAGGTTGCTCCTTCGGTTTGACCGTTTTTTTCTAGCCTATCGCACAAACTTTTCCATTGTGCGGACGTTTCTTAACCAACGCGCATTCGATCAAATACACTCCAAACACAATCATGAAGTCGCCAACCAAACTAATGTCATTTCCGCTCCTCGGAGCTTGCTTCCTCCCGGTGGCCGCGTCCGCTGCTCCCATGGTCGCCATCGGAGACAACGCCGCGCTGTTTCTCACCGGCGTTGCCGAGATCCGCTACGAGGACAACGTATTCCGCGACCGCACGGGCCGTGTCGACGATTTCCGGTTCCGCTTCGAGCCGGGCGTCGAGCTTCAGTTCGGCAGCGGTCTTGCCCAGGCGAGCTTCTTTGCTTCGGCTGAGGTTGTCCGCTGGGCCGACGAATCCGACCTGAATGACGAGTTCCTCCACCTCCTCTTCAACGCCAGCCTCGACGAGTCGGTATACCGCATCAATTTCCACGCCCGCTACGACGAGCGCGCGACCAACGATATGGATGCGAATCTCCAAGCCCGTCTCCTCGAACGCGAAGAGACGGCTCTCGGCGTGAACGGTCGCTACATGTTCACCAACCTCACATCGATGGGGCTCGGGTTCAACTACGACCGCCGCGAGTACAAGCAGAACAACGCCTCCGGCCACGAGAGCTACTCGATCCCCGTTTCCGGCTACTACCAGATCAGCCCGGGCCTCGACGCGCAAGTGGGTTATGTCTACCGCCGGGTTGATGTCCTCAATCCGTTTGTGCAGGGGATCAACCAAGACTACCGCGACAACTCCGTCTATGTCGGGGCTGTCGGCCAGATGGGCTCCCCCATGTGGGTCGGTGATGTGAAGGTCGGTTGGACGCAGCGGAAGTTTTTGGAGCGTCAAGTTCAGACGATTTTCGGTCCCATGACGGTTCCCAGCAGGACCCTCGACTCCATGACCTACGACGTCGGCCTGACTTACAACGCCGTCAATTCGTCGCACACCCTCCGGGTCGAGCGCGATTACCTCAATAGTGTGGTCGGCGGGCGTAATTTTTCCCGCGCACAGATCTCCTTCGGCAGCCGCTTCCAGCTCCAGCCCATGTGGTCGGCCAACACGATGATCGGCTACAACCGCTCGGACTACTCGGGCATCGACCGCCGCGACGACAGCTACTTCCTGCGTGCCGGGCTCGTTTACAATCCCAACGAGTACGTCCGCTTTTCCGCTTCGCTGACCCACCAGCGCGTGGACGACAACGACCGGGTGGACGCTGGTTCGGATTATCGGGTGAACATTCTCTCGGTTTCGGCGTCTCTCCGTTACTAAGGTCTTCTTCGATCCTTTGCAGAATTTCCGGGGGAGGTCAGGCACTACGGTGTTGACCTCCCCTTCCTTTCTCCGCATCTTCAATTCTTCGTTTCTTTCAATCGCCATGCATACAGCACACCGTTTCCTGATTTTCCTTCTCTTTCCCCTCCTCGCCCCGATCGGCACTGTCGCGGGTCAGAATATGACCTATGCCTCGGGGAGTTATACGATCCGGCCCCTCGACGTCGTCCGTGTCACTCTTTACGTGGCGGATGATCAGCAGTTCTCCACGGAGGTGCGGGTTTCGTCCAGCGGGACCGTGTCCCTGCCGTATCTGGACCAAGTGACCTTGGCTGGCCTGACGGTGGAGGAGGCCCGGCGCTTTGTCTATGAGCCCTACAACCGCGACTACTATGTGGAGCCGCATATCGATTTGGTTGTTCTGACTTCGGCCGCCCGAACCGTCACGGTCATGGGGCAGGTGAACGCGCAAGGGCAGGTTTTTCTCCCGTCGGAGCAGCCCCTTTCACTCCTCCAGGCGATTGCCGCAGCGGGTGGTTTCCGCAGTAATGATCTGGCCGACAAGCGCCGCGTCCGCATCACGCGCATCGGCACGGACGGGCAGGAAGAGGTGATCACGGTCAATGCCGACGATATCTCCGCGACGGACATGCCGCTGCAGGAAAACGATTTGATCTTCGTGCCGCGGCGCATGTGGTGAGCCGCGGCGGTTTCGCCCGACAACTCTGATAATCTGACACAACGCATATTTAGCAATGAACAAGACCCCTCCTCCCGGAAACGACGGAAGCTACGGCGGCGGCTATTACGGCGGCTACTACTACGGCGAAGGCTACGGCAGTTACGCCGAGGCCGCGGTTCAGCCCTCGCGCGGACTCAAAGACTACCTCGTCATCCTCCGCGAACGGATTTGGTGGCTCGTCGTCACGGTCTTCGTCGTCTTCCTCGGCGTCGCGCTATACACCTTCAACGCGCCGGAGCAGTACCGTGCGGTGGCGTCGGTCGAACTGTTGCGCGACAAAGACCGCACCGTCCAGTTTGAGGACATCGTCAATCAGAAGATCCACAACGTGGAGGACTTCAACACGCAGGTGCAGGTGCTGGAGAGTTTCAGCATGGTGCGCGAGGTGCGGAAGCGGCTGCAAGGCAACGAACTCCGCCGTTTCATGGCTCCCTACGAAGAAGGTCTGGATGTTTCTCTGCGCGGCATGCGCAGCCCGGAGGAAATCCTCTTCTCCAACCGGACGATCTCGCCCCGGCGCCTGTCCCTCATGGTGAATATCGGTTACTCGCACCCAAATCCGGAAGTGGCGGCGGCCGTTGCCAACTATTTCGCCGAGGCTTACCTAGAGCACTCTCTGCGCGAGCAGATCGACGGTTCCCGCCGCGCGGTCGACCAATTGCGCCAGCAGGCCGACCAGGAACTGGTGAAGATCAAGGACATGGAGCGTCGCCTCGCCGACTTCAAAGACAAATACGGCACGACCTCCTTCGACGCGCACCAGGACATCGACAACCAGCAACTCATCGCCCTGAACACGCGGCTCCAGGAAGACCGTCGCAACTACGACATGGCGCGCACCGCATGGCTGCAGATCGAGCGCGCGATGGACGAAGGCCGCCCGCTCTATGAGTTGAAGACGATTGCCGGCACCGCACAGGTCCCCGAGTTGCTCACACGCATGCGCACACTTCGCATCGATGTCGCGACGCTGAGCAAGCGTTTCCGCGACAAGCATCCCCGCATGATCGCGGCCCGCGAAGCGCTGGAGCGCACGCAGGACGAACTCACCGCCGCCGTCAGTGAGGCCGCGCGCAGCTTCCGCAATGACTATGAGCGCTCCCGCACCAACTTCGAAAACTCCCGCGAGCGCCTCGCCGAGAAGGAGCGCGAAGTTATTGAGCTTGACCGCCTGCGCCCGGAGTACAATGCGCTTCTCCGCGATCTCGGCATCAGCAAGCAGCTTTACGACCACTACTACTCCCGCCTCCAGCAGGCGACGGTGAAGGGCTCCCTCGAAGGGCAGACTGCCCGGATCGTGGACGAGGCGCTCGTCCCGGCGCGTCCCTACCGCCCGAATATTTCCCTCAATCTCGCCATCGGTTTGGTTGCCGGTTTCGGGCTGGGCCTCGGGCTTGTCTTCGCCCTTGCGATTCTCGACGACAAGATCAAGACGGCTTTCGACATCGAATCAACCATCGGCCTCCCGCTTATCGGGATCGTGCCGCGGATCAGCCGGGTGGATGTGACAGAGAAGGCGCGGATCGTCGCCGACAATCAGGACAAGCACACTGTCGAATCGTTCCGCGCCATCGTCTCCACGCTCAAGCTCAATGAGGAGAGCCGGAACGCCAAGGTCATCCTCACCACCAGCACGGTTCCGAGTGAGGGTAAGTCCTTTGTTTCAACTAACTTGGCCATTACATTCGCCAACCATGGCGAGCGCACGATCATCGTTGATTCCGACTTGCGCATGCCCAACATCGCCAAGTCCCTCGATCTGGACGCGAAACAGGGTTCGCTCCATGTCCTCACCGGCGACAAGACGCTGGAGGAAGTGATCATCAAGGATTACCTCCCGAATTTGGACATTCTTCCGTCCGGCGGACGCAGCAAAAGCCCGACGCAGATGCTCAGCAGCGAGCGCTTTGCCAATCTAATTCACGAGCTTCGCCTCCGCTATGACAAAGTGATCATCGACTCGCCGCCGCTCGCTCCGGTGAGCGACGCGCTCAACGTGCTTCCGCTCGCCGATGGCGTGCTGTATGTGGTGCGCTTCAACATGGTCAAGCGGAAGACGGCGAACCTCAATATCCGCCGCCTGCGCGAGTCCAACATCCCGATCTTCGGGGCGGTTCTGAACAACATCAACACCCGCTTTGCCGGCTACTACTACTCGCACTACTACGACAAGTCGTACTCGCAGTACTATTTTGCCGGGGACGACGCCGAGCAGATTGTCGCGGACGGCGGCGAACCGCAGGGGGGCGAGACCAAGGAAGAGACTTCCGTCAAATCCTGACGCCGCGCCCAAGCCGGATTTCTGTTTATCAAGCGGTCGCCCTCAAAAGGGGCGGCCGCTCTTGCTTTGTTGTCAAATCGTAACAATTGAAGTCTTGGTTGTTCCACGGGTACTGCCTATATCGAGTCCGATGAAATTTTGCAGATTTGTAACAGCAAGGGGTTTATATTTCCCGTTTGCGGAAAGTCGGAGCGATGGGCGTTGAGATCGAACGGAAGTTCCTCGTCGAGGCGGCGATGCTGCCCGAGCCGGAGAAAGCGGTGCCAATGGAGCAGGGCTATCTGGACCACGGGCGGATCGCGGCACGGGTGCGGATCGCGGGCGAGCGGGCCCTTCTGACCCTCAAGGGAACCGGGGCGGGCACCGCGCGTGCCGAGTTCGAGTACGCCATTCCGCTCGAAGACGCACGGGAGCTGCTGCGTTCCTGTTCGCTGCCCGGCCGGGTGACGAAGACGCGGCGCTACTACCGCCACGACGGGCGCCTCTGGGAGGTGGATGTTTTCGGGGGGGCGAACGAAGGTCTCGTTCTTGCCGAAGTCGAACTGGAGAGTGAGGACGAGGAAGTCGACGTTCCTCCGTGGGCGAAGCGCGAGGTCAGCGGCGACCCGCGGTATTTCAACGCTTACCTCGCCCGTCATCCCTACGCCGAATGGAGCGGGGGCGCGGAGCCGGAACGCATGGAAGGGGGCGGGCAGTGAGTTCACCGGCGGTCTGGTGGGTGACGGACGAGGGGTTTGCCCGGCGTGTGCTCGCGGATGTGCGCCACCGTTTCAAGGTGGTTCCGGAAGGCCGCCGGTCCATGGTGGCCCAGTGTTTCGAGACCTTCGACTGGCGGTTGTGGGAGAGTGGATTGGTGTTGACGCGATCTGCCCGTCCGGCGCGGTGGGTTTTGTCGCGGACCGACGACCGTGCCATTGTCGCGGAAGCAAAGCCGGGCAAGGCGGCGCCGCGCAGGTGGTTCTGGAGCGATTTTCCGCCCGGCGCGTTGCGCGATCACTTGCGGAAGATCTGCGGAATCCGTGCCGTCCTGCCCATGGGCCGATTCCGTGAGACGCGCGAGTTTCTCGCATTGTGCAACGACGACGGGAAGACCGTTTGCCGCCTTGTCTGGGAGAAGGCATCGGCGAAAGAACCGCGCGAAAGAGCCGAGCCGTCGTCCGCCGCAGGTTTCCGGCTCATTCCGCTGAAGGGTTATACCGGGGAGGCACGCGGGGCCGCCGCCTGCCTTGCGGAAATGGGGTGCCGTGCGGTTGCAGGCAGTGACCATCCCGCGCGCCTTGCGTTTGCCGCTGCGGGCCGGGAACCGGGAGACTATTCATCGAAGGCGCGGGTGGACTTGCCGCAGGGGATTACGGCGGCAGACGCCTGCAGGCGGATTCACCTCTTTTCCCTCGATACTGCGGAGCGCAATCTTCCGGGAATTTACGACGATCTCGACACGGAGTTTCTGCATGACTTCCGGGTTGCGCTGCGGCGCAGCCGCTCCGCCTTGTCGCTCGTGAAGGGCGTATTTCCGGCGCGCGTTGAGAAGCGCTTCGGGAAGGACCTCGCGGAAATTCAGCGCGCGACGAACCGTCTGCGCGATCTCGATGTCCACCTGCTTGAGCGCGGGGCCTTCGAGGCGATGCTTCCGCTGGAGCTGCACGCAGGTCTTGACGGTCTGTTCCGCCAATTGGAGCGGGAAAGGGAGCGTGCCCTGCGCCGGTGCCTCGAATTCCTCAAACGTCCCGTGACGATGGAGATTCTTCGCGACTGGCGGGCGTTTCTGGAACCGTCTGCGGAAGCCGCGGCACCGCGCGCCAATGAGCCCGCCGAGGCGCTCGGCAAGCGACTCCTGCGCAAACGCTTCCGCCGCATACTGAAGGACGGGCGGGGTATCGGTGCGAAGACGCCTGACGCCGCCCTGCACAAGCTGCGGCTCCAGGTAAAGAAACTGCGCTACCTGCTTGAGTTTTTCGGCAGTCTTTTGCCTGCCGGGGAAACGGCCTCGTTCGTGAAGCGGTTCCGCAGACTTCAGAATATCCTCGGCCGCTTCAACGACCTCTGCAACCAGGAGACCTGGGTCCGCCGCCGCCTTGAGGCGGCCGAGGCGAAGGCGGGCACATCGACGGAGCTGGCGGCTTCGCTCGGCGGTCTGCTCTCCGAGCTGGGCCGGGCGCGCGCCGCCGAGCGTGCCAAGTTCGGACGGGCATTCTCCCGCCTCGACGCGCCCTCCGTGCGCGCGCGGGCGAAGGCGCTTTTCGGCGGAAAGGACGATTTCAAATGAAGGTCATCGCCCTATACAACATCAAGGGTGGGGTGGGGAAGACCGCCGCCGCCGTGAACCTCGCCTACCTCGCGGCGGCGGAGGGCAGGCGCACGCTCCTCTGCGACCTCGATCCGCAGGCCGCTGCCACCTTTTACCTGCGCGTGCGCGCGGGCAAGCGCCACGGGGCCAAGCGGCTCATCCGGGGCGGCAAAGCGCTCGACCGGCAGATCCGCGAGTCGGACTTCCCCGCCCTCGACCTGCTGCCCGCCAAGCTGGGGTTCCGCAATCTCGATCTCAAGCTCGACGCCCGCAAACGGTCGCGAAAGCGCCTCGGCGAGTCGCTCCGGACACTTGCCGATGCCTACGATCTCGTGGTCATCGACGCTCCGCCCAACATCACGCTGCTTTCCGAAAACATTATCGCGGCGGCGGATCTACTGCTCTGCCCGGTCATCCCGACGACGCTTTCCCTCCGCACATGGGAGCAACTCGACCGCTTTCTCCGCAAGGAGAAGCTGCCGCGCGACGGCTTGCGTGCTTTTTTCTCGATGGCCGAGAGACGGAAGAAACTCCATTCGGCCACGATCCACGAGACCCTCGACAGCGATCCGCGGTTTTTCTCATCGGTCATTCCGATGTCCGCCGCCGTCGAGCGGATGGGACCGGAGCGTGCGCCCCTTTTTGTCTATGACCGGCGCTCCGCCGCCGCCCGGGCCTTTCAGGCGCTGTGGACGGAAATCCGGCATCAGCTCTACTAGCGCGACCCGAAGAAACCTTTGCCGACCTTGACTGACTTAGTTCTTCTCAGAGAACTAAAAACATGTCTGGCATCTCAGCGCCGACGCGCTTTTTGCACAAGAAGGAAAACTGGCGGCGACCGTTAATCGCTGATCCGGCTTTCGAGGCGTTCGGCGTGACGGAGGATGGTATCGTAGAGATCCCGCGTCCTTTCGACGAGATCGGCACCCGCTGCATCCCAGTCTGCGGCCCGCACAAAGCTCTCCCCGCGGCCGTAGTTGTTCGCGGCGGCGACGGTGAACTGTCCGGCGGTCACCGTGGCGAAGCGGTCGTCGATGACCTCTCCGGACCCGTAGGACACGGCGGCGACGATCCAACCATCTTTCAGGTGGTGCTCCGGCGCGCCGAGCAGCCACCGGTCGATAGCGGCGGCGACTTCTGTGCCGAGCCCGGACGCGCTGAACCACGGTGACATGCCGTCGCCCTCGCTGAAGAGGGCGAACCCGCTGCCCGCGTGGTTGACAAGATTCCAAAGGGCGGCGGTGTCGACGCGGTCCGAGGCGGCTTCGGCCCCGTTTTCCGTGAAAGCGACTCTCTCCGGCAGGCCCCAGTCACGGGAGAGTTTGAGTACCTCCCGGAGCATGGCGGCGGTTTGGTTAAAGACGGTTTCCCCTGCCGTGCGGGCTTCGTCATCTCCGAAGATGTAGAGTGTTTCGTAGATCACTTTGGCGCCGCGGAGGAGCGATCCGATTTCTTCGAGCGACCACACCGGGTCATCGCCGAACACATACGCCTTGCGCCGGCTGTCCCATGCGTTGCCGAGGACTGAGGCGGACTCCCGCAGGAGCGCAGCGAGTTCATCGGGGCCGTAGCGGAGCCACGCTTTGAGGCGGGGCAGGGGGACGGCCCCCATGTCTTCGGCACCTTCCGGTTTTTTCCATCGCGCCCACGCGTAGGCGTGCCCGGCGAGGCCTGCAAGTCCGTGTGCCATTGAACCGTTGTCGAAGCGGGTCTGCGTTTTGTCCGCATAAAAGCGACCGTCGGCAAAGTGCTCTTCGAGCAGCCGAATACCGGGCTCCACAAGATAAGGCAGTCCGGCGTAGGTGATGGCAGTCTCGAGTCCGTGGGCCTCCCACCGTCCGGCGCGGTGGTGCATGTGGTAGGCGTAGACTCCGTGGGGATAGTCGCTCAGGCGCGGCGGCGTCTTGTCGTCCGAATGACCGTCGGTCGTCGCGAACGGATAGAGACGCCCCTGCTCATGGAACTTCCGGTCAATTTTTCGGAGGAGACGCAGCCAGCGTTCGCCGCGTTCGCGCATGATGTCGCCGCCCAGCTCCGGGCGGTAGTTCTCATGCCCCATTTCGCTGGACCGGGAGAGACCGCCTGCCGCGAAGACGGCATGCAGGGTGTGGCTGTAGTCCGCGAAACGCAGCCCCTCGTCCGCGTATTCATGCGTTCCGTCGGCAAGGGCGGCGACGGGGATGCCGGAGCTTGCGGATGCTGGCGCAGCAAAAAAATCGGCAGGGAGGAGTAGGAGTACCGAGGTGAGAAACCATGGGATGCGGTCGTTCATGGGAGTCATTGCATCACACCTCCGCCACGTTGGCCAGCGTTTGAGGGAGTTCCCGCCCGCGCTTGCCGTGCTGCGTCGCGGGGCGACTGTAGTTTGCGTTTGAACACGGAGCGGAATTGTGCGTCTGTGTGGGAGTGGCGTGAACGGTTCGCGACCACCTTGTGTGAAAACTAGTTCGTTTTTGGCGGAGGACTTGATCGATGCGACAGGTACCGGAGAACGCTGATCCGACCCCGTATTCAGCGGGCGGCACAGCGAAAACAACGGCGCGGCCCCGTGGTGGGGTGCGCTCGCTGAATGATTTTCAGCGGATGAAAGACGAGGGCGTGCGGCTCTCGATGGTCACTTGCTACGACGCGTGGAGCGCGCGTCTGCTAGCCCGCAGTTCGGTGGATGCTCTGCTTGTGGGCGACAGCGTCTCCATGGTGATGCATGGGCATCCGTCTACGGTCCACGCCGACTTGGAGATGATGCGGTTGCACACTTCGGCCGTGCGACGGGGTGATCCGGAGGCGTTTGTCGTCGCCGACATGCCGTTTCCTCTGCACCGGCTTGGCCCGGTGCGGGCCATGAAGGCGGTCGATGCTCTCGCCAAAGCCGGGGCCACCGCGGTGAAGATCGAAGGTGCCCGCGGCCACCTCGACACCGTCGCGCACATCGTGGAGGGCGGTTTTCCGGTGATGGGGCATCTCGGACTGGCTCCGCAGTCGGTCAACCAGCTCGGCGGCTACCGGGTGCAGGGCCGCGACGATGCCGCCGCTGACGGTATCTTCGAGGATTCGAAGGCGTTGGAAGCGGCGGGCTGCTTTGCGCTTGTACTCGAGTGCGTGCCCGCGCCTCTGGCGGAGCGCATTTCCCGTGCGCTGCGCATCCCGACTATCGGGATCGGCTCGGGGCCGGCTTGCGACGGTCAGATCCTCGTCTTGCACGACATGCTGGGCATGAATCCGGGCTTCAAGCCGCGCTTTCTGCGCACGTTCCTCGACGGAGCGGGAGCGGTCACCGGCGCTGTCGATGCCTATGCGGAGGCGGTTCGCTCGGGTGACTTCCCGAACAAGCGGGAGAGTTTCGCGTGAAGATCCTGTCCACAGTGGAGGCGTTCCGGGCGTGGCGCGGAGGTGCGGCGGGCCCGCTGGGCTTTGTGCCGACGATGGGCGCGCTCCACGCCGGGCACCGCAGCCTCATGGAGCGGGCGCGCGCCGAGTGCGCGGCGACGGTTGCGAGCGTGTTCGTGAATCCCACCCAATTCAACGACCCGGAGGACTGCCGGAGCTATCCGAAGACATGGGAGACAGACCTTGCGATGGCGCGGGAGGCGGGAATGGACGCGGTCTTCGCGCCGACCTTTGAAGCGCTTTACCCGGACGGCTACCGCTACCGTGTTACGGAGAACGGGCATTCCCTGACCCTCGAGGGAGCGCACCGTCCGGGGCATTTTGACGGTGTTCTCACCGTGGTCTTGAAACTCTTTCAGATCGTCGTGCCCGGCCGCGCCTACTTCGGCGAGAAAGACTGGCAGCAACTGGAGCTGGTGCGCGGCATGGCAGCGGCCTTCTTTATGCCGATTGAGGTGGTTGCCTGCCCGACGGTACGCGAGGCGGACGGCCTCGCCATGAGCAGCCGCAACCGGCGCCTCTCCCCCGCGGCCCGCTCCCGCGCGCCCGAATTCCACCGCGCGCTCGTCGAGTCACCGACGGCGGCGGCGGCGCGGGAGCGCCTCACTGAGGCCGGTTTCTCCGTGCAGTATGTGGAGGACGCCGGGTCCCGCCGCCTCGCCGCCGTCGAGCTGGAGGGCGTGCGTCTCATCGACAACATTCCGCTTGCGGCGACACCCGCACCCGGAGCGGACGCCACCCCGATTTTGACCGGATCCGCCTCATGAGCCTGCGCCTGTGCTTTGATATCGGCAACACCGACATCTACGGCGGTGTCTTCCGCGGAGAGGAACTCATCGCCGAGTTCCGCAAGTCGAACCATGCCCGGCCCACGGTGGACGAGTTCGGGGTCTTTCTTGTGCAATTGCTCCGGCTGAAGGGCGTGGACCCGGCGGAGATCAAGGCGGTGGCGATCGCCTCCGTCGTGCCGGACGCGCTCGGGCCTGTGGCCGGTGCGGTGCGCGTGCATCTCGGCGTCGAGCCGCTGGTGCTCCAAGCCGGTGTGCGCACGGGACTGAAGCTCCGTGTGAAGGAGCCCACGGAGGTCGGGGCCGACCGCATCGCCAACGCCATCGCCGCCGTCGACCGATTTCCCGACCGCGACCTCATCATCATCGACACGGGCACGGCCACGACGCTGTGTGTCGTGACGGCCGCACGCGAATACCTCGGCGGGGCCATCGTGGCGGGGCTCGGACTCTCCATGCGCGCTCTCGGCCGCGGCACGGCGAAGCTCCCGCTCGTCGATATCCAGCGACCGCCACACGCCCTCGGGCGCACGACCATCGAGAACATCCAGAGCGGACTGTTCTTCGGGCACCTCGGCACGCTGCGTGAACTGATCGCGCGGTTGTCGGAAGAAGCCTTCGGCGGCACGCCTCCCATGGTTGTGGGCACGGGTGGTTTTGCGCCGCTTTTCAAAGAATTTGGGATCTTCGACACGATTGTCCCCGACCTTGTTTTGCGCGGGCTGCTCCGCGCCATCGATTTGAACACCGGTTCTTCGCGCGCGGGCGCGGCGAAAGGAGGCAAAATATGAGACGAACGCTGCTGAAATCAAAGATCCACCGCGCGACGGTGACGGACGCGAACCTGCAATACGAGGGCTCGGTTTCCATCGATCCCGTCCTCTATCGGGCGGCGGACATGGTGCCCTTTGAACGGGTGGAGATCTACAACCTCAATAACGGCGAGCGGTTCGCCACCTATGTCATCGAGGGCGGGCCGGGCGAGATCTGCCTCAACGGCGCGGCGGCGCGGCTGGTGCAGCCCGGCGACCTCGTCATCATCGCTTCGTACGCGGATTACGAGGAGGCCGAGGTCGCCCGGCACGAGCCCAAACTGGTGCATGTCGACGCGCGCAACCAATTGCGCGGGCAGGATCCGGTGACGGCCACGGAGCGGCGGGCGACAATCTCCGCCTGATTACGCTTGCGGGGCGGGGGCGTTTTCGTGGAATTTTGTCGCCGCTCCTGTTCGGCGGCGGGCGTGCCTTTGCGGCCGCTGCGGGAGCGGCAGCCATTCCCCTGACATTCCCCGCCATTGAAACGATGAAACCTAAAGTCCGTTCCTCCCGCCGCGGTCGTCGGCGCCGCCGCATCATCTTTGGTGTGGGCGGGGCGCTCCTCGGCGTGCTCCTTGTCGCGGCCGTTTTCGTCAGCCTGCTGCGTTGGCAGGCGCGCACGCTCGCGGACCAGGCTCCGCCCGTCGTCTACGGAGACGAGACCGCTATTGAGGACATGGACGAAGAGCGGGCGCTCAACGAGGTCCTCGCCCGCTACTACGACGCGGTGTCTAGCGAACTCGGGCTCGACCGTCTCGGGAGCTACCATGTCGGCGGCGTGTACATCCTGCCCGACGACAGTCGGCTCGATTTTTCCCTCGTCAAGAAAGCCCCCAACCAAGTGCGTTTTTCGATCAACCGGCGCGGGGTGCGTGTGATTCAGGCCTTTAACGGCGAGACCGCATGGGAAGCGAGGAAGTTCAGCGGCGAACTTGTCGAGGCGACGCCGCGCGATCCGGAGGACCTGCCCGAGCTGATGCGCAACGCATGGGCCACGAGCGACCTATACGAACCGGAGGAAAAGGGGCTGAGCCTCCAGTTTGCGGGAAAGGTCGAATACCATGGCAAGGACGCCTACGAAATTGTCGGCGAACACGTGAACGGAGGCATCACCCGCTTCTTTCTCGACGCGGAGACCTATTACGAGCTGGGCCGTATCTCCAACATCGAGTTGGACGGCGAGTGGATCGAGGAGGAATCCGTCATGTCGGGTCACGCTGCTGTCGACGGTTTTGTCTTTCCCCACCGTGTGCAAACGTACCGTGGCGGTGAGCTGGTGCAGACACAGGAAGTCACCGAACTGCAGGTGAACCAAGGTCTGTTCGACTGGTTTTTTGAAAAGCCGTGAGAGGCGCGGCGCGCTGCACCGGTGCCGTTTGATCAGCCGCCCGCCTCGGCGCTCATCTCCGCGGCTTCCTGCTTTTCCTCGATGATGCGGTGGATTTTCTCCGTTGCGGTGGCGAGGAAAAATTTCTGCACCGAAAACGGCTCGTCATCACGTCCAGTGGTCAACGGGCGGTAGCTTCCGTTGGGGCGCAGTTGCTTTGCCGCCGCTGTGTCGCGTTGGTAGGGAGCGAGGATGTCGTGGATGACGCGTTCGCGCAACGCTTCGTTTTCGATGGGGAAGATCACTTCGATACGGCGGTAGAAGTTGCGCGCCATCCAATCGGCGCTGCCCACCCAGACAAGCGGGTGTTCCCCGCCGCTGTTTTCAAAGTAGTATATGCGGGAGTGCTCCAGATACCGACCGAGGATGCTTCGCACGCGGATGTTTTCACTCATCCCCTTGACGCCTGGAACGAGGCCGCAGATTCCACGGATGAAGAGGTCGATCTGCACGCCGGCGCGCGAGGCCGCGTAAAGGTTGTCGATCGTCTCCTTGTCGATCAGGCTGTTGCATTTGACGAGGATGCGCGCCCGTTTGCCTTTGCGCGCGTTGCGCGCCTCTCGCGAGATCATCTCATTCATCCGGTTGTGCAGGGTGTAGGGAGCAACGAGCAGCTTCTGAAAGCGGGGCGACTTGGCGAATCCGGTAAGGGTATTGAAAACCTCCGAGACGTCTTGTGTAATGTCCTCGCGGCAGGTGAGGAGGCTAAGGTCTGTGTATTGACGCGCTGTCTTCGTGTGGTAGTTGCCCGTTCCCAGATGCGCGTAGCGCCGGAGCACGCCGTCCTCGCGGCGGACGACAAGGCAGCATTTGCAGTGCGTTTTCAGTCCCACAAAACCATAGACGACATGGACGCCGTTCTCCTCGAGCTGTTTCGCCCAGTTGATGTTTGCGGCTTCGTCAAAGCGGGCTTTCAGTTCGATGAGAACGGTCACCTGCTTGTTGCTGCGGGCGGCGTCGACAAGGGCCTGCACGATCGGTGAGTCAGAGCTTGTTCGGTACAGCGTAATCTTTATGGCCAATACCTCCGGGTCCACCGCCGCGTGCCGCACGAAGTCGACGACGGGGTCGTAGGCGTCGTACGGATGGTGGAGCAGAAAATCGCTCTCGCGCACCGCGTCGTAAATATATCGCGTCGCGCGCAGTTCCTCCGGATAATACGGATGGAATGGCGGAAACTTTAGGTCCGGGCGGTCGATCATGTCGTAGACGCTCGTCAGACGCATGAGATTGATCGGCCCGTTGATACGGAAGACGTGCTGCTTTGCCATGTGGATCGCCCGTAGCAATTCGTCGAGTAATTCTTCCGGGATCCCGTCCTCGATCTCGAGGCGGACGGCCGCGCCTTTGCGCATGTTGTAGAGTTCCTCCTCGATCGTCTGGAGGAGGTTTTCGACTTCCTCTTCGTCGATGTAAAGGTCGCTGTTACGCGTCACACGGAAGGCGTGCACGGAGTGAATCTTGTATCCGGGAAATAACTTCGGCGCGAAGATTTTCAGGACGTCGCTGAGGAAGATGTAGCTGTCCGCCACGCGCCGGTTGCCCGGGATGCGCACGACGCGCGAGAGTATCCGCGGCACGGGGATGAACGCGAGCATCCGGTCCACCGTCGGGGTGTCCGGATCGTCAAGCCAGAGCAGAATGTAGAGCGCCTTGTTGCCGAACTGGGGATAGGGGTGCGCCGGATCGACGGCGAGTGGTGTGAGTACCGGTTGGATTTGCTCCTCGAAGTGCCGGCGCAGCCAGTCCAGTTCCCGGCGCGTCAACTCGGACCGGGTTTTGAAGACGATGCCTTCTTTTGCGAGCGCCGGGACAATCTGCCCGTGCCAGCAGCGGTATTTGTCCTGGACGAGCGAAGTGGTGACGGAGTGGATGCGCCTTAGTTGTTCTTTCGGGCCGATGCCGTCCATTCCCGGTTTGGTGTGAGTGGCCTCCACCTGCTGGATCAGCCCGGCGACGCGGATTTCGAAAAATTCGTCGAGGTTGGAGCTCACGAAAGAGAGAAACCGCAGGCGCTCAAGTAGCGGAAACCGTTGGTCCTCCGCCTGCTCCAGTACCCTGCGGTTGAACGCCAGCCAGCTCAACTCGCGGTTGAAATAAGCGGCCTTCCGGGGAGCCCGTTTTTTTGTGCTCTTCACCATTATGATGGCCAGAATGGACATCCCGACGCACGAGGCAACGATGTAGTACCGACGGGATGTGACGGTTGAGTGACTGCGGTGCCGTGCGGAGGGACCTCCTGGAACAGAGGAAACCCCGGGAGAAACTCCCGGGCTCTGTAACAGGCAGACGAGATCTCAGCGACCGATGTGGTTATGGCTTCTCTTCGATCAACTCGGTGAGCAGGTTCCAGAAATGTCGCGGGTTGGTCGTTCCGTCGTAGAAATAGAGCCATGTCTCGCGTTCGAAATCGTAGAGAAAGGGGTAGGTTCTCCAATTCGTGTAGACCCATCCCATGTCCGGAGTATACACATATCCGGAAAAGACCGGGGTAATTGCGTCGATCATGGCACCGGCTTGCGGGGCCACAGTGAGGCGCAGGACGGCGGTGCTTTCCATCGCTCCCTGGCGGGCGACCAGCGACACCGGGAAGGTCCCCGCGTATTGCGGCTGGCCCGTGATTTCGCCGGTTGCGGTGTTCAGGGAAAGGCCCTCCGGCAAACCGAAGGCCGCATACGATTCAGGCTGGTTGCGGGCGTCGATCCTGAAGTAGAAATCCTTGTCGACTTGGGAGTTGGCGTGCATCCAGTTCGTGATCGTCGGAAACCCGCCGTCGTCCTCGCCCCTGATCGTGAGGAGTATGTGGCCGGAGTTACTGCTTGAAGAATAGGCAGAGCGAATGAAGAGTCGCGTGCCAGCCTCGGCGGTGAAGGTCCGGGAGGGCCAGCCGGTAAATGAGGATTCGGGCACCAGGAACTCAAGATCCCGGAAGCTGTCGCCGTAGAACACCGCGAGGTATTTGCTGTTGGTATCGCTCCCCTCCGTAGTCACGGAATACGTTCCTGTTTTCGGGACTATCCATTCCCACCAGGATGAGCGCCCGCCGCGGCCTTTCTCAAAGGCCTCGTTACTTTGATCAACCGGTCGCGTGTAGACCAGCGAGGAAAGATTTGTTCCGGTGAGCACCGTGCGGTTGGCGAAGGTTCCGTTGTTTGTCTCAGGAAGTGAACGGAATCGGGAAGTTGATACCGGTTCTTTCGATGTGTCCAGTTTTAGATTCAAGACTACGGTTCCTGTCGCCGCAGAGCTATAGGCGGAAATACGGAACTTATACTCCTGCCCGGCAATTACCGGCAGTGAGAGGTTGGGGTAGCGTTCGTAGGAAAGCAACAGTAGTGGACGCAGGTAGGCGATTTGGTCCCCGGTCCATACAGAGAGATATTTCAAGAGTTCATCGCTGCCGTCCGTGGTCACGTTCAGCAAGCCGGTGGCCGGGGCCCTCCAGCCCCACCAGAGACTCTTGCTTCCGTCGCCGGACTCGAAGGGTTCGCTTGTCGCCGAGGAGACAAAGCCGGATCCGGAGGCTTCAAATCCGTTCAGTATCCGGTGGTCTGCAAGGCTGTCGTTTTCGTGAGAAGTCCGACCCGTCAAGGAAACAAAACCTATTGAAGACGAACTATCAAAAATAAGTCCCATTGAGATTGCTCCCGCTTGATCGGCATAGTAGGTTGATGTGCGGAGAACCATCCGGGTCCCTGATGCCGCCCGGATTCGGACCTCGTGATCCTTTGCGTATGCTGTGCCGCTCTTTGTCCAAATGCATCTTAATGAATCCAACCGCACCCCTTCGTAAACTTCGATATAGTGAAGGAAGGCACTCGTCGTCTGAATTCTCAGTATCCCATCCTCCGGAGCGACTGTCTCCCACCACAGGCTCCGGTATCCGCTGCCCGGTTCAAAGGGCTCTGTTGTCGCATGGTTCACGACGCCGTCGGTCATTATGATGCCGTGGGCCAATTCCACATATTCCCTGTCTGCAAAGAAAGCATTTGCGGGCGGAGCCGCATCTGCCTGCGTGCAGCCGATAATGGCTGCGCTTAGATATATGTATGGTACTTTCATCGGTAGATCCTCCCCGCGGAGATCGACCAATATCTATTTTCAACTCGCGAAGAACAATGCCTACCGGCGTTTCCCATGCGAAATCATTCGGCCTGATTCAACAAATTAGGGAAGCCGGTGACAGAACCTCGTTTTGTGACGCGGGTCCGCAGCGGGGTCTGGTGCGTCAGGTAGATGAGGTCGGAAGTGCCAGGCGGGTGCTAGGGATGGGGGTTGCGTTACGCGCTGAAGGAATTCCCGGCGATCTGTCGGCAGACGGCCGCGCTGTGGTTCCACGGGAGGGAGTAGTGGCCTTCTCCGGGGAGGGAGTGTAGTGTGGCGTTGGGCAGGAGGCGTGCGACGGCTTCGGAGTAGGCGTGGGGAACGGTGCGGTCGGCGGTGCCGTGCCAGATGTGGACGGGCTGGTGGATGCCGCATACGGTAAAGCCCCACGGGGCGAGAAAGGTATCGGCGTCTTCGAGGATGACGGCGGGATGCGCGCGGATGCCCTCGCGCACGGATTCGATGAGCTGGCGGGCGACGGGCTTGCGCACGAGGAGGCGGCGGTCCGCGCGGGGGAGCAGCGGGAGGCAGAGGCGGGGTTGCCATGCGGCGGGAAAGCGGAGGATAAAAGCGGCGCCGACGCGAATGACGAACCGGGCGATGCGGTCGGACTTGCGGCGCACGGCGAGCAGCGCGCGGAAGGCGGGCATGAGGCGGCGGGAACCGCCGACTTCGGCGAAGGGCGGAGCGGGGCAGAGGAGGAAGACACCCGGGACGCGTTCCGGCATGCAGTGGGCGCAGGCGTAGGCGGAGGGTCCGCCTCCGGAAAGGCCGAGGACATGGAATTTGCCGAGGCCGAGCGCGTCGGCCGCGAAGTCGACGGTTTCGGCCCATGCCGTGAGCGTGCCGCCGGGGCGTGGCGGGGTCGTGCCGTATCCCGGGCGGTCGAGGGCGAGGATCCGCACGCCGGCTCTCTTTGCCGCCTCATGGGCGTAGGCCCCCTGGAGGCGCGAGCCAGGCCATCCGTGGAAGAAGAGGGTCGGCACGCCGCCGGGGGCACCGTATTCGGTGACGCCGACGCGGTGTCCGTCGGGGGTGTCGATGACGCGGACGGGGTGCGGGTGCGGTTTCACTCTCCGAGGTCGTGGACGAGGACGCGTGAGTTGCGTCCGGCGTTGGCGGCGGTGGCGCGCAGGTGCTTCGGCGTTTCTTCGGCGGCGGCGTCGCGGAAACCGCAGACATTCTTGAAGAAGGGGATGGCTTGCGTGGTGAGGGCGAAGACCGCTTTGAAACCGGCTTTGTCGGCTTTGTCGAGTGCGAATTCGACGAGGGTCTGCCCGATCTTGCGGGCTTGGTAGGCGGGGTGGACGAAGACCGAGCCCAGCTCGCACGCGCCCGCCGCCTTCAGCGCGGTGAGGCGGAAGCAGGCAATGACGCTTTCGTCGATTTCGTAGACGAAGTAATCGCCGATTTCCGCCTCAATGGCCTCGCGCGTGCGCGGGCGCAACTCCTCGTTGCGAACTGCCGCCTTGGTGAGGTTGAAGATCGGCCCGGTGTCGGCCCGCCGCGCCTGCCGGATCCGCGCGTAGGGATTCGAGTGGATCATGGATCCGATGCCGACCTTCGAGAAGATCTCGAGGAGGAGCCCGTCGTGGATGCGGCAGTCGATGATGTGCGCGCGCGGCGTGCCGCCTTCGATGGTACGCACGGCGTGGACCGCCTTGCTGCGCACCTCCGCATCGATGTCGCCGGGCGAGTTGTCAAGGAGGGCGCGCACTTCCTGCACGGCCATGTTGAGCCGGAATTCCCCTTTCACGGTGAGGCCGGGGCAGGGGAGAAGAAAGACAACTTTGGAGGCGCGCAGGGCGATGGCGAGGTCGGAGGCGAGGAGGTCGGAGTTAATGCGCAGGGCCGTGCCGTGCCGGGTGTAAATGAGCGGGCTGATGACGGGGATGATCTCGCGCTCCATGAGTGTGGTGAGCACGGTGGTGTCGACGCGCTCCACCTTGCCCGCGAACTGCTGGTCCACCCCCTTGATGATGCCCCGCTCAGTGCCGCGCACGGCGTTGGTTGTGGAGCACCGCAGGCCGTGCTGTGTAAGACCCCGCATGATGCGGTGCGTCACCTCCCCGGCGGCGGCGACGGCGAGTTCGAGTGTGGGGCCGTCCGTCGGCCCGTAGCCGCGCGCGTCGCTCACGGCGACTCCGCGCCCGGCGCCGAGGCGCTCCAGTTGGAGCCCGATCCCGTGGCAGAGGACAAGACGGATGCCGAGGTTGTGCAGGACCGCGATCTCCAGCATGAGGTTGCCGAAGGCCTCGCCGTCCACTGCGGCACCGTCCACGGCGATGACAAACGTGTGGTTGCGCCACTGCGGCACGTATTTGAGGATGCCGCGCAAATCCGCCGGATTGAGTTCGCGCGTGTTTTCTCCCGTTTCGGCACTCATCCCGCCGAGAAAAGGCGCTTCACCGAGTTCCCGCAAGCCCGTCGTGTCTACGGGGTTACCCCGTCCTTTGAATTGGACAAGGGATTTGACCGGTTTTTTACGAGGTAAAACATTGACAGTATCAATGAGGTTTTCTACCTATTTGTTTCAGAGAATCAATCTTCCGCTTTCGGTGCCGGGTTCCGGACAAAGGGTCCGCGCCGAAAGCATAGCCGCCATCACGATCCGGAGCACTTTCCATGAAAATCCTGTTTATCGAAGACCAAGAAGAACTCAACGCAATTGGCTCCATACAGCTGGAAGATCTTGGGCACGAGGTCTTTTCCGTTTTTTCCGTATGGGAAGCCCGCGACATCTACGCGAAACACAAAGAGGAACTCGACCTCATCATCGCCGACCACCGCCTCCCCGACGGGCTCGGCATCGCCTTCCTCGAGGTGCTCCGGGAATCGGGCTGTACGATCCCTAGCGCGGTTGTGTCCGGGTGCCTGACGCTCGACGAGCAGGAGGACCTTGAGCGGCAGGGGATTCCCTTCTTCCTCAAGCCCGTGCTCTACGGCGATGTGCTCGCGTACCTTCTGCGCACAAAGGCTGTGGAGCGCGTTCCGGCACGTGCGGCGGCCAAAGCGGCGGCCGAAACGACCGCCGCCGGATACCCGGACGAACAGGAGGAAGACGACGAAATGTTCGCGGGCAGTCCTTCCCGCAGCGGTTTCCTCTCGCGCATTTTCCGGATGGTCGGCTGAGCGCCCCTCCCGGTACCCGTCCCCTCAGTCGAGTTCCTCGACTTCGACCGCGTAGGACTTGCCGCTGACGACGAGATTGAATGCGCGCGCTCTGCCTTTCGGCGCGGCGGTGGATTCATGCGTCGCGGCCGGTGTCTGTTGCGGGGGCGGAGCGGGGTGGGGCGGAGCGGCGGCGGCTGGTGGTTTCTGCTTCTTGTCGTAGTGCTTTTTGAGTTCCTGCGGGAACATCGCGTGGATGACGCAGTGTTCTTCGTCGTCCGGCAGGCCCGCCGCTTTCAGCTCCTTGGCAAGGGCGGGCATGCGGGGCTCCAGCAGGTCGGCGGGGCGGCAGTCGACGGGCTCCTTCCCGGTCGCCTTGGAGGCGAGTTTGCGGACCTCGGGATCGACGGGGGCGGGGGTCGTCCCGTAGTAGCCGAGCGCGACGTCCGCGGCGGCGGGCGAGAAATTCTTCCAGCGCCCGAATTTCACGTTGAGCATGGCCTGCACGCCGACGATCTGGGAGGTCGGTGTGACGAGTGGGATCCAGCCGAGCGCCTCCCGCACGACGGGTATCTCACGGAAGACGTCCTCGAACCGTTCTTCCATCTTCTGCTCCTTCAGCTGGTTGCGGAAGTTGGAGAGCATCCCGCCCGGCACCTGGTAGGCGAGCGCCTCGGTGTCGACGACCTCGTTGCGGATGGAGGTGAAGTTGGACAGCTCGGCGTAGACGCCCTTAAAGTGCTCGCGCAGGCGCAGCAGGCGTTCGCGGTCGTATTTCGGGGCGCGCGGATGGTCTTCGAGGAGGGCGAGCATGCGAACGGTGTCGGGCTGCCCCGTGCCGTTGGCGAAGGGGGCGATGGAGGTGTCGACTTGGTCGGCCCCGGCTTCGATGGCGGCGTAGTAGGTGGGCGCGCCGAGCCCCGCCGTCTCATGAGTGTGGACGATGACGGGAATACCGCAGCTGTTTTTCAGTCCCCGCACGATCTCATAGCAGACGCGCGGCGGAATGAGTCCGGCCATGTCTTTGACGCAGATAGAGTCGCAGCCGAGGTCTTCGATTTCTTTACCGAGGCTGACAAAGGTTTCGACGTTGTGCACCGGACTGGAGGTGTAGCAGATCGTCCCCTGCGCGTGCTTGCCCGCCGCCTTCGTTGCTTTGACGGCGGTGGCGATGTTGCGCATGTCGTTGAGCGCGTCGAAGATCCGGAAGATGTCCATGCCGTGCCGTGCCGCCGCCGAGACAAACGCGGTGACGACGTCGTCGGGGAAATTCGCATACTGGACGATGTTCTGCCCCCGCAGAAGCATCATGTGGGGCGTCTTCGGCGTGCCTTTCTTGATCGCGTCGAGGCGGTCAAAGGGGAATTCATCAAGGAAGCGCAGCCCGGAGTCGATCGTCGCTCCGCCCCAGGTCTCCAGCGCCCCGAAACCGAGGGCATCGAGATCTTCGAGGGCGGGCCGCATCTGCGCGGTGGTCATCCGCGTGGCGGCAAGCGACTGGTGGCCGTCGCGCAGGACGGTGTTGTTGAAAATGACCGGGGTCGTATTGGCAGTTGTCATGGTCCTGCTTTACTAGAGCGCCGACGGGAATTGCCAAGCGGTTTCAGGAACTGAATGCGCAGGGCGTCAATTGGGTTGAAAGCGGGCGGGCGTTTCTTTCCCTTTCCCGCCATGCCGATCTACGAGTTTTATTGTCCGAAGAACCACAAGATCTACTCGTTCTTCGCCCGTTCTCTCGAACTGGGCGACCGCGTGCCGCGCTGTCCGGACAATCCGGAGTATCCGATGGAGAAGCGCGTCTCGGGTTTCGCCGTGACGGGGCGTGCGAAGGAGCCCGGCGACGGGGAGGGCGGCGATTTCGACGACCCGCGCCTCGAGGCGGCAATGGAGCAGATGGAGCGCGAGTTTTCCGGAATCGACGAAGACAACCCCGACCCGCGCCAGCTCGCGCACCTCATGCGCCGCATGTCCGACCTCACGGGCGAGAAGCTGCCCGAAGCCATGAAGGAGATGGTCGAGCGCATGGAGAAGGGTGAAGATCCGGAGCAGCTGGAAGAAGAATACGGCGACCTCCTCGACGAGGCGGAGGGCATGGACGGCGAAGGGGATGGTGACGGCGCGGAGGTGTTCGGCCCGGGCTCGGTGGCCCGTGCGCTGCGCCGCCGCCGCGGGCCTTCGCGCGATCCCGTGCTCTACGAAATGAGCGATTATCTTTGAGGCCCGGCGGCGGGCTTCGCCTTCACCATTCCTGGGTGAGGTGGAGTTCGGCGGTCAGGTCGTTGGCGATGTCTTCGAGCGAGGCGTGCAGCGTCCCCGCGTCGAGGCCCGGGGGCAGCCGCAGGCGGGCGTTGGCCTTGAAGAGCAGCTGCGCGCTCATAGGGGCCGCAAAGCGCTCCGTCGTCAGCTCGGTGACGTTGGCGCGGTGGGCGGAGAGCGCTCCGAAGATTTCGGCGATGATGCCGGGCCTGTCCTGGGCGAGGATTTCGAGGCGGGCCTGTTTCGCCCCGGTCTCCACGGGATAGGGCGCGTCGGCGGTCTCCACGGTCAGGTTGAGGCCGGAGAGCCCGCGCAGCGCGGCGCCAAGCTCGTTTTCCGAGTCTTCCTCCACTTCCACGCGCACAATGCCCGCGAAGCGGCCGCCGAGCTGGCTCATGCGACTCTCGATCCAGTTGCCCCCGTGGGTGCGCACGCAGTCGGCGAGCCGGGCGACGAGACCGGGGCGGTCCTCCGCGAGAACAGTCATCACAAGTTCCTTTTTCATCACCCGGTGAATGTGGGCCGGGCAGCGGTGCGTGGCGATGCGAAAAGCGGGTGTGGCCCGCCCAATTACCCGCCGGGCAAAAAATCCGCTGATTTCCGGAACCCATTGACTTTAAGTGTCCGGACCACGATAACCGACGCGCTGGGTCATTAGCGCCCGCCGCCGCCTGCGGCGCAGAGTCCATTCATCCTTAAACAAAAACTTATTACCTTATGAAGCAATACGCCCCGAAGGATATCCGCAATTTCGCGATCGTGGGTCACCAGGCATCCGGAAAAACCATGCTCGTGGAAGCGATGCTCCGCTGCGCCGGCCGGATCAACCGTATCGGCAGTATCGAAGCGGGAACCACCGTATCCGATTACCACGTGAGCGAAAAACAGCGGAAGATTTCGGTGCATGCATCGATCATGAACGCGGAGTGGATGGAGAAGAAGCTCAACATCCTCGATACGCCGGGGTACCTCGACTTCATCAGCGAGGCGCTCGGGGCGCTGCGCGTCGGCGACTTTGCCATGGTCGTCGTGAATGCCTCCACCGGGCCGGAGATGGGCACCTCCAAAGTGTGGGAGTTCGCCGACCGCTTTGAACTCCCGCGCGTTATCGTCGTCAACGGCGCGGACAAGGAGCACGTGGACTTCGATCTCGTGCTCGAATCCCTGCGCGAGCGGTTCGGACGAACCGTCTTTCCAATGACGCTGCCGCTCGACGCTGGGCCGGGTTTTCACCGCGTCCTCGATGTCCTGCGTAACGAGGAGTGCGTCTACGCCAAGGACGCGAGCGGCAAGTTCACCGAACAGGAGGTCTCCGGCGAGGACGCCGGGCGCGTGAAGGAGCTTCACCGCGAGCTGATCGAATTTGTCGCCGAGTCGGACGACAGCCTCCTCGAAAAGTTCTTTGAGGAAGGCACGCTCAGCGAGGAGACGATGCGCGCCGGTATCCACGCCGCCGTGCAGAGCCAAGCCTTTATCCCGCTCTTCGTGACCTCGGCGGAGACGAACGTGGGCGTCGCGCGTCTGCTCGACTTTGTCGCCAAATACGGTTCCTCCCCGGTCGACCGCAAGAAAGTGCCGGCCTTTGACGAGAGCGGCACCGAGACGCTCATCGCACTCGATGATCCGGAGCCCGCCTGCTATGTCTTCAAGACGCTCAGCGAGGCGCACGTCGGTGAGCTGTCGTTCTTCCGCATGTATTCCGGCAGCATCCGCACTGGCGTGGATGTCTACAACTCGGACCGCCGCCTCAACGAGCGCCTCGGCCAGCTCTTTCACGTCAACGGGCACGACCGCGAGGCGGCGGAGTCCATCGGCCCCGGCGATATCGGCGCGGCCGTCAAGCTGCGCGACACCCATACCGGCAACACCCTCAGCAGCGTGAAACGCCACGTTACCTTGCCGCCCGTCGAATACCCGAGGCCCAACATCCACGGAGCCCTCCGGCTCAAGACAAAGGGCGACGAAGACCGGCTGGGCACGGGGCTTTCGACCTTGCACGAGGAAGACCCCACCTTCCTCTACCGCAACGACCCCGAGACACGGGAGACCGTCCTTTCCGGCCAGGGCGAGCTGCACCTCGCCATTATCCTCGAACGCCTCAAGCGCCGGTTTAACGTCGACGTGGAACTCGTCGAGCCGCGCGTGCCCTTCCGCGAGACCATCAAGAAGAAGGCGGACTCCAAATACAGGCACAAAAAACAGTCCGGTGGGGCCGGGCAGTTCGCCGAAGTGTGGATGCGCATCGAACCGCTCCCGCGCGACAGCGGAGTCGAGTTCACAAACTCGCTCGTCGGCCAGAATGTCGACCGCGTCTTCGTCCCCTCCGTGGAGAAGGGCGTCAACGCCGCCTGCAACGAGGGCGTTCTCGCGGGATACCGCATCGTCGATTTGAAGGTCGATTTTTACGACGGCAAGATGCACCCCGTCGATTCGAAGGACGTGGCCTTCCAGATCGCGGGCAAGGCCGCCTTCCGCGAGGCCTTCATGGCCGCCAAACCCTGCCTCCTCGAACCCATTTGCGATGTCACCATCCGTGTGCCCGAGAACTACGTGGGCGACGTTATGGGCGATATCTCCAGCCGCCGCGGGCGCATTCAGGGGGTCGACGCCGAGAGCGGGCTGCAGGTGATCCGCGCGCAGGTGCCGCAGGTCGAGCTTTACCGCTATTCCACCGCCCTGCGCTCCATCACCGGCGGCCAGGGCGTGCACGAGGAAGCCGTCTCCCACTACGAGGAAATGGACCCCGCCCTCGAACAGAAAGTCATCGCCGAGGCGAAAGCCGCCAAAGGAGCCAATCACTAGTCGCCTGTAACCTGCCTTTTTTCGCACCGAAGTTCGGTACTCCGGGAGATTCATCCCCGGACCGCAAGGGGGAGAAAGCTTACCGACGCGCCCTTTATTTTATTGAAGTCGGCGCGCGAGACCTCCGGCAGGCCCCTGTGAGCGGGCGATGAATCAGCCGCCTTCTACGCTCTCAACCCGAATAACTTCGTGTTTTCCTCTGATAGGCCCAGCGATAAATTTCTTGAAGAAAATATCTTGTGTTCCGGTTCCGTAACCTCCATAGTTATCCTTGTTATGGGCGAAATTCGTATCAAAGGTGAAGACGGTCCGGCGGTGTATCATGTGACATCCCGTGTGATCCAGAAGCGGCGGCTGCTGGCGGAGGGGCAACGGGAGGTGTGGGTTGCGGCGCTGCACCGCACGGCGGAGTTCAGCGGGGTGGAGGTGATCACCTACTGTGTGCTGGAAACGCACTTCCACATTCTCGTGCGCATCGATCCGGCGGCGCGGTTGTGCGACGACGCCACGTTCGTGCGGCGTTACCGCGCGCTCTACGGGGAGTCGCGCGCGCAGTGGAGCGGTCTCAACGCGGATGAACTGGCGCACGCACTGGAGAAGGGTCGGCCGGAGGAGGCGGAGGCCCTGCGCGAGCGGCTGCGCCGCCGCATGGGGGATGTGTCGGAGTTCATGCGCACGTTACGGCAACGCTACACGCGCTGGTTCAACCGCGCGCACGAGACGGCTGGAACAATGTGGGCGGAGCGCTTCGGCAGCGTACTTGTGCAGGATACGCCGTGGCTTGTGGGCTTGATCGCGGCCTACATCGACCTGAACGCGGTGCGGGCGGGCTTGGCGGGTCTTCCGGAGAACTACCGATGGTGCGGCTACACCGAGGCGCTCGCGGGGAGGGAGACGCTCTGCCGCGCACTGGCCGCCAGCTTTCCGGGGGCGAAGGACACGACGGACGCGCTTGCGCGCTACCGGTTGCTGATGCTCGGGAAAGGAGCGGGCGCGAAGGGCGACGGCACGGGCGCGCGCATCGACACCGCGGTGCTGCTGGAAGCGGTGAAGAACGGCGGAGAGTTGCAGCCACACGAATTGCTGCGGCTGCGCGCGCGGTTTCTCACGGAAGGGCGCGTGCTGGGTTCGAGCGAGTGGCTGGAACGCGGTGAAGGCGCAAGCGTCCTCGCAAAGATGAGACATCCGCCGCCGTGCCATCCTGTTGAACTGCTCGACAATGTCGACCTCGTGGTCGCCCGCTCACGGGCAAGGTATTGCGCGGTCGAAGACCCGCGCGGATGACATCCGGTGGAGCGCGCGGGCGATGGTATGCCGTTGCGCGGGTCGGCGGAAGCCGTTTGTTTGGGTGGCATGGCACAGGAAACATTGATGATTGGTTGGACGACGGTGGACAGCGAGGGAGCGGCGGAGGTGCTGGCGCGCGGGGCGGTGGACGCGGGGCTGGCGGCTTGCGCGCAAGTGGACGGTCCGGTGCGCAGCTTCTACGAGTGGAAGGGCAAGGTATGTGACGACCAGGAATGGCGGGTGACTTTCAAGTTCGCGGAGGCGCGCGCGGGAGCCTTGGAGTCTTGGCTGGGTGGGGCCCACGCCTACGACACGCCTCAGTGGGTGGTCTGCCGCGCCGACCGCGTGGCGGAGGCTTACCGCAAGTGGGTGTTGGAGCAGTGCATGGGCGCGGGTGGTCTTGAGGACGGTCCTCACTGAACGCGCGGGCGCACGGAGAGGCGCAGGAAGACGGCTCCGGAATCGGCGAGGTCGCCCGAGGTGTTCGGGTCGGCTCGTTCGGATGCATCGAAGTGTGCGGCCAGCCATGCGTCCTTTTCGGGCGGGGCGGTGAGGCCGCGGATCATTCCGTCGCTCTTGCTGATGATGTAGAGTTCGCCTTCGTCGTCGATGGCGAAGCGGATGTCCGCTCGCCCGGAGCCGGAGATACGGGAATTGCCGGGCAGGTCGATATCGGCTCGGCACCGCCCCGCGCGTGATAGGCGCTTTTGACGATGTCGAACATGTCTGGATAGACGGCTGTGCCGGAGCCGTCATAGGGATTCTCCCACTCAATGTGCAGCGGTTTGAGGTCGACGGGGGAGTCGGGGCTGTTGTCGGCGTGGGCGGCGAGCATCTCCGCGAAGTCGGCGTAGTAGAGACGACCGGTGGTGATATCGCCGAGGACGAATTTGTCGGCCAGCGTTGGGATGGCCGCGCCGCGGTAGACGTAGCCGTTGGCGATGGCGTCGCCGCCGAATTCCTGCTTGTGTGGGTAGGCGATAACGGGGTAGGCGGGTGTCACCATCCCGAACGTTTCGGTGGCTTTGAGACGGACGGGGATTTCGTCGGGATCGGGCACGGGGACGGTTGTCTGATATCCGGAGTGGGCGGAGCGCGTCAAGATCACTACGTGCGTCCGGTCGGTTATTTGCCTCGAAAAGTGCTTGCGTCGGGGGGTGCGGGGCGTTCTGCTGCCGGGTTTTCAATGTAAGGAAGTCATGTCACAGCATCCTAGTTTCAAAGTCGGCGGCGGAAAAAAGAAGCGCCGCAATGTGCTCAAGCGCTTCGAGCGTGTCGCGTTGCTCAGGCGGCGCGGCGAGTGGAGCGAAGGGGATCGCGTCGTCGGTCTGAAGAAGACGCAGCCCGACGAGTGACGGGTGCTTCGTGTCCGGGGTGCGGGACTGTTTCCGCCGTTTCGGTGCGACAGGAAAGATGGTTTCGCCTTCGGGCGGCTTGAGCGCGTACGGAGTTTGTCTGTCGGACAGAGAGGCGTATCCGCGGCTCCGGTTCCGTGCGAAGCGAATAATTTTTGACCGCATCCTTGCTTTTAGGGAAAGACAATCTAAGAGGTTGGAGTGTTTGGAGTAAGGGAATTGCTTAACCCTTTAGTCTTGAAAACCATTATGAATCGTCTCGTTCACTGCTTAGCGCCGTTCATCTGCATGATGCTCTGGCCCGTGTTCCTTACCGCCGATGTCGTGGAGACAGCGGACGGCTCGCGCCTCACCGGGCGCGTCGTCGGTATTCACGACGGCATGCTCAAGCTCGAGACGACCTACGCAGGCACGATTGAGATCCGGATGTCCGAGGTGACTGCGTTCTCAACCGACTCGGACGTATCCGTGCGTCTTGAGACGGGCGATGTCCTCGTCGGACCCGTGCGCCGCAGGGCGGAAGGCGAAGTCGAGGTCTCCACCGCCGGGGGACCGGTGCGTGCGCGTACCGCCGAGGTCGCCGCCGGGTGGCAGCCCGGGCAGCGGGATCCGGCTGTGATTGCGCGCGAAGCGGAGCTGGAAGACCAACTGCGCCGGTGGACTTATGAAGCCGGGCTCGATTTCTCCGGCCGGGAGGGCAACAGCGACCGCATGGCGGCGAGCTCCCGCTTCCGCGCCCGCCTCGAAGGCCCGACCGACCGGCTCGAATTCTACACGATCTACAGCTTTGCCGAGGAGAGCAGCGTGACGACCGATCACCGCGCGGTCGGCGGTCTGTCCTTCACGAGTTTCTTCCTCGACAATCTCGGCTGGTATGTCCGCCAGGAACTGGAATTCAACGAGCCGGAGAACATCGATCTGCGCTCGACCTCTGTCGCCGGCCTCACGTACCGCTGGTTCAATGAGCCGCGTCACCGTCTTGAGACCCGCGCCGGTCTGAGCTACCGGCACGAATCCTACTCCACGGGCGGGACGGAGGATTTTCCCGGCATGGAGTTCGGCTTGCTGAACTACTGGCGCTTCGCCGACTGGGGCGAGGTCACGACGGACCTCGCTTTTCTCCCGAGCTTCGACGACTTCTTCGGCGAGTTTCTGGTCACCCACGATTCTGGTGTCAACATACCGCTCGGGAGTTCCGACTTTTGGACGCTGCGCCTCGGCCTCGAAAATCGCTATAACAGCAGCCCGGACACCGGGCGTGATAAATTGGACACGATGTACTACGTCCGGCTTCTCCTTCGCTGGGAGTGAGGTGCGTGCGGGGAATTTTGCTTTGGTCCTAACCTCAACATAAAAGAAGGGAACACATCACCATGGAAGAGTGGCTCAAAGAACAATGGGAACACCTGCTCGAAGTGGGGCCGGGAATTGCTGTGCAGCTGATTTCCGCGATCCTCGTCTTCCTTATCGGTAAGTGGGTCGCGGCGAAGCTCACGGGCGGCATGCGCACGGTCATGACCAAGCGCAATGTCGATCCGGTTCTGATCGGCTTTTTGACCAGCCTTGTCTACTATGTGCTCATTGTTCTTGTGGCCATCGCGGCTATCGGGCAACTGGGCGTGGAGACTACCTCCTTCATTGCGATGGTCGGTGCCGCCGGTCTCGCCGTCGGCTTCGCCTTGCAGGGGTCGCTTTCCAATTTTGCGGCGGGCGTGCTCATTATCATTTTCCGTCCGTTCAAGGTCGGCGACTTCATCGACGCGGGGGGCACCATGGGTATTGTCGAGGAAATAGGCATCCTCTTCACAGAGATGCGCACGCCCGACAACAAGAAGGTCATTGCGCCCAATGCCAGTGTCATGGGCAAGGTTATTACCAATTTCTCTTCCAAGGACACGCGCCGCGTCGATTTGCTCTACGGGGTGAGCTACGACGATGATCTCGACAAGGTCATCGCGCTCATCAAAGAGGTGCTGTCCGAGGATAAGCGTATCCTTGAGGACCCGGCACCGACTGTCGGCGTGCTCGCCCACTCCGACAGCAGCATCGATATTGCGGTGCGTCCGTGGGTAAATAAGGCGGACTACTGGGATGTATTCTTTCACCTGAATCTTGAGATGAAGAAGCGTTTCGACGCCGCGGGAATCACCATTCCCTTCCCGCAGCGCGACGTGCATCTTTTTCAACAGGAGAAGTAGAGTCCGCTTCGCTCAATGCTTTCGTTTTCAGCGCCGCCCCTTTTCCGGGCGGCGTTTTTTTTGCATAGATTTTGGATGCTGAGGTTGCGTCCCCGGCGTCATCCGTCTAATGATTACGGTTTCGTTCCAAGTAACCTGCAAACCTCCAGTTTTTCATTCATGGAATTTGACGCAAATAAGATCGAGTTTCCGCCGTTTTCGCTCCGCCGTCTCCTCGAGACGTCGTTTGGCCCGGGCAACGGCGAACGCGTGTGCATTCTCATTGATCTTCCGGATCCCGCGGAGATCAAAGACTTCGCCTTTCTCGAAAACCCCGCCCTTTCCATCCAGAACTATGGCTACGAAGTCTTCTACAAGGGCCTGCGGGACGGTGGTCTCGACGAGATGAATTACGTGGGCGGCGAGATCTACGCTTACAAGGAAACCGGCGGCAGCAATCTCGACATGGAGGACGAATGCCACGCCCCTGACGGACGGCAACTCAGCCTCGACCGCGATATCTACCCGAATTACGACCTTATCCTCTGCGTCTCCACCTTCTCCGCTACGGCGCCGCTCACGGCCAAGGCCAGGGAGTTCGGTTTCCGCGGGGCGACGCTGCACGGTCTTAACCAGATCATTCTCGAAACGGGCCTGAGCGTGGATTACGAGGAAGTCAGCGCGCGCACCGAGCAACTCCGCCTTGGCCTCACGCGCGCCGACTGGTTTGAGATCGATTTCGTCGTGGAGGGCAAAAAGACCACGCTTCGTCTCCTTACCAACGGGCAGGAGGCGCAGAAAAGCCACGGCCTTTGCCCGCCGGGTGAGCCCGACGTCGCCAACCTGCCGGCCGGAGAAGTCTATTATGTGCCGGAGGGCGCGGAGGGGCAATTCCCCTTCAAATATGACGAGGAGACACTCGGTCTCCTCACCGTCGAGGACGGCAGGATCGTGCACAGCCGTCTTATCTACGGCGATTACGGAAAGATCAAGGAACACAACGAAAAGCTCGCCTACGATCCAATGGTCGGGGCGCTCGGCGAGCTTGGCTTCGGCACGCAGGTCCTTCCCTTTAGCGGACGCGATATCCAGGACGAAAAGATCCTCGGAACGATCCACATCGCCACCGGGCGCGACGACCACCTCGGCGGGAAGCTGACCCCGGATCTCTTCAAGGAGAAGGCGCATGCCTCGCACGACGACGTGCTCTACGCGCCGCACAAGACCCCGGAGGTCAAGGTGCCCGAAGTGCGCATGCACCGCGACGGCGAGACGACCGTCATCATGGGCAACTACAAGCCCGGCGAGTATATGGTGGGACTGATTGCGCAAAGCGAGTCGGCGACGGTGTAGTGTAGCCTGTAGCTTGCATCTCTTCGCACCGAAGTTCGGTAGTCCGGGAGATTCATCCCCGGACCCCAAGGGCTGAAAGCTTACCGACGCGTCCTTTCATGAAGTCGGCGCGCGAGACCTCCGGCAGGTCCCTGAGAGCGAGCAATCAATCAGCCCGTCTATGTTCTGAACCTGGAAAGTTCGTTTCTTCCTTTAGTGGGCGGTTTGTGCGGGACCGCTGCCTTTAGCCGGTGACTGCGGTGGATGGATGGTTCGCGTTCGCGAGCGACGGCTGAAGCCGTTGGTCCGGCGTGCGGCAGTCCGGTTGCCGCGGGTGACTCACCGGCGCCCGAGGATAGCTTCGATCCACTTCCGGTGCGGTCCGGAGAGCGTGACGGCTTCTATGTGGTTGAGGGGCACCCAGTGCCACTGGCCGTGGCGCGGCGGGCAGGGCAGGGAAGGCTTGCCTGGGGCATCCGGCAACCGGGCGTGGAAAATCTCCTCGGTGATACGGTGGTGGGTGATGGCGCGCACGCCGCGGTGAAGGCGGTCGCCGCGTCCGGCGCCCGGGATGTCCTCCGCCATGGGCAGTTCGCAGATGGCGCGGAGACGGCGGCCGTTGGGTGCGCCCTCGTGCAGGAGGAGGTGGCCGTCGCGTTCGATCCAGAGCCGCGTGACCTCGACCTTGACGGTGGCGCGGCGCACGATGCGGGGGCGCTTTTCCGGTTGGTTTCCGGCGCTCAAGCAGCTGGGCCGCAGGGGGCAGACGAGGCAGGCGGGCTTGCTTTTGCGGCAGACCGTAGCGCCGAGTTCCATCATCGCCTGGTTGTGGTCGCCGGGATGGCGGGGATCGAGGAAGGCCTCCGCGAGCGGGCGGAAAGCGTCGACCGCCTCTTGGTTGGAACGGAACTCCGTGTCGTCTCCGCGCACGCGGGCAAGCACGCGAACGACGTTGCCGTCGACCACGGGCACCGGTTCGCCGAAGGCAATGCTCGCTACGGCAGCTGCCGTGTAGGGGCCGATTCCGGGCAGCTTCTGCCATCCGGTAGCCGTGCGCGGCGGTTCGCTCATCGGCGCGATTTCCTTGGCGAGGCGGTGGAGGTTGCGCGCGCGGGAGTAATACCCAAGCCCTTCCCACGCCCGCAGGACTTCCGCTTCTTCCGCCCGCGCGAGTGCGTTGAAGTCCGGAAATCGCTGCATCCAGCGGTCAAAGTAGGGCAGGACGGTTTCGATACGCGTCTGCTGGCACATGAATTCCGAGACGACCGTCCGGTAGAGCGACGGTGCCGTCCGCCACGGCAGCGGGCGCCGGTGGCGCGCGTACCAATCGCGCAGGGTGCCGCGCAGTTCCGTGAGCTTCGCGGTGTCCGCGGGTATCGGTTTTTTCCTCACGCGGGCTTGGGCAATTTGCGCTCGCGGATCATGTCCATGACCTCGGCGGGAGCGCGGCCCGCCTTGTACAGGGCCGCCATGGCTTTCATGTAGGGATCCATCTTGCCGAAGATGAAGCGGTAGCCCGAGCACAGGTAGTTGAGGCCTGGCTCGCCCTCCGGCGTGGAGAGAAAACGGTGCTTGGGACAGCCGCCGTTGCAGGTGAAGCGGAACTCGCACTCGCGGCAAAAGCGCGGAAGCAGGCGCGACTTGTCTTTGCCGAAGCCCGTTTGGAAGGCGCTGTCGACCATCGACGACATCGGTTTCTCGGCGATGTTGCCGAGGCGGTAGCGCGGGTAGACGTAGTGGTCGCAGGAGTAGAGCGAGCCGTCGTGCTCAAGGGCGAGAGCCCGCCCGCATTCATCATTGTAGACGCACACGCCGCCGGGAACTCCCGCCCATTTGCCGAGTGCCGTGTCGAACATCTGCACGTAGACCGTGCCCACGTCGCGCCGGATCCAGCGCTTGAAAATCTGCCACATGAAGCGCCCGTAAGCCTTGGGCGCGACGCTCCACGACGTCACGGGCGCCTTCAGGTTTTCGTCTTCTTCCTCAAAGCGCGGCGGTGCCGCGTGGCTGAGGCCGAGCTTCTCCGCCTCGGCGTCTGGAAGCCGCTCGATGATGGGGATGAACTGCATGTAGCGCGAACCGGCGTCGCGCAGAAAGTCGTAGACCTCCGCGCCTTTGTTCGCGTTGACCGCGTTCACGCAGGTGAGCGTATTGAAGTCTACCCGGTGCCGCTTGAGCACGTCGAGGCCGCGCATCACCTCCCGGAAACTTCCCTTACCATTACGCGTCACACGAAGGGCGTCGTGCACCTTCTCCGGCCCGTCGATACTGATGCCGACGAGAAAGCCCTCCCGCTTCAGAAACGCTCCCCATTCGTCGTCGAGGAGCGTGCCGTTGGTCTGGAAGGCGTTTTCGATGGCCCGCCCGCCCGCGTATTTTTTCTGGAAGCGGACCGCCTTTTCAAAAAAATCCACCCCGCAGAGCGTGGGCTCGCCGCCCTGCCACGCGAAAACGACGGGCCCGCTCCCCGGCGGCTGCGCCTCGATGTAGCGGCGAACGTAGGTTTCGAGGAGTGCCTCGTCCATCTTCCACTTCCCGCCGTCTCCGAACAGAACTTCCTTTTCCAAGTAAAAGCAGTAGGTGCAGTCCAGATTGCACTTCGGCCCGATCGGTTTCACCATGATGTGAAACGGCGCCGTTGCCGGGGTCTCCTCAATCCATCTCGGGGGGGAGGTCATTTCCGGCTAGTTTCACCCGTCCGCCCCCGCCCTGACAAGGGCAAACGGGAGCGGCGCCCTTGCGGTGACGGGCGACGCAAAATCACATAATTTCGGCGCGAACCCGTGTTGTCAGTTCTGTTGGATTGGCGTAAAGTGGCGGTGTTTCACGCGAGAGTTGGCGAGCGAACCCCATTCCCTGTTTCTCAATGACCCGAAAAAATATCCTCCTGTTCGCCGTTTGGTTTGTTTCGCCGGCGTTTTTGTTTCCCAACGCCCGCGTGGTTCTAAATCCCTATGAGGGCGTGGACTGGAAAACGGTTGAAACGCACAAAGCCAACTTGCACACGCACACGACGGAAAGCGACGGATCGCTGTCGGCCCGGGAGGTCGTTGATCTTTACGAGGACGCGGGCTACACGATTTTCTCGTTAACCGACCATGACACGATTGACCCGGAGGAACCGACTTGGCCATGGGACGCGTATGGTATCGATATGGACGCCATCGGCATGCTGCCTGTTCTTGGCAATGAAATCTCGCGCCCGCACCATATCGGCAGCTATTTCAATGACTACGGCGAAGCCGCGCAGCGCTCGGAGCCCGAAGCGTTGGTGGAAATCGGGCGCCGCGGCGGGCTGGCGGTGATGTTTCACCCGGGCCGGTACAGTCACCGCCGTACCGTGGACTGGTATGTGGATCTTTATGAAAGGTTCCCGCATCTTGTGGGGATGGAAGTCTTCAATCAGAATGACCGCTATCCGGAAGACCGCCGTCTTTACGACGCGGTCCTCGGCGTCCTCATGCCGGACAGGCCTGTCTGGGCCATGGGGAACGACGACTTTCACCGCATGGAGCATTTCGCGCGGAGCTTTAATCTCTTTCTCCTGCCGCCGGGCGGACTCAACGAGGAAACCTTCCGCGATGCTTTTGAGCGCGGGCGGTTTCATACCGTGCACAACCCCTCCCGCGACACGGCCCAAGTGATTGTTCCGGAAGCGATCCACGTCCGTGAAACGGCCATCGAACTGGTGGTGGAATGCCGCGAAGATCAAGTCATTTGGATCAGCCACGGCCACGAAATCCATCGCGGCAAGTCCCTCCCCTTGTCCATGAATCTCGGTGACTACGTGCGGGTCTTGCTGGAAGGTGGGGACGGCACGCAAACCCTTCTCCAACCCTTCGGTCTTGGCGGCACGGAGGAGCGGAAGATGACGGAGGTCACCGTGTCCGGCGGATCCGGCTCGGACGTGTATCTCACGGGTTCGCGGGGCATCCCTATCGAAGCCGATGAACCGCCCCCGGGGAAGGTCTTCGACCGGTGGTCCGGGGATACAGCCGGTGTGGAAGACGTCCGCGCTTCCTCCACGAGCTTTGATGTTCCCGCGGAAGATTCCCTCGCGTTGGAGGCGCTCTTCCGCCCCGCCGTTGACTACGTGTTGACCGTGGCGCATGGCGAGGGGAGTGCCGATGTGCCGGAGGAATCCCACCAATGGATCTTCGCCAACGTTCCGGAAGGGAAGGCTTTTGACGTCTGGACTGGGGATGTGGACGGTGTGGAGGATCCCCGCTCTCCGACCACGCGCATTGGGATGCCCGCCCGCGACGCGACGGTCAATGCCACCTTCAGCGCGGATCCCGTGTATGCGCCCCACCTGCAAAATCCAAATTTCGCGGATGGTCTTGCCGGATGGCAGGCAAAAGAAGAAGACGTCCGTTTCGTGGAGGCGGCGGACGGCTCGCGGCATCTTGCTGTGAGGCCCTTCAGTGGCATCATGCAGCGTATTGAAGGTATGGACCTTAAGGCCGGGCAGCGCTTGACGCTCTATTTCGATGCGAAGATCGAGGCGGAGCGCAGTCCGGACGGGTTTGTCGGCATGCAATTACTTGCCGCCGACAACGAAGAGTTGGTTCACACAAGCATCACGGTGCGTAGACAGGAGTGGACGTCAATGGCGGTGTCCGGCGAAGTTGTGGAAGGGGTCGTTACGCCGAATATTTTCGTCTGGATGCGCCGCGGCGATTTGCATTTGAAAAATTTCCGCCTGCGAGTGCATTGAGGGGGCCGGGTGACTGTCCCATCCGCTCGGGCGGTCGTTTTTTCACCGCGGCCTCTCTCCATCCCGCCGCAGGAATTCACCGGTGAAAAAGGAAGCCAGCGGCGTCCGCTCCTCAAGAATGCCGAGGGCGTGCAACTCGTCGCGCAGCGCGCGCATGCGTTCGGGGTCGAGGCGGCCGACGGCTTCGCCGCGTTCGGGAAAGCCGGTCACGAGGCGGTCTTCAACGAGGCGGTCGCGGGCGTAGGCCATGAAGCCGGGTGTCATTTTCGGGTTGCGCGCGGCAATGGCGGCGAAGGCGGGGGCGGGGTCGCCCTCGATGAAGTCGGTCCAGCCGCGGATGGAGGCATCGACAAAACGCTGAACGATGTCGGGGCGTGCCTCCGCGAAATCCTTGCGGCAGTAGATTCCGTGATAGGGGTTGAAGCCCGTTTCGGAGAGTCGTAGGACGCGCACCTCCGCGCCGTGTTTTTCCATGTAGTAGGGCTCGTTGGTGACGAGGCACTGCTGGATGAAGCGGGGGTCGGCGAGGAAACGGTCCATCCCGAAGTCGTGGGGGATGATGTCGAGTGTGATCCCGTATTTGCGTTCCACATACGCGATCCACGCTAGTCCCGGCACGGCCATAACCCGTCGCCCGTCGAGGTCTTCGACGGTTTGCGCGGGATCGTCGGCGTGCAGGAGGATGCCTTGCGGATCGTGCTGAAGCGTGGCCATGACCATGACGACTGGCATATCCCGTTTGGCGAAGGTCATAACAGTGTCGGCCCGGTTCATGGCAAAGTGCGCGCGTCGACTGAGGACCTTCTGCACGGACATGGCGTTGGGGCCGCCTTCGAGGATTTCGACGTCGAGCCCCGCTTCGCGGTAGTAGCCTTTCTCGAGGGCCTGGTAAAAGCCGCCGTGCTCTGGCTGGGCGAACCAGTCGGTTTGCAGGACGACGCGGAACGGGTTGTCCGGCGTCGGCTCGGCGGGACCGTCGCCCGCTTTGCCGCAACCGGCGAGGGTGGCGAGGCATGCGACGGCGGCCATGAACCACCATGGAGAATAAGCGCGCGGGTGGTTCGCTTTGTCGCAGGAGCGCTGTGCTTCAGCCCGCGAAAGCCGGCGGTGCCGGTACGCCTTTCCGGTCGTCGCCGGAAACCGTCGCTCTGGTGGCGTGCCGTTCAGAGCGGATTGAAATCGGTGTCGAGTGAATCGTGCCATTTGCGCAGGAGCATACGTTTGAGAAGAAGGACGGTGCCGACAAAGAGAAATCCAAGAATGCAGCAGAGGAGGGTGGCAGCGAAGATGCCGGGGGTGTTCACCGATGATTTGTAAATGAGAATCATGAATCCCAGTCCGCCCCCGCGCGCCGTGCTGCCCGCGAAGATCTCGCCCGTGACCGACCCGATGACGGCGAGGGTGGCCGCGATCTTCGCCCCCGTGAAGAAGTAGGGGAGCGACGACGGAACACGCAGCAGAAAAAGCTCCTGCCACGGACGCGCTTTGTAGAGGCGGAACAGCTCCACCTGCTTCGTCGGCACGGAGTGAAGTCCGGCCACGGTGCTCGCCACCACCGGGAAGAACCCGATTAGAAAGGCGATAGCGGCGACCGAAGGCAGTCCGGCGTCGAGCCATGTCACAATGATCGCGGCTGTCGCGATGATCGGCACCATCTGCATGAAAATAACGTAAGGGTAGAGTCCGATGCGGAGAATGCGGAAGGCGGCGATGAGAAGGCTCAGGGCGAAGCCGAGCCCGACGGCGGCGCTGAAGCCGGTGAGCGAGCCCTTGGCCGTCGCGAAGGCGGCGCGGGCGAGGACGCCGCGTTCGTCCCGCAGGGCCGCGAGCACCTCGTGCGGCGCGGGCAGGGTGTAGGCGGGCAGGGCAAAGGCGTGTTTGACGGCATACCACAGGGCAATGAGCCCGGCGCCGAAAATGAGTGGCCATGCGATGTATTCGCGGTAGGTGACCGGGAAATTCATCGTGCGAGGATGTTGTGCATGCGCCGCGTCGCTTCGGCCACGGCGTCGTGGAATTCGTCGCTCTCGCGCAGCGCGAGCGTGCGGTCGCGCGGCAAGTCTACGGGAATGATGGTTTCGACGCGGGCCGGCTCCGCTGCGAGCACGAGGATGCGGTCGGCGAGAAACACGGCCTCGGTCACGGAGTGGGTCACAAAAAACGCCGACCAGCCCTCGCGCCGGTGGAGGGCGAGGAGGTCTTCGTTGAGCCGGTTGCGGGTGATCGCGTCGAGTGCGCCGAAGGGCTCGTCGAGGAGGAGGACATCCGGGGAAAGGCTCAGGGCGCGCGCGAGCGAGACCCGCATCTTCATGCCGCCGGAGAGCTGGCGGGGATGGAAATCGCCCGCCGCGCCAAGCCCGACTTCGGCGGCAAGCCGCTCCGCCGTTTTTCGTCGGCGCGCGCGCCGTTCACCGCGGAGCCGCAGAGGCAACTCGATGTTGCCAAGGACAGTGCGCCACGGCAGCAGCGTCGCTTCCTGGAAGATAAAGGCCAGTTCCGGGCGGGCTCCGTCGGTCCGCGTGCCGAATCGGATTTCTCCGCCGCTCGGTTGGCTGAGTCCGGCGGCGATACGCAGAAAGGTGGTTTTTCCGCATCCGCTCGGGCCGATGACGCTGATAAACTCCCCCGGCGCCACCTTGAGATCGAGCCCGTCGAGCACGAGCGGTCCCGTGCCGAACCGCTTCGACACACCGCAAAACTCGATTTCCGGAGTCATGGACATCATGAAAACGGTGGATTTTGCGCAGAGCCTCCGCCAAGGCAAACCGCATCGCAAGGACG
>SLLG01000086.1 GCA_007134215.1 Opitutales bacterium | reverse complement strand
CCGGTGGAAGTGCTAAAGCACACGGACCTCGCCGTGGCGGGGAGCGGGAGCGGGGCGGGGAGCGTAGAGGCACCGGCCCCGGAATTTCCTGTGCCGGACCTCTTGTCGGCGAATCATTGAACCGGATGACCATGTAGGTTTCGTAGAATCGATTGCGCTCGATGGAAACGGTCGGTCGCGCTTGCACTGTTCGGAGGCGGGCGGCGGCTGTTTGCCGTTGGTCCTGCATCTTCCGGTTGTATCCGGCCTGTTTGGGTTGGGGCGGACAAGGTGCGTGAGAGCATTGGCAGCAACGGGAAGTGTGGAGGGGACGAGCCGACCGGAGGGATTCGGTTTCGGAACGGCGGGGGAGGAGCAACCGGTTGCCGCAGTGGCTGTGCGTGTACTCGTGACTTAGGAGTGGTAAACAGCGGGTAAATAGATGTGAACCGGAGGGTCGATTTATGAGGCTTCGATGAATGATAGGATGTAATTTTGTTTATCTCAGAGATCTATAACGGTTGCTGGTTTGCTCCGGGCGGACTTTGCGCGTAGCCGACTGGAGTTTGGTCCGTTTTTGTGTGAGTCTGTATTATCGGATCCTCTGCACTTTGAATTGGTTGTGTATGGCGCGGAACGGTGGAGACGCCGATGCCGGTGGAAAGGTTCCGCTTGCGGAGGACGGGCGGAGACGGTTTTCTCGAGGTTATGACGGTGGACGGCGGAGCGGTTGACTGTGACGAACCGCCGCCGGTGTTGGCGGCCCCTTTTTTGCCGACGGCACTGGCGGGGCTGGTGCGTTTGGCGACGGGCGTCCGGCCGGTGCCGGAGGGGTTGCTTCCGCGCGAGCGGCCTGTGGTGTTTTTCGCGAACCACGGGAGCCACCTCGACGCCCCGCTGATCTGGGCGGCTTTGCCCGCTGATTGGCGTGCGGTCACGCGTCCCGTCGCCGCGCGTGATTATTGGGAGGAAGGGGCGGTGCGGCGCTTTGTGTCCCGACGGTTGCTCCGCGCGGTGTTGATTGAGCGCCGGAAAATCTCCGCACGGAACAATCCGCTCGCACCGTTGCGGGAGGCGCTCGGGCGCGGCGAGAGTCTCATTCTGTTTCCGGAGGGCACGCGCTCACCGGACGGGACGGTGGGTGCTTTCAGGAGCGGGTTGCATCACCTTGTGCGGGACCGGCCGGAGGTGCCACTTGTTCCTGTGTTTCTCGACAACCTGAGCCGCATCCTTCCGAAGGGGGAACTGCTGCCGGTGCCCTTTATCGCGAATCTCTTTGTCGGCGCGGCGATCCGGATGCGCCCGGACGAGCCGAAGGACGCCTTTCTGGAGCGGGCCCGCGCTGCTGTCGTTGCACTCGGCACCGCGCCACAATCCTGAATATTTCCGTCCATGCTTCAGAATGACACCTTGTTTCTTGCCGGCGGCACATACGCCCTTCTTATTGCTACGTCTGTCGTCACTTGGTTGCTTCGCCGCCTTAAGGATCCGGACCGCCGCGACCCGGTGATCAACAATCTTTCGGCGCGGGTCCAGGCGTGGTGGGCGATGGTCATCATCTTTACTGTTGCGCTGGCGGTGGGCAAACCGGGCACGGTGATCCTCTTCGCGCTGACATCGTTTCTCGCCCTGCGCGAGTTTGTTACGCTGACGCCGACACGGCCGGGGGACCATCGCGCGCTTTTCCTCGCGTTTTTCGTCGTGCTGCCGTTGCAGTATTTTCTGATCTATGTGGAGTGGTACGGGTTGTTCAGTGTATTCATCCCGGTGTATGCGTTTGCGTTGCTATCCATTCGCGCGGCGGCGGCGGGCGACACGACGGAATATCTCGCGCGCACGGGGAAACTGCAATGGGGGCTCATGGTATGCGTCTACTTCGTGAGCCACGTGCCGGCCTTGCTCACGCTTGAGATTCCGGGCTTCGACGGGCACAATGCCAACCTGCTTTTCTTTCTCGTCGCGGTGGTGCAGTTGAGCGACGTGCTGCAATACGTGTGGGGAAAGCTGTGCGGGCGGCGGCCGATTGTGCCCGCGCTCAGCCCGAACAAGACGCTCGAAGGGTTTGCCGGCGGAGCGCTCAGCGCGGCCCTTGTCGGCGCGGCGTTGTGGTGGGCGACGCCTTTCGCGCCATGGCAGGCGGCGCTCCTCGCAGCTTTGGTGACGCTGTTCGGCTTTTTCGGCGGGCTTGTAATGTCGGCGATCAAGCGCGACCGAGGTATCAAAGACTACGGGAGCACGCTCGCGGGCCACGGCGGCATCCTCGACCGGATTGATTCGCTCTGTTTCGCCGCGCCGCTGTTTTTCCACCTCGTGCGCTTCTACTTCACATGAATTCGTATCGACTGAGCAGAGACACCTATGGCCAGCATTTACGACCTCAAGCCAGCTTTTCAGAATCTCCTGCGTCCCACCGTGCGGTGGCTGGCCGCGCGCGGTGTGACCGCGAACCAAGTGACCGTGGCCGCCTTCGTGCTTTCGTCCGCGGCCGGGGCGGCTGTCGCTCTGAGCACGGAGCGGAAAGAAATCCTGCTCCTCCTGCCCGCGGTTCTTCTCGTGCGCATGGCGCTCAACGCGGTCGACGGGATGCTTGCGCGCGAGCACGGGCAGGAGAGCCGACTCGGCGCAGTCCTAAACGAGCTGGGAGACGTCCTATCCGACGCGGTGCTATATCTGCCCCTCTGCTTTGTCGCGGGCGTGTCGGGATGGCTGGTTGTGTCCGTCGTCGTTCTTGCCGGCACGACTGAGTTTGCGGGTGTACTCACGAAGCTGGCGGGCGGTTCCCGCCGCTACGACGGACCCATGGGGAAGAGCGACCGCGCCGTGGTGTTCGGGCTCACCGGACTGCTCGGCGGGCTCGGGGTGCCCCTCGCTCCGTGGATCGACCCGCTTCTTGGTCTTGTCTGCGTGTTGCTTGTGGTTACGGTTGTCAACCGCGTGCGCCGCGGTTTGGCGGAGGCATTGGCCGGGTAAAGATGGCAGCGGAAATGTCATAGAAGCCGGGTTCATCCGCCGTGCGCCGGGCGGATGCGTGTGCGGAAGAAGAGGACGGGATGGTCGTCGGCGGGGAGGGTGTAGCGGACGGCGTCGACGGTTGGTTCGGGGTCGCCGTCAGTATCGCTTGTTGTGCGGAATGCGCCTTCGATGACTTCACGGGTGACGCTGTCGGACTCCGGATCGAGGGGGTGCCATGTCGTGAGGTTTTCGCTACGCTCGGCGGAGAGCGTGAGGATTTCCGCAGCCTCGCGGCTGCGGGGATGCGTGAGGACGAGGCCGGCGGATGTGACCTCGAGGCTTGGGCGGAAGGCGGGGTGGCGGGGTTCGGCGGGGTGGTTGCCGAAGGCGAGGTCGGCGAGGGCGGGGAGGCCGTTGCCATTGAAGTCGGCGGTGAGATCGAGTGAGGCCGGGTCGGCGTCCGGGAAGTAGCGGGCGACGAGGTCTTCGAGGGTGGCGGGCGGGTCGCCGTCGTCCGCCGGTTCGATGATGAGCGTGCCTTCGGCGTCGCCGCGGTACCCGGGGTCGGTTACCGCGGCGCGCACGGCGTAGCTGCCGACGGCGGCGGGAGGATCTTCGCTGCCGTCGTAAGTGACCTGCGTAGCGAGACCGGGGGGGTCGGTGGTGACAGTGACGGATTTGGGCGAGCCGTCGAAGGTCTGCACAAGGTTGCCGAGCGTGACTGCGGCGGAGAGGGGGGCGACAGTCACGGCGGCGGTGCCGGAGAGGTCTCCGGATTCGGCCTGTATGGAAAAGAGGTCGCCCACGGTCGTGGCGGTGAACGTGCCGTTGCCGTCGATGGTGCCGCCGCCGCTTGCCGCCCACGCGAAGGAAGCGGGCTGCGATTCGAGGGGTGCGCCGAACTGGTCGTGGACTGTGGCTGCGAACGTGAGCGTGTCGCCGATCGTGACGGTGGCCGCCGCAGGCGAAACAGCGAGGCCCCCCGGCACGGCGCGCACCTCGACTTCGATGCTGGCGGTTGTGATGAGGCCATGGGCATCCGTGACGGTGACCGTGAAGGTGTGGATACCGGCGGCGGCGAACACGGCGGTGGTCACGGCGGCGGCAGTGCTGTTGTTTTCAGAGAAGTCGACCGGTGCGTCGGGCGGGCCCTCCACGCTCCACGCATAAACGAGGGGGGTGCCGTCGCCGTCGGCGGAATCCGCCTCGACGGACAGGTCGGTGGAGACGCCCTCGATGACGCCGCGTTCGGTTTCCGTATCGAAAAAAGAGACGGTTGCATCCGGACCGGCGGTGATGACCGGCGGCGATCCCGTCATGTCGCTGTCGCCGAGGAGGGCGAGGCTGTCGATCCACCAGCCCTCGCCGCTCGACCGACTGCTCGTCCCGAGGCTCCAGCGGAAGCGGACGGTAGCGCCGGCGAAGGTGTCCGTGTCGTGCAGGCCGACGATGGTTTCAACAAATGCGGAGGTGCTGCCGGTCCATGCCGCCTTGCCGTCGAGCGGGTTTCGGTCGGCGGGGCGTCCGATATCCGAAACGGTTCCATTGTATCCATTGCTCAAAAACGAGGCGCCGGAGGCCGGATCGGCGATGTCGGTCCACGGCCCGCCGTTGACGCTCAGTTCCATGGTGCCGCCCTCGCGGTTGGAGTGGAGCGACCGCCGCTGCCAGAAGCGGAGCTGGAGGTCCGTGGCGTCGGCGGGGATTCCGACGTCCGGAGAAACAAGGACGGCGAGCGAGCGTTGTGCCACGCCGGGGGCAAAGTACGATGTATCGGGCGAATGGCTACGGGCGGTGGTAAGGGACCATGTGTTGGCGCCGACGGGTGTTTGCGTGGTCCATCCTTCGGCTTCGCCGTCGAAGTTTTCGCTCCACACCGCGTCGACGACGGAGAAAGCGGCGGCGAGCGTGTCGGTTTCACTGTCGTCGCGCGCGGCGACGAGGTCCCACGGCCCGCCGACCGCTCCGTCGAGGTCAAAGCGTGCGCGCGCGCCCGCGCCGAGGGCTTCGTAGTCTGTTCCCGGAATGTCAGACATTCCGGGGCGGGTGAGGCGCACGGAGGTGCCGGCGGTGAACCCGGTGCCCTCGATCTGGAGGCTCACGGTTTCGCCGGCGAGGGCCGACGCGGGAGATACAGAGACAATGCGCAGCGCGGGCGGGGGCGGTTCCTCCGCGGAGGAACCGGAGATCAGCAAAGAGTAGACTTGCTGGTTGTTCGCGAGGGTGCCGGTGTGGGAGACGACGGCAGTGTAGACGCCGGGCGAGGGCGGTGCGGCGATATAGACTTGATTGACGTTGTCGGTGTTGTTCACGCCTGTCGTGGCGGGCAAGGACATGGATTCCTGCGTCCAGGTGCCGACAAAAGGCATGACGTAGGGATGAAATACTTCGCCGTCCGGCCCCTCGACGCGGAGGTGCAGGTTGTTGCGCAGGCGCGGGGAGCGGAGGTCGTGGGTGGTGGTGGCCGCGCCCGCGGGATCGGTCCATGCAAGGGTCGCGCGCAGGGGTGACTCGCCGTCCCACACAAATGAGTGGGTGTGCGTGGGGTCGCCGGTGGTGAGGGTGTCTTCCGTCATACGGCGGGTGGCGGGTTCGGCGGCGAAATCGCGGATGAGGCCGGCGGCGGCTTCGGCGTTGAGCAGCCCCCAGCCGAAGCGGTAGTTGGGGCCGGGGTTGCCGAGGTCGTCGGCGGTGTGGATGAGGAGGCCCCTGAGGGTGCTCGAGCGCATGGCCCCGCCGGGGAAAAGCGTGCCGTAGAGTTCGATGAGGAGAGCGGCCGCGCCCGCCGCGTTGGGGGCGGACATACTTGTGCCGCTGAGCGTGGCGTAGCCGGTGTCCGAACCGGCGGAAGCGGAAACGAGGGTGACCCCGTTGGCGACGATATCGGGCTTGATGCGTCCGTCGTCGGTCGGGCCCCAAGAGGAGAAGGGCGCAATGTCGGCGCGGGAAAGGTCGCGCTGCCCGGCGGCGACGGCGTCGTCGACGGCGCCGACGGTGATGACGTTTTTTGCGACGGCGTCGAAGCTGATCGTGTCGTAGCCGCCCCGGTAGATGCCGTCGCCCGCCGGATGGACGGCGCTGTCGTAGCTGACCACCGTGCCGCCGGGGGAGAGGGCCACGCTGTCGCCCTCGGTGGGATTCTCGGTGCGGTCGTTGCCCGAGCTGCGGAACATGAGGTAGTAGGGCGCGGCGTGGGCGATGGCATCGGAATCGCGTGCTTGCGCGTGGTAGGCACCGAAGCGCGTTTCCACGGAGCCGCTGCCGCCGTGCCATTCGAACCGGGGGGAGGACCGGCCCGTGCGCAACCACCCGGCGACAAATCCGTAGCTGTGGTTGGAAATGTAGAGCTTGCCTTCCTCGCCGGGGGCGGCGGCGGCGCGCGCGGTCATCTGCGACTTGTCGTTGTTCCAGTCATACGAATCGACCGTGGCGAAGGGTGCCATGCCGAGGGCGCGGGAGTCGACCCCGGCGGCGGCGAGCGTACCGCCCACGTGAGTGGCGTGGGTGATGGCGGAGGCATCGTCCATGAGCCGCATGCGGCCGCCGAACTCCTGGTGGGAGGCGCGGGCCGTGCCGCCGTCCCACATTCCGATGGTGACGCCCTCCCCGCGCAGCGGTGCGGCGGGATCGTCGCGGATGCGGTCGACGGCAGCGGAGATCGCGGCGTTCACGTTGTGTGTGATGCGGTAAAGGGGAGTGTCGCCCTCGAAGCCGTAGATTTCTTTGACGGTCCCGTCGGGCAGTTCAATGCGGGTGGGCAGGCCCAGCGCTTCGGCGCGCTCGCGGGCTTCTTTGAGCCGGGCGTCTTCCAATTCCCGGATGGCTTCGACGACGCGCGCCCGCGCCTCCGGGTCGCGCAGGTCGCCCGTCTCTTCAAGAATGTCCGCGATGGAAGCGCCGGGGCGGGGCGTGGGCGGGGCGGGCGGCGGAGCAATGGGTTCCGCCTCGTCGGGCGCGGTAAGCGTGGATACATCTTCCTCCGCCGATTCTTCGGCGGCTTCGTTGTTGATTATAGCCTGCGCTGGTGCCGTGGGCGCTGCGGCGTTGTCCGCAATGTCTTCCGCCGGTCGGAAAAACAGCAGGGCGAAAACCGCCAAGACAAGGACGGCGGCCGGAATAAGGGCGTTTACGGCGGGGCGTTTCATGAACACGGGGAAATCCGAAGGTGCCACAGTAACCCCGTCAACGCCCCGCGCAATCCGCCTGCGGAATTGACATTTCCCTCACGGGCGGAGGTAACGAATCTGCGGTGGTGATTTCAAAACTGCAATTGCCAGAGTGGAAGCGGCGTCCCGCCGCTTAATGAGCCGCTGGTGGTAAAGCGGCAAGATGCCGCTTCCACTGTCATTCCCACTTCTCAGAGATGCAGTTTAGGATGCCGATCATTAGCTCGGCGGGTCCGGCGGCGGCTCGGGTTCAGGGGCAATGCGGAAAGGAATACGGATGCGGACGCGTGTATTGACGGGAGCCCCGTCGACCTCTCCAGGAAGAAACAGCCATTGGCTTGCGGCCTCTAAGACCGGGTCGATGAATCCGTCGTGAGACGCCTCGACAATCTCTTTGTGCCGAACAGTGCCTTCATACGTCACGACGAATTCCAAAGTGACCTCGCCGATGATCCCCGCGTGCAGCAGCTCAGGCGGATAATGTGGAGCGGGTTGGTAGATGGGACGGGGCGGGACCTTTTGTTCATTGAACCTTCGGGTTGACTTCAGAAATTCTTCCGAAAAAAGCGAACCCGTCCGCGGATGAAAGAAGAGCCGTCCTTGGCTGGTTTGCGTTTTGTCGACGATGTACCACCCTGCCATGGGTTCATGGAAGAAGTAGACCGCAGGCCATGCATCGGGAGTGCTCCATCCCCAGACACCGATGCCGGAATCGTAGAAGTAACGCTCATCTGTAGATTGCGCGGGCCAGTATTGCCAGCCGTGGCGGGCGTGAAAGATCCAGTCGCCGAAGTCGACATATGCACCGGACCATGGGGCATTGGACGTTTTGGAGGCGGCGGGGTTTGCAGGTGCCGATGAAACCCCGACTGCTGCCGTTAGGACCAGGAAGCGCAGGAACAGGCGGAGATGGCGCATCCAGTGAGAAAACATTGTGATGCCTGGGATTGACGAAGATTTGAAGTGTTCGAGTCCATGGAAGGCCGCGGGCGTATGGCGCTTAGGCTTGCTGCTTTTGTAATATTGTCAAAGAGTTCTTTGTTTGGGCTCGTGATTCGTCCACGCCAAAAGTTGCCATCTTCCGTCCGTCCGTGCTACGGTCTAGATCCAATGGTTTTGAGTCCGCCGACCCCCGTTTTCTGGAAGCCGCCGCAGACTGCCGCGCCCGGCGGGGGCGAGCGTGTCGTGGGGGTGGAGCTGGAATTCGCCGGTTTGGACATGGAGGCTATCGCGGAGATCATCGCGGGTGTCTACGGCGGGCGGCTGGAAAGGAAGGACGTGTGGAGCGGGAAGGTGCGCGGCACCTCGCTCGCGGAGTTCGGCGACTTCGTCATCGAGCTGGACGCCTCGCTCCTCAAGGAGGGTAAGCTGGAGCGTTACCTCGCCGAACTCGGAGTGGAAAAGGCGGAGACGTTTTCTTCGGTGGAGGATTTCGTCGTGCGCTCGGCTCGGCACATTGTCCCCATGGAGATTGTGGTGCCGCCCGTGCCGGTCAGCCGGTTGCCGGATATCGAGCGACTGCGCGCCGCGCTCTCGGCCTCCGCAGCCAAGGACACGCGCGCCTCTATCTTCCATGCCTTCGGGACACATCTGAACCCCGGGGTGCCTTCGTTTGAGGTCGATGAAATCCGCGATGTATTGCGAGCGTTCTTAATCCTCTACGAGTGGTTGAAGGAAAAGCTCGATGTTAATATTTCGCGCCGCCTGACGCCTTTCATTGATCCGTTTCCGTGCGACTACGCGCGCCTCGTCCTTGCCCCGGACTACGCGCCGGATCTGGAAACGCTCATCCGGGACTACGTGCGGTACAACCCAACGCGGAACCGCCCGCTCGATATGCTCCCGCTCTTCGCGTACCTGCGTGAAGAACTTGTTTTCGAAGACTTTGCGCCCAAGCTCGTGTCGCCGCGGCCCGCCTACCACTACCGCTTGCCCAACTGCTCACTCAATGACCCGGCGTGGACGCTCGCCTCGGAGTGGAACCGATGGGTGGTGGTCGAGCGTGTGGCGGCCGACAAGGAGCGGCTGGCGCACCTCGCGGAGTCGTGGCTGCATTGGCTGGACCACCCCGCTCAGGTTGTCGTCGGGCGGATCGCGGCGAAGATCCGGGAGTGGTTTGCATGAGGGGACGGCGGCCGAGGGTGTTGGTAACGGGGCCGGACCGTGGCGGATACATCGCGTGGTTCTTCGCGCGGCTCGCGGTCTGGCGCGCGGGCGGACGGGCGCTGCGGGCGAGACCGGCGAAGGTACACCGCGTGCCGGCCTTTGACGCCGTGGTCATCGGAGGCGGGGCAGACGTCGATCCGAAACTCTACGGCGGCGTGACGATGGAGGCCCTGCGCGAGGCGGCGCGCAGGGAGCGGCGCCGCTCGCGGTGGACCGTCGTCTTCTGGGGGCTGGCCATCTTTTTCTCGCGTAAACTCTTCAGCCTCGGCCACCGCGCGGGCGTCGACGAGGGCCGCGACGCTTTGGAGCGGCGGCTGCTCGACGACGCCATCACGCACGGGATCCCGGTCCTTGGTATCTGCCGCGGCGCGCAACTGATGAATGTCGTGCGCGGAGGCGACCTGCACCAGAATATCGGGACCTTTTACACGGAGTCACCGAAAGTGGATACCGTGTTTCCACGCAAGCCGGTCCTGCTCGAACCGGACAGCCGGCTCGCCGCCGTCCTTGGCACGGAGGAGGCGCTGGTGAACAGCCTGCACAACCAGGCCGTAAACCGGCTGGGCAAAGGTGTGCGTGTTGTCGCACGTGAAAAAAACGGCATCGCGCAGGGCATCGAGATCCCGGAGCATCCCTTCGCCGTCGGCATCCAGTGGCACCCCGAATACCTCCCGCAGTCGCGCCGCCAGCAACGCCTCTTCCACGCCTTGGTCGCCGCCGCGCGGGAGCGGAGCGGAGACAGCGTAGCCGAAGCCGTGAGGCTTTAGACCGTCCTCGTAGGTGCCGCCGTGAGGCGGCGGGTTGCGGTGGATTGGTGGGATTGGGGATGAATGACAAGATCTGCGAGCAGGCGCGGGGTTTGCGGGCGGGTCGACGCTTTGCGGAAAGCGTCGCTGGGTCAGCGCCGTGCTTCGAGGGCTTCCATGGCGCGGCGTGGGTGGATTAGGTTGCGGCGGCCGTCTTCGGTGCGTTCGGCGGTGGAGACGATGATCTCGCGGACCTCGACGGGCGTGAGCGAGGGGTCGACGGCGAGTAGCTTGGCGGCGAGGTTGGCGACGTTGGGCGCGGACATGGAGGTGCCGGAGATGGCGACGCGCTCGCCGCCGGGGAACCAGCTCTCGACGGCGTGGCCGTTGGCATGCACGGCGACATTGCGCCCGTGGCTGGTGAAGCCCGTTTCGTCGCCCGCTTGGTCGACGGCGCCGACGACGAGGACGTTGGGCAGGTCGATGGAGGAGGGAATGACCTGGGTGAATTCCACATCGTCGTCGCTGTTGCCGGCGGCGGGGATAAAGAGAATGTCGTCGGCCTCCTCCATGGCCTCGACGAGTGCGCGGTAGCCGATGCCGAAGAGCACCCGCGCCATCTCCGCGCGCATCTCGGCATCGTCGCCCACGCCGTTGGCCTGGAGGGCGTATTCGTAGCCCGCCTGGGTGCCGCCCCAGCTCATGTTGACGACGCGTACGCCTTGCTTGCGGAAGTAGGCGACGGCGTCGCGCGTGGCGCGGGCGGAGCGCACGGCGAGTTCAAGGGTCGGCTCTTCGGGGAGGAGCTTGTGCCCGAAGGTGATGCGGGCGTTGAGGAGGCGGATGGCGGGGTTGCCCTCCGCCGCGATGCCGGCGACGTGGGTCCCGTGCACGTAGGAGCCGAAGAGGCTGAGGTTTTCGACGAATTCTTCGTAGGCTTCCGGTTCGAGGCCGGACATGCGTTCGCGCACGAGCTGCGCCTCGGGGCTGTCGACGCCCGCCTGCAAATCGGTGAAGCCCTTCGTCAGGGCGACACTTTCCGGATAGCGGGCGCGCTCTTCGTCGGAGAGGGGCAGGAGATCGCCGGCCTCGCGGCGGTAGTGTTTGTCCCAGCCGATTCCGTGGACGTCGTCGATCCAGCCGTTGCCCGAGGTGTCGGCGCCGTCGCGCGTCTCGTCCGCGTTGCGCCAGAGCTTGCCCATGGACTCGAAGACCCCGGGGTCGAATCCGCTGTCCCACACCGCGACGATGACGGGCGTGAGGCCGTCGCGTCCGGAGAGGTCGACGGAGCGGTCCGCCCAGATGTCGGGCTTGTCCTCGCGGTTTGCCTCGATGTATTCGGTGAGGACGTTCACGGCGGCGTCGCGGCGCGGCAGTATGGCGTCGAACATGTAGCGGAAGCTGATTAGGGAGGTGGCGATGCCGAGGCTGAGTTCGCCGGATTGGTCGACAACCGGCTGCATCTGCGAGCGCAGTGCCCCGCGGTAGAGCCCTTCGCCCATCGTCTGGAGCCCGGCGCGCAGGTCGAGGATGCTCTCGTTGACGACGGACCACGGCAGGTCGGCGAGTTTGGCGGCGTAGACATCGGCAAAGGCCTCGCCTCGCCGCTCCGCCTTGATGATCGCTTCGAGGAGTAGTCCGTTCGTCAGGCGGTCACCGGGCTTTTCCTGCAGTTCACGGATTGCCTCAATGTGCCGCAGGGCCTCGTCGCCGTCTCCCCGCAGCCACGCGATTGTGCGCAGCGTGTTGTGCGTGCTGCGCAGGGTGGAGGCGTCGCGGAGGTCGAAGCGTTCGAGGCGTTCGCGCATGTCGGCCCCCACCCGCCGCGCAAGGTCGAGGAGCGCGCCGCGGTCCTCCATCCAGTCCTCCAGCGGCATCTCCGCCGCATAGGTGAGGCGCGGCAGGTCGTCCAGGCGTTCGATGACAATGCGTTCGCTGTTGTCGGCGTTCGCCTGGGCGGCTGCGGGGAGGCAAACGAAGGCGAGAAACAAGCATGGGAATTGACGAAACTTCATGCCGCGGAGAACAACCGACCCCTTATAGAAACTCAAGTAGTTCCTCGTCGGTGATCCACTCGCCGAAAGCGTTGAAGTAGAGCCAGCGGGGATTCCGCGTGCCGCGTGCGAAGTAGATCCATGTGTTTTGGAGGGGGTTGGGATAGTACATCCACGGATAGACACTGGTGTTGGTCCAGAACCAACCGAGGTCGAAATCGATGAGCCAAAAGCCCTCCGGGTCGTCCCCGGCGACACCGATGACGCCGTGATCGTCGTGGTAAATCCATCCGCCTCCGGGGGGATCGTAGAAGGTGCCGAAGCCGTCGAGGTGGAAGAAACGCCCGCCGAGCGGCGTGGCTTGAGTCCACGGCGGCACCGGCGCATCACGTCCCGGCGGGGGCGTGAGGTCGCGGGATAGAACGCGGGGTGTGATCATTTCGACTCCGTCGCCGAAGACGCCTAAAGTATGCCTCCCGGCAATGCCCGAGGGCCCCATGAGGAAAAACTCGACCTCGCCGGTCGCGGTGTTGCGGACGAGGAGATCTTCCCGTTTGTCGGCGTTGTAGTCGCCCGCCGCGACAACCTCGAGGTGTTCTCCGTCGGCGTCGAGGGTGACCAGAGGCGCCTTGGGCGCGGGCCCGTCCATGAGCATCAGGTGCAGATTGCGGGTTTCGCGGTGCTGGAGGATCAGGTCGTTGCGTTGATCCTCGTCGACGTCGAGCGCGGCAAGAACCTCGAAGCGAGTGCCGAAGGGCAGCAGCGTCACGCCCGGCAGGGCAGTGCCCGGCGAGTCGTTCTCATTGTTTTGCGCGGCGGGTGGACGGGCGTCCGTCGGTACGGTCACCCCCGACATGATCCACGCTGTCACCTCCCCGGAGTAGTGGTTTTTCCACAACAAATCGTCGGATCCGTCACCCGTGAGGTCGGCGGCCATGTGCGGCTTCCATTCGGAAGAGGGCATAGCGAAGCTCTCGGATACATAATCGACGACGCCCGTTCCCGTGAGGATGCGTATGTTCACCAACTCGTAGACCCCCGGCGACAGCCGGAAGAGGAGGTCGCGTGTGCCGTCGCCGTCGAAATCACCGTGGAGAACGAACTCGCGCGCGATACCGTCCGCGAAGAGAATCCCCGACCACCGCAGGTCGCGGTCGACGATGTGCCAGATATCGTAGTCGTGCGTCGCCGGGCGGTGCCACAACAGGCTCAGGTGGCCGTCGCCCCGCATGTCGCCCGCCATGAGGACCTCCCAGCCGCCGCTCAATTCATCGACACGGTGTGCCCGGGCAGTATCCCCGGCATGGAAAAAACGGAAATCGATATGTCCTGTGCCGGGCGTGCGGGCAACGATATCGGTGTGGTTGTTTCCGTCGAGATCGCCTGTGCCGAGAAACGTCGTGGCTTCGACGGTGAGTCCGGTGTCGTGCGGGATCCAATGGGAACGCACGCTGAACATCCCGTCGCCATCAAGGTAGTTGCCCCGTGCGTTGAGGGTGTAGACGCGGCCGGAGGCGTTATCGCGCCACATGAGATCGGTCGCCTCGTCACCCGCGAAATTCGGTCCCGGAACGACGGGAAAAATGTTGAGCACCGTGGTGGCGCGGTCGCCGCCGCTCTCGTTTGTGACGAAGACTTCGATATCGTAGGTGCCGACTTGCGCGGGTTGGTCTGGAGTACCCGAGAACACGCCCGCGCCAATGCCCAGGCCCGTTGCTTCGAGCGGGAGAAGCGTTCGCGTGCCGTCGTCGCCGATGCGGTAGACGAGGGTGAAGTAGTTGAGTTCGCCGGGCAGCACTGTGCCGTCGAGAGATGTGACGACCTGCGCGGGGGTGAGTTCGCGGCCGACGGTGACCGCGATCTCCGGAACGCTCAGAATCCGGGGGACCCTTTCTTCTTGCACAGATGGTCCGATGTGGAAGTGGACCGTATCTTCGGTCGTCCCCACTTCATTTGTCAGCGTGACGGTGACGGCATAGTCGCCGGGCTCGACGGGAGTTCCGAAGATGAGTCCGGTGTCCGCGGCGAAGGCGAGGCCGGGGGGGAGACCGTCGAGTGTGACTTCGTCGGGCTCCTGCGCGGTGAGCAGACGGTGGTAGAAGGCGGCGCCCGCCGAGCCGCGGACCTCACGCGCGCCCGCCACGAAGGGCGCGGAGGGTTCCGTGACAAATGCAAAGTCGTCGAGGAACGTCCTCGTGCGCCAGTTGCGGCCGATCGCGCGCATTTTGAGGCGGACAATGCTTGTGCCTTCGGGGGCGCGTATGCCGAAAAACGTGTCGCCGCCGCCGCTGGAGTCCAGCGTGGTCGATGTGAGCAGATCCGTCGAACCATCCGAAAACTCAACGTGGACCCGCTTGTTGTCCGTGTTGTCGGGTAAGGCGCCGAGCCCCTGCCAGTATTGAAAATTTCCCGCGCTGAGAAGGACGAAACCGACGGCGGTCACATTGTCGCGCGGATCGATCAACAGGTCGGTGATGCCGCCGTTTCGGGAAAAGGGCAGAGAAACGGGGAGCGGTCCGGGCCGGCCGCCGTCACCGTAGGTGGAACGTGCAACATGGGTAAAATAGTTGTCGTTGACCGTCTGCAGGTTCTCCGAGGCGGGTGCTTCGCGTGAGGCGAGATCGCCCTCCATGTAATGCCGCGGCCCGCGCCGGAGGACGAGCCGGCGCTCGCCTGCGTGACCGAAGAGGCCGACGGTCTTGTCGAAGAGGATTTCCTCCCCCGGAGCGCCGGGTGACGGGTCGTCGAGTGACGGGTCGAGGCGGTTGATCACCGGGCCGCGGGCCGACCGGTCGACAATGCCGCTTTCATAGGCGAGCGCCCGCGCCTTGTCGATGGCGGCCTGCGCCTCGGCCTGCGAGTCAAAACTGCGTCCGCGGACCTGCCCTTCGACGAATGCCCGCACGCCCGTGCGGTCGTAGTCGAGGACAGGGTCACCGTATACCGGATTGTCGAAATCGATGACCCCGCCCCGGCCCTCGGCGCGCGCTGCGGTAAAGAGTTCCATGAACTCGTCGAAGGGAATACCAGCTGCAAACTCACCGCCCTCGGTGGCGAAGATGTTGATGGGATTGTTTCCCGCCGCGATGCTTCCGGTCGTGAGGAAGGTGGCGGACTCCCGCACAAAGTTCGATGTATCGGCGGACTGCCCGGCGAGCACCGCGGGGAGGAGCAGGGCGGGAAGGAAGGCGGGCTTCAGTCTAGGGAGCATGGCTGCGGAAGAAGGGGATGGGGAAGGTTGTGGCTCAGAACCGGACCGAGGCGGACATGCGCCAGTGGCGCGGCTCGGTGTGGGCGTAACCGTAGACTTTGTCGTCGTCGAGCAGATTGTAGATATTGACGCGCAGGTCGATTTCGAGATCACGCAGATTGAGCGCGTAGGCGAGTGCGAGATCGACGGAAGTCCGGTCGGGGATGATCTTGTAGGAGGGGTTGTCGGCAAAGCTGAACGAGGCTTCGCGACGGTCTGACCAGCGCACGCCGAGCGCGATGTTGAAACCGTCGAGTGCGTTGTCGCGGAAGGTATATTTGTTCCAGACGCGGAAAGAGTATTTCGGTGTGTCGTTGTTGAGGCGGGAGTCGTCCCACGGAAGGCTCGTGCCTGTTGCCTCATTGAATGCGCGCGCCTTCACGCGTTTGAAGAGAAACTCACCGTCCTGTTTTCCCTCGTAGAGGAAAAAGACGGCGTCGCGGATCGAGTAGCGGTTGTAGCTGAAGCTGAGAATCGTTTCAAAATTAGGCAGGAGGCCGATAAGGAAGATTTGTGTGTCGATCCCTTCCGAACGGTCCTCGCGCAGGGCGCTGCTGCCGGGGGCGTCCCGCCCGGAGGCGGTCCAGTCGGGATCGTAGGCGGTCGATCCGGGGTTGTGGATACCGGAGGGCGGAAGGATGCGCTCCCCGGAGTCGGCACGGGTCCCCGGATGGGGAGAAACGGCCACATTCTCACGATTGATGCGGTAGAGGGAGAAGGAGCCGGAAATCTTTCCTTCCAGCCAATCGGCCTTGATCCCGAGTTCATAGCTTTGGCCGCTCTGCGGATCCGCGACGAATCCCTCGGGAGTGCGCTGGCCGCCGGTCGTTTCCGGATCCAGCGCGCTCGCCGTGAGGGCGAAGAGCGAGAGCGCGTCGGTCGCGGTGAGGGAAACGCCAAGGGAGTAATTCCATTGGGAGGTGGGATTCTGGCGGGTCTTGAAGGGTTTCCGGCGGGCAATGAGGCTGAGATCGCCGACGGCTGCGTTGGACTCCGCCGCGTTGTAGCGCGTCTCGCGGAGGATTTGGAAGCGGTCGTAGCGGAGGCCCCCGACTGTGCGCAGGCGTTCATTGAAGAAAGCTGTCTGGTGGATGAGGTAGGCCCCGTGCGCTTCGCCGATAAAGCTCTTCACGGGATCGGCTGTGAGCATGAACTCCTCGCCGGGGAAGAGGCTGAAGCGGATGGGCGCGTAATTATAGATCGACTGGTAGCGTGCCCGTGAACCCTGCAGCCCGGTGAAATCGTTTGTCTGCAGCGACGTCGTTTCGCGGGTGAGGTCTTTCAGGCTCCACGGCAGGATGGACTGTTCCAACCGGTCGTAAGTGTAGCCGGACATAAACGTGTGGCCGAGGCCGGCGAATTCCGGTTTGTAGACCAGTTCGGCCCGCGCCTGGTTGCGCCAGCGCCGGCGTTCGGAGCGGTTCCAATTGTATTGCAGGGCGTAGAACTCCTCTGCGCTCCATTCGTCGTGGCGTTCGTGCGCGCGGACATAGGCCCACGGATACCGCGCGCGGTTGATCTCTCCGGCGGGTGTCGGGCTGAGCATGTCCGCGATGGGGCGGAGGTTCAGGCCGCTGTGCAGCTGGCGGACGCGTGTGCGGCTCCAGTAGTACCCGATGTTCAGGGCGAGTTCTCCGGTGAAAGCGTGGGTGACCTGCGCGAGCGCTCCGAGATCCTCCTGGTTGTTGTAGGTATCAGGGCCCGCATAGCGGAACGACCTGTGCGGATACTCGAGGAATCCGAGGTTCACCGGATGGTGCGTGCCGTCGACGAAGGGGAGCGTCTCCTGCGAGCGGAGGTTCTGGCTGAGCGGGTTCTCCGGGAGCGTGCGCTCGGTTTCATAATAATCGAATTCCAGCTGCACGCGGGTGCGCGAGCCGAGCTTGTATGTGATGACAGGCGCGACGCCGCGACGGCGTTCGCGGAAGTGGTCGAACCAGTTTTCGCGGTCCTGGTACATCAAGGGCAGCCGGAAGTTGAGCCCTTCGGCGATCGGTCCTGTCACGTCCGCCTGCGCCCGGTAAAACGCGTTGCTTCCGACGCTCACCCGCAGGTTCGAGCCGAATTCACCGTAGGGTTGGCGTGTGACATAGTTGACCACGCCGCCGAAGTTGCCGATCCCGTAAAGGAGGGCGTTGGGGCCGCGCACGACATCCACCTGCACTACATTGATGGTGTCGGAACTGCCCTCCCGGCGGAAGCCGTTGCGGAGCACGGCCTGCGTGACGAACCCGCGCAGCCGGAAGGACGTGCCGGTCGGGGAGGGGTTTTCGCCGGCCTGCTGGCTCATGAGCGTGCTCTGTCCGGGCGACAGGTTTGCGAAGTCCTCCGCCACCTCGAGCCCTGCCGAGTACTGCAGTGCCTCGCGTACGGTGAGCGCGCCGGTGTCGCGGATGAAGTCCTCCGTGATGATGTCGATCGGTATCGGAAGATCCCTCACAAGCTGAGCAAGGCGTGTGCCCGACATGGAAGTCGAGGCGACATACCCGCGCTGGTCCCGCGCATCCACGACGAGTGTGTCGAGAATATGCACGTCTTCGTCCGGCGGATCTTCGACTTGCGCACCGAGCGGGTGAAGGGCGGAACCGAAGACGGCGGCGGATACAAGAAAGAGATACTTGGCCAGGGATTTCGGGGATTGTGGCATGTCTGTTGATTCCGGCGTTTACGTTCACGGCAGAAGTTCCGCCTTGACGCGGAGAAAGAGCGGAGCGCCTGCCCCCGCGCCGAAGGAAGCTTTGCGCCACTGGATACCGCCGCTCTCGGAAAGTATGGTGTCCGTGAGCCCTTCGGCGGGGTGCCAGCCGCCGGGTTCGAGCTCCGCCGACTGTTCGATGGATAGAGCTACGCCCTGCGCCGCGGTGTTGAGGCGGTAGTGGAGAGTCACTTGTCCCGGTCCGGCTTTGTCGCTCACTATGCGTGGAAGATCCGCCGCCGTGCCTTCGAAGGGCGGAATTCCCATCGCATAGGCTTCGAGGTTTGTGAGCGAAAGCGGACCGTGGCGGTAGGTCGGGTCCGTCTGCCCGGAAGGCACGCCGGCGGAAGTCAACCAGAGCTTCATCGGACTGGCGGGAAGATCGGTGCCTTCGGCCACGGCGACGGCAAGGTCGTCGATGGAGAAGTGGCAGCGGAAATTGTTGCCGAGTGCCCAGACTTCGAGATCGATGAGGTAGTAGCTGTCGCCCGGACTCTCAAAACCGAAGAACGTGTTGTAGCCTACGCCTCCGGGCTGCCGCGTGGTTCCTGTGGAGATGAGCGTAATGACGTCCGGGCCGTTGCTGAAGCGGGCGGTGGCACGGACGTTGGGCTTGTCCGGGTAGGCTTTTGTCTCCCGGTGGCTCTGGAAATAGTCGCGGTTGACGAACACGAACCCCGCCAGCTCGATCTTGTCCGCCGGGTCGAAGAGAAGCTTGAGGTAGGTGCTCGCCGCGAGGGCGAAGTCCGGCGACGAAGGCAGCGCCGTGCCGAGATTGTGGTTTGGATGATAGAAATCGGGCGGGCCGTCGTTGGGTCTTGAGATGGTCGCGCTGTTGGGGTCTCCGCCTTCGGAAGGATAACGGGGCAAAAGGCCGGTAGGGACGAGGAAGTTCGGCGGCAGGAGAGTGTCCCGTCCGGCAAACCCTTCGACCCCTGTGTCGCGGACAATGGGTACGACCTCGATCTCGGACGCTCCGAGGTCAAGGCGCAGGCTTTTGATGGAGCCGATCTGGTTGGCCTCCGCTTCTTCCGGAGTGAGCGGACGACCCGAGAGGAGCGTGGCGCGGTCGAAGGAAAAATCGAAGACTCCGCCGCGTCCTCCGGCGTAGGCTTGCCCGATGCGGGTGTTGAATGTCTCCACCGGTATCGAGGCGGTTGTCGGCGGCTCTTCGCCGGGATCGTGGGGGCTGAGGTCGCCGCCGGTCTGGTCGTCAGCCTGACCGATGGCGGCAATGTTCGGACCCAGTTCTGCGCCGCGTTCGAGGCGGAGCACGCGGAAGTCTTCGGGGAACGAGCCGTCGTCGAAGGTGAGCGCGGCGTCGGCGCTGCGCTCGGTGCCAAGGTCGTTTGTCACTTCGACGAAGTAGGTCCCGACGTCGGCTTCTCTGGCGTTGGACAAAACGAGGGTGTCGTCCGCCGCGCCGGGGATCGGGGAACCGTTGAAGAACCATTGGTAGGTGAGGTCGATCAGGCTGAACACCTGCACGGACAACCGCACCGTATCCCCTCCCATGAACGAAGTGTCGCGCGGCTGGCGCGTGATCTCCGGCGGTTCCGGGGTCTGGCTCTCGCGGATCCGCACATTGGGTGTCGCCGTCGTGCCGGCGTCGTTGCTCACGAGGACCCGGATCAACGCGCCGGATCGTCCCGTCGATTGCGCCGCGAGGCGTACCGGGTCGTGGGCTGCGGTGGAAGTCCACACTTGAAAGACGAGGCGATCGGCCGTTCCGCCGAGGTGGGCGGGAATGTCGAGTGAGTTGTTTGCGACCCATTGATACCCGGTCACCGGATTTCCGGGTTGGTCCCAGAGAAGCGGTGAAAGCTCGAGGATGTCGCCGATCTCGCCCTCGGGCGAGGCGGGCGGAAGAAGCACGACCGGAGGCCGCGGCGTCCCGTCGTAAGGCGGGGGCACGACTTGCTCCCATTCTTCCGCGAACACGAGGTTGTCGAGCGCCATCGGCATGTTGCGGGCTGCGATGTTGAAGCGTTCGAAATCGGCCAGAACGGCGCCCGGCTCGTCGAAGGCTGCTGAGAGGTCGGGGGATCCTGCGTCCGCCGCCGCCGGATTCACCCAAACCTGGATACCCGTCAGCGCACCTTCGCCGTTCACGTCGTAGCGGGCCACAACCAGCATCGTTTCGCCCAGCGCCAGTTTGTTGTTCGGATGCGCACCGCCGGAGCCGCTCGTCTCCAGCGTGCCCACGCGGTTGTCGCCGGTGGCCGGAATCTTCAGTCCGGCGTAGGCGTCCCACGGACCGCCCGTACCCGCCGCGAAGCCGAAGAACATCTCGTATTCCTCGAGCCCGAACATGCCCGGCGGACGTTCGTCCAGCCGCAGGAGAAAACGGACATACACCGGCCCGGCCGTCCCGGCTCCGCCGAGGCTCAACCAGTTGCTCATCCGCCCGCTTCCGTCGAGGCCCGCGCGGGTGCGCAGGTATTGGGTGCCTCCGGTGATGATCCCGTCGTCCTCTCCGATCCAGTAAAGACCGCCCGGCGCGACCAACACCCCGTCCTGCGGCAGCGGCGCACCCGCGGCATAGGTCCAAAATCCTTGGCCGTCGGCAGGGCCGAGGCTCAACGCCTGAAAGTCGTGCACACGCGGAGCGGCCTGAAGACCCGTTGTGATCAAGGCGGCAAGTAGGGGCAGCAGCATTCGGGAGGGGTGCGCGCAACGGGGGAAGGGCGGTTTCATGGGCGGAGATTTTCGGGGATTTATGGGGTTGGTCTCCACGGAACAAACGCGCCCTTCCTACCTGAAAGACACGCAGGGCGTCGTGTTCCGGAGTGATTTTAGAGGGCGTCTTTAGTTGTAAAATACAGTTTTTTCCCGTTTATGAATACACCTTATCACGCCGTATTTGTGCCAAATTCCGACAAGGATTGTGCTTCCATGTATTTGCGGCGGACCCTGCCGTTTAGGTTCGCCATTGGCGCGCGGGCGGGTTTTACTCGGAGCATGTTGAAAAAGTTCCTTTTATTTGTTCTCGGCCTTTTCATTGTTCTCGTTGTTGTCCTCGCTGTCTTCGGCGGCGGTTGGCTGAATGCGGCGGTCAAGCGCGCGGTGGAGACGGTCGGCCCCGAGGTGACGGGCACAACCGTGGAGTTGGACGCCGTCGGCCTTTCCCTCTTCGGCGGCTCCGGTGCGCTCGACCGCCTCCGCGTGGGCAATCCCGAGGGCTTTTCCGACGACTACATCATTTCCGTCGATTCCATCGACGTGCGCATTTCCCCGCGGTCGTTGCTGACGGACACAGTTGTCATCGAAAAGGTCCACATCAACGCGCCGAATATCCTCATCGAACAAACCCGCGCCGGAAACAACCTGCGGCGACTCATGGCCAACATCGAGGCTTACTCGCCGCCGCCCGAGGACGTCGAAAAAGGGGAGGGCGCCGCCCGTGACGTCATTATCCGCGAGTTGGTCATCGAGGGCGGACAGTTGCGCGGATCAGCGCTCGGCCAGTCTATCAGCGCCGCGCTTCCGCGGATCCAACTGGAGGACATCGGCACCGGTGAAGACGGAATCCCCGTGAAGGATATCGTTGCCATCGTCCTCGGCGAAGTCCTGCGCAACGCCGGTGGCGTCCTTGGCGGGATGGACGGCAACCTCCGTGACCTCGGGCGCGACCTCGGCGAGCGGGGGACCGAGGCGCTCGACGGTGCCGCCGAGGGTGTCGGCGAACGCCTCCGCGGCATCTTCGACCGCTGACGTCTAGGCCGCTCCCGTTACGGAGGCGAAGCTGTCGGTGGCTTTGTTATCCCTTCACCCGCCCTTCACCCGCCGCTCCGTGGGCCCACCCCGCCCATTGCAATGGCGGTGGTAGTCTCCGGATCCCACCTCTGTGCGCGTGATGCAAGGAGTAGAATCTCCGATGCATGTATCCGGAAAATCCCGTCAAAGATCTGAGCAAAAGCAAATGCCGGACATTCTAGATCTGTTTAATGGTAGACTGCCGTTATTTCATCCATTCAAATCGGAACTTGGTTTTTCTCTCATAAATAGAGCGGCGTAAATTTTAAGACTTTTCAAATTTCAGACATATTGATAGGCTCTAATCTCCGCATATTCGGTGCGTTGACAATGGAGGCATTGATTTTTGTGGAGAGATGCTCTTAGGGTCGGAGTGATGCAGTTTGGAAGGTATTTGTTCATTGGATTGGCACTGTGGACGCTGCCGTGGGGGGCGTGGGCGGAAGGCGGCGGGCCGGGGTTGACCTACGTCCTCGGCGGGCACGAGTGGCGGGTGGATCGGTTCGAGGCGAAGGGGCCCGTGAGCGAGGTCGACGGGAAGGCGGAGCGATTGCCGCGGGGCGGGGTGTTCCAATTTGGTGAGTCGGCCGACGCGCTCTTGGCGAAGGCGTTTCTACCGCCGCGGATGTCGTTCAGTTTGGGTCCGCGCGGACGGCCCGAGGACCGGGAGGGCTCGGCGCGGGTAAGGGTGAGCGGCTGGTCGCGGATCGATATGGCGTGGGTGGATCAACTCGCGGCAGGCAAGGAAGCGGAGGGCGGAATTGTCGCTTTGGCGGGCCTGTACGCGGAGGGGTCGGCGGTGCTGAGGGTGGTCCCGTTGCGGAGAGAGCCGGATGGAGAGCGCGCGCGGGTGCCGTTGCATTCGATGTCCGCTCCGGAGCAGCCATTCGGTCGTGGTGTGCCGGTGATTTGGTTCTACCGCAAGGGCGAAGGTTTCGTGGACGCGAGCCCGCGGCATGGGGAGGCTGCGCCTATGCTCCGGGCGCTGCTGCGTAACGATTCCGAGGGGGTGACGGTGCTGCTTGCTGCCGGGGCGGACCCCAACACGGACGGGCCGGACGGTTGGTCGCCAGTGCACGCCGCCGCGACGTTGTCCAACGAGGCGGCCATGATGCTGTTGCGCAGTGAGTCTGCGAATCCACGCGCGACGGACAGTGAACGCTTTACGCCGCTGCATTACGCGGCCTCACGCGGCAACGTGGAAGCGGCGCGTATCCTACTGGACCGGCGGGCGCGGGTGAACGCGAGCAGCCGCACGAATTCGATTCCGCTGTATATCGCGGTGGGCGGTTCTCCGCCCGAATTAGTGGAGCTTTTGATGGAGAACGGTGCCCGCACCATCGGAAGCGGACCATTGGTGCAGACGTGTCCGACGTTGGCGATGATCAACGAGTTGCGGGACGACCTCGCCGATCTTTTCATTGAGCACGGACGGCGCTTCCGCTTTGTGCGGGAGAACGCGGATTGGGTGTTTGCCTCACGCCTGCGGAACGACCGGTTGGGGATCGTGCGCTACTTTGTGGAGCGGACGGGGCAGAGCGTGTCGGAACCGGTTGCGGGGGAGTTTCCGGTTGTCATTGCCGCCGAGAACGGATCCGTGGAACTGGTGGAGTATCTGGTGGCGCAAGGTGCCTCGCTGGAAGCGGATCTCGCCGGCGGCTTCACGCTCATGCACATTGCGGCAGCCTCGAATCCGCCCCTTGTCGGATGGCTTGCGGAACAGGGATTCGAACCGGAGGCGCGCGCGGATAACGGGGCGACGCCGATGGCGTCGGCATTGGCGGCGGGTAATGTCAACGGGGTTCTCGCATTGTTGGAGGCTGGAGCGGATCCGAATTCAACCGACCATCGAGGGGAGCACATTCTTTGGCTGGCGACGCGCCTTGCGCAGCGGGAGGCAGTGAAAAGCCTCGTGGCGGCCGGAGCCGAATGCGATTTTACAGAGGAGACGGCGCTGGATTTGATGGAAGATGCGTTCCGCTACGATATCCCGGAGGTTTTTGAGATGACCAATTGCGTTTCTGGCGCTTCGAACCTCCCGCCTTACCCGAAGGCGTTTCGGGAGTGCGCGCGCGGTTGCCGCTGCGGTTTGCACCCGATGTTTCGATTGTCGAGATTGCCGAACTCAGCTCACCTCCCCGCCCGGTATTTCAGCCGGAACCCATTTACCCGCATTCGATGCGCCGTATCGGGTTGTCGGGCAATGTCGTGACTCAATTCATCGTAGGACCGGATGGAGATGTGAGAAGAGAGGATATCGAGATCATCTCCACACCGCATCCCGACTTCACGGACGCAGTGCGCGATGCTGTGGCAAGTTGGAAATTCGAGCCGGGACTGGAAGAGGACGGCCGGACGGTCGCCACGCGGGTGCGGATACGGATCCCGTTCCGGTACCGGGGGCGTATCCAATTTTGAATCACGGGCGTAGCGTCCCTGCGGCTCAATCGGGTGTTTTGACGGACGCGTCGCCGAGGCCGGGGGCGAATTTCACAAGGCGGCCTTCGAGGCGGCCGTTGTAGAGGGTCCACGTGGCTTCGGGCCGGTCGTCGAGGAGGGCCGCGCCTTCGGGGTTGGCGGTGAAGACGGCGGCGGTGCCGCCCGCGCAGCGGGTGCGGACGAAGCGAGCGAGGTCGCAGTGCAGGGCGACAGCTTCGCCGTGGTCGCCGAGGCGGTGTCCGTAGGGCGGATTGGTGACAATGAAGGTGCCCTCGGCGGGGCCGGTCCAGGAGCGGAAATCGGCGGCGGCGATTTCGAGCGGGGCGTCGGGGAAGTGGTTGCGGCGGATGGATTCGGCGACGGCGCGGGTGGGGCCGTCGTTTTCGAGGCCGGTGAGCCGGAAGCCGGGGGGCGGGTCGCTGCGGGCGGCGGCGAGGGCTTCGCGCCCAGCGGCGTGGAGGGCGGGGTCGTAGTCGAAGAGGGATTCGAAGGCGAAGCGGCGGTCGAGGTTGGGGGCGATGCCGGCGGCGAGCATCCAGGCTTCGAAGAGGAAGGTACCCGACCCGCAGAGGGGGTCGAGGAGGGGTGTTCCGCCGTCCCACCCGGCGAGGCGGAGGATGCCGGCGGCGAGGTCTTCTTTGAGCGGGGCGAGCCCGTGGGCGGCGCGGTAGCCGCGTTTGAAGAGGGGCGTGCCGGAGGTGTCGAGGCAGAGGGTGACGCGTTTGCCGTCGAGGTGGGCGACGACGTGGATGTCGGGGTCGCGCTTGTCGATGGAGGGGCGGGTGCCGCCGGTGAGTTTGCGGAAGGTGTCGACGATGCCGTCTTTGATGCGGTGGGTGACGTATTGGGTGTTGGTGAGGGCGTCGGAACCACCGTTGACGTCGATGCGGACGGTTCGGTCGACGGGGAAGAGTTTGTGCCAGTTGGTTTTGCGCGCCTGGTAGTAGAGCATGTCGTAGTTGCGCGCGTTGAAGGTGCGGATGGGCAGAAGCACGGCGATGGCGGAGCGCAGGGCCATGTTGGCGCGGTAGACGCCCGCTTTGTCCGTGCGGAAGAAGACGGCGCGGCGACCCGGGCGGTCGACCGTGATACCGAGTTCGCGGAGTTCGTCGGCAACGACGCGCTCGAGGCCGGCGCGGCAGGTGACGAGCCCTTCGAGGTCCACGTTGGCGGCGGAGGGCGGGGGAAGCGGTTTTTTCATGCGGTGATGAGAGCGGGCGGGGGCGCGCCGGTCAGTCGGCGGAGCGGGCTTCGAAGCGGTCGAGGACGGCCTCCATGTCCGGGACGAGATTGTGGCGGCGCGCTTTTTCGAGGGGCAGCCATGCGTAGTTGATGTGCTCGCGGCGGTTGAGGCGGATTTTCGGGCGGTCCGTGAGCCGCGCGGTGTAGAAGTGGTAGACGAAATCGAACTCCGGAAAGCGGACGGCGAGGGTTTCCACGAAAGTGAAGGCGTCCGCCGGCAGATCGATGCCGGTTTCCTCGCGGACTTCGCGGCGCACGGCGGCGGTGCGGTCCTCGCCAGGGTCGATCTTTCCGGTGGGGCATCCCCATGTGCCCGGGTGGAGCGTCTCGGGCGCGCGGTGGAGAAAGAGGAACGCGTCGCCCTCGTGGATCAGGCAGGAGACCGCTTCAAAGGCCGGGTCGAAGTCGGACGGTGGCTTCTCGAAAAGCATGGGGCGGGACGGTAGCAGAGGGCGGGTGCCCATGCCAAGAGCGGTCTTGCACCAGTCAAATCCGATTTGCGCCGTTCGCGGCGGAAGCGGTTGCGCGCGCGGCGGACTGCGGCGACGGTCATGGGCGTGATTGATCCTCTTGAAATGATGGACCGATTGAAGAATACCCGTCTGCGGGAGTGGAAGCGGCGTCTCACCGCTTGCCCGGCATCGCGAAAAGCGGCGAGACGCCGCTTCCACTTTGGGTTCTGCGTTAGTAGCGTCCGCCCAATGCTTCGACTCGCTTAGCATGCCATTCGTGCGCGACGCCCGCCGCCTCGCCGTTGTTTTCGGCGACCAACTGGATCTTGAGAGTCCGGCCCTCGCCGCCCTGGACAAGTGCCGCGACGCCGTCTTCATGGCCGAGGCCGACGGCGAGACCAACTACGTGTGGTCGTCGAAAATGCGCATTGCGGTGTTCTTCGCCGCCATGCGCCACTTCGCGGAGGCCCTGCGCGGGGCGGGATTTCGCGTCGTCTACGACGCGCTGGATGTCGGGTCCACCAAGCGCTCTTTCTCCGATGCCTTGCGGGCTTGTGTCGAATCGCTCGGGCCGGAGGAGATCATTGCTGTCCATCCCGGCGAGTGGCGGGTGCGGCGCGGACTGGAGGAGCTGGCAAGAGAGATGGACGTGCCCCTGCGCCTCGTGGAGGACACGCATTTTCTCTGCTCTCCGGAGGATTTCCGCGAATGGGCTGCGGGGCGCAAGTCGGTCCGCATGGAGTATTTCTACCGGGAAATGCGCCGCCGTCACGGTGTATTGCTGAAGGACGACGGCTCGCCCGTCGGCGGCGACTGGAATTATGACAAAGAAAACCGCGCAAGCTTCGGCAAGGGTGGCCCCGGCGGCGACCTGCCCGCGCCGCCGCGATTCCGACCCGACACGACGACCCGCGCCGTCCTTCGTCTGGTGAACGGCCGCTTCGCCGACCACCCCGGCTCGTGCGATGACTTTAACTGGCCGGTGACGCGGAAGGACGCGCTCGCGGCCCTCGACGCCTTCATACGCGACCGCCTCCCGATCTTCGGCGACTTCCAGGACGCGATGTGGACGGACGAACCCTTCCTCTACCACTCGCTCCTCTCGGCGGCGCTCAACCTCAAGCTGCTCCGCCCCATGGAAGTCATCCGCGCGGCGGAGGCGGCCTATGCCGAGGGCACCGCGCCGCTCAATGCCGTGGAGGGATTCATCCGCCAGATCCTCGGCTGGCGGGAGTATGTGCGCGGCATCTACTGGTGGAAGATGCCGGAATACCTCAAGGAGAACGCTCTCGGCGCGGACGCGGATTTGCCGGACTTCTATTGGACGGGCGATACCGGCCTCGCCTGCCTGCGCGCTGCCATCGGCCAGACGCTCCGCCACGGCTACGCGCACCACATCCAGCGGCTCATGGTCACGGGCCTCTACGCACTCCTCCTCGGCGTGCGCCCGCGCGACGTACACGAGTGGTACCTCGCCGTGTATGTCGATGCCGTGGAGTGGGTCGAGCTGCCCAACACGCTCGGTATGTCGCAATACGCCGACGGTGGTCTCATGGCCTCGAAACCTTACGCTGCGACGGGCAAATACATCCAGCGCATGAGCAACTACTGCGCGGACTGCCCGAAAAATCCGGCCGAAGCGACGGGTGATGACGCCTGCCCCTTCACGACGCTGTATTGGGACTTTCTCCTGCGCAACGAGAAGCGCCTGCGCGGCAACCAGCGGATGTCTCTTCAGCTACGCAATCTAGGGCGCCTCTCCGCGGACCGGCGCACGGCCATCGGCAAGGCGGCGGACCGTCTGCGCGGCAGGTAGCGCGCGGAAGAGTTTGTGAGGTTCGTTTCGGTGCGGCGGAGGTTTTCCGGCTTTAGTGGGTTGACAGGGGCGCGCTCCGGCTAAATGAAGTAGGGTGTTATACCTAAATTTAGTTATGAGACGCCTCATCCCGGAAACCCGCCTTCAATCCCTCAACGCCGATCCGTCCGGAGTGGCGGAGGCCATGGCGCATGCTTTGGAGGTGGAGACCGGCGCGCCGCTGAACTGGAGCTGCCGCGCTTGGGCGCAGTTGCTGGCGGGAGACAACCGCGCAGCGCTGAACTCGCTGGAGCGCGCGGAAGCGTGCAGGGCGGGGCACGGGGACGCCGGTTGGGCGGAGCATGGGTTGCTCTGGCGGGCCTTGCGGGCTTCGGCAATGTTTGCTCTCGCGGAACGCAAGGCGGCGGCGGACCTTGCGGAAGCGACCCTCGGCGAGGCGGTCGCTCAGGGCCCGGCGGAGGCCGTCGGCCGCTGCGAGCTGGTCCTCGGCAACTTCAAGAAAATCCATGGTAATTCGAAAGAGGCGGAGCAACACTTTGCCGCCGCAAAGCGGATTTTCGAGGATCTCGGCGACGGCAGGCAGTGGGTGCTCGCGGAGCTCAACGCGCTCATCTGCGTATTCAACCGCGGTGATTACATGGAGGTTGTGAAGCGCGCGATGGCGCTGACGCAGCACCCGGAGGTCCGGCGCAATCCGCACCTTCGTGCCGTTGCGGAGGGCCATCTTGGCAACGCCCACGCCCGCCTCGGCGCGCATGAAGAGAGCTTGAAGCACCGGCACGAGAGTCTTCGGCTGAGCCAGACGATACCCGGCTCTCCCGGGGTGGCGGTCGGCTGCCTCAACATGGCGCACACACATAACGTGCTGGGCAACCACGCGCAGGCGCGCGCTTTTCTGGGCAAGCTTTTCCGCCTGCCGCCGGACCGCCTCGAGCCCGGCATCCTCACGGCGGGACGGGTTCTCGAGGCAACCGTGGCCCTCAGCTCGGGTGACGCCGCCGGCGCTCGCGCGCTCGCGGACGCCGTCGACCCCGGCGCGGATCCGCATTGCCGCGTGCAGACCCGCGTGGACCACGCCGCGCTGCGCACGCGCCTCTTTGCCGCCGAGCACCGCCCCGGAGAGGCGGTGGCCGTTGGTCTGGAAGGTTGCCGTCTCGCCGTCGATTCCGGAAACGAACAGAAACTCATCGAACTTCTGGAGTGTGTGGGCGATGTCATGTGCGAATTTCCCGCGGCCGTACCAGAGGCGGCGGAAAAGGTCCGAACGGCTTTGGACGAATGGATTGAGGACGCGGCGGACGAGGTGGCGGGTTTGACGACGCGCGTCTACGCGGCGGCGGCGGGCCGTGCCGCGCAGGCGAATGACCGGACCGCCGCCCGGCTGCGCCGCAAACTCGCGCAGGCGCTCGCCGCGGAGGGGCGGCACGCGGAGGCTTGCGCGGAGTTCGAGCGATCTCTCGAAGAGACCGAAGCGGAGACACGCCGGAGCGACGCCCGCTCGCGCGCGCTGCTCGAACTGCGTTTCGAAGCGGGCCTCAGCCGGATCGAAAACGAACACATGGTGCGGGAAAACGAGGCGCTCCAGCGCGAAGTGGAGCGCCGCCGTGAAACCGAGGCCGAGCTGCGGCGCATCGACGGCGAGAAAAACGCGCTTTTGCGCGTCGTCGCGCACGATCTCCGTTCACCCGCCGCCGCCATCCGCTCCATCGTCGATATCCTCGAAGATCCCGAAACGGAACCTTCGTCGAGGGCGGAGTGGCTCGGCGAAATCCGCCGCACCTCGGAGGGGATGATGGATTTGGTGGCCAATCTGCTGGATTTGGAGCGGCTGCGCTCCGGTGATTCCGGCGGCCCTGTGCTGGAAACCGTCGACCTCGCCGGAATCCTCGGTGATGTCGCTCGGGCGGGCACCCCGCACGCCATGCGCAAGGAGATCACGCTGGAGACCGTTCCGCCGGCTGTGGCTGTGAGCGTGCTCGCCGATGCGAAGGGACTGCGGCAATGTGCGCGCAATCTCGTTTCGAATGCGCTCAAGTTTTCGCCTCCGGGCTCGCGGGTGCGGTTGTGTGTGGAGCCCGCTGACGACGGCGCGGGAGCCGCCCTGCTCGTCGAAGACGAAGGGCCGGGTGTCGCCCCCGGAGACGTCCCCAAATTGTTCATACCATTCACGTGTCTCTCGGCCCAACCGACAGCGGGCGAGTCAACTTCCGGGATCGGCCTTAGCATCGTCAAGCGCCTCATGGAGCGCATGGGCGGCGAAGTGTTTCACCGTCACCGCGAAGGCGGAGGCGCGGTCTTCGGGCTGCGGCTTCCGAAGGCGTGAGCGTGGACGGCGGGCTGCGTCCGCAGGGGGGGCACGGAGCGCGCAGCGCAGTTGCCCTTACGGTTCAAAAAAGGGATCGGCGCGGGCGGTCGGGGCGGGGTCGATGCCAAGGAGGGCGCAGACGGTGGCGTGGATCTGGAGGAGAGAGATCTCCCCGAGGTCGATGCCGCCGAGGGGCTCGGGCCAGCGTTGCATGAAGAGGACGGTGTTCATCTCTGGGTGGTCGCGGGGATCGTAGCCGTGCGCGCCGAAAAACCGCCCGGTATCGGAGGCGGGCTGGATCATCTCTTCGCCGTTGTGGCGGAAGAAGGCGTAGGGCACCGGCACCGTGGCGACGAGGCCGCCCGTGCGGTAGGGATGGCTGTAGCGCCACTCTGCCGGCATGCTTTCGCGGGTGTGGACGGTGATGGGTTCGAGTGCGCCGAGGTCGCGCTTGAGCCCGGCTTTGATCTCCGCGCGCTCGGCGGGGTCTTCGATGTCGTCGAAGAAAAAGTGGACGAGGGCGGAGGACGTGATGGTGCGCACGCGCTCGTCGGTTTCCGGTCCCTTGCGCAGGTCGACGTGGTATTCGACCGGGGCCATGCCGTGGTCGGACATGATGATGATGTAGAGGGTATCATCCGGTCCGGCGGTGCGCTCCCAGAGACCGCGCACGCGGTCCGTCGTCTTGCGCATCAGTGTATCCAGCACCTCCATACGGTGGTCGACGAGAGCGCTGTCCGGTCCGCCGCGGTGCCCCTCTTTGTCCGGAGACTCGGCGTAGGCGAGAATAAAGCGCAGGGGCTCGTCGGTGTCGTCGTGCTCCCAGGTGTCGAGGACGCGCCCGATCCGCTCTTCGTCGTCGATACCGCGCGTGTAGCTATCGCCGAAGTAGGCGGTGGCGTGGGGTCCGGTCTGGTTGTGGGCGTTGACCCAGTCGAGCACGAGCGTGCGCACGCCTTGGCGGGTCGCCGTCGTCCAGAAGGGTTCGGCTTCAAGGAGGGCCTGGTCGCCCGCGTAGCGGTGCAGCCGCCGCGTGCGGGTGTCGTAGAAGGAATTAAGGGTGATGCCGTGAACGTCCGCCTTTGCCCCCGTGGAGATCGATACGTGGCTGGCGAAGGTCACGCTCGGAAAGACAGCGGTCGTTTCCATAGAGTAAGCGCCGCGTGTGGCCAGCTCGTCGAAGAAGGGTGTCACAATGCGCTCGAAGTAGTCGGCGCGCATGCCGTCAAGACTTATGAGAAAGACCGTGGCGCGGCCCTCGGCGGCGGCGGTCGTCGGCAACGTCCAGACGGCGAGGAGTGCGACGACGGCCGACAATCGCCGAAGGGGCGGGATGCGGGATGCTGATTTCATTTTTCGTGAAAGTAGGGGCAGTGCCGCGCCGTAGCAATCCCGGCGAGGGCAAAACGGCCCCGCCGGTGCAATGAGAGGCGCGGGGCTGCGACCGTCGCGGGGTCGGGCGATGAATCAGCTCGAATACGGTGGGGGTCGGTTGCAGGGTGAAGCCGGGCCCCGCCTTTTAGCCCGCGTAAGACGCCGGAGCGTAGCCGCGTACGCCGGGGGTGCAGACGAAAATCGACCCGGCGCCTTCCACCGCGGGTCCTTCGCCGCCTTTCTTGAAGTTTGCCGTGGTGATGTAAAGCCGGTCGAGACCGGGACCACCGAAGGTGCAGGACGTCACATGGGGGGCGGGGACCTCTATCCACTCGACGAGTTCGCCCGTGGTGTGTCCCCAGCATCCCACCCCGGATCCGCCGAAGTGGGCGATCCAAAGGTTGCCCTCTTGGTCGATCGTCATCCCGTCGGGCATGCCGAGGCGTTCGGGAATTGTCACGACCGCGCGTTCGTTCGAGATCGCGCCGGTTTCGATGTCGTAGTCGAAGGCGCGCACGCGGCGCGTGGGGGTGTCGATGTAGTAGAAAATATGTCCGTCGCGGCACCAGGTCAGGCCGTTGGAGCACGAAACTTTGTCGAGGAGGGTACGGACAGAGCCGTCGTGGCCGAGGGAATACAGGTGCCCGACTTCCGGCTCGCCCTTGAGGCCCATTGTTCCGGCGAGGAACCGCCCGCGCGGATCGCACTTGCCGTCGTTGAAGCGGACGTTGTCACCGATGCCCGGAGGGCGGGCGAGTTCAGCGATTTCGCCGCTTTCCGGATCGAAAGCGGCGAACCGGTCTTTGAGTGCGAGGACAAGCCCGCCGCCGCGCCGCGGGGCCAGCGCGCCGACCATGTCGCCGACAGACCAGTGGTCGATCCCGAGGGCTTTGCCGTCACCCCCGGCGCGGACGCGCCCGATGCATTCGCCGAGGATGTCGACATACCAAAGCGCGCCGTCGATCCATACGGGGCCCTCGCCGAGTTTCGCGTCGGCGCGGGCGAATAAGTCAGCCTTTGCGGATTGCATGTCGCATTCCTTGCAGCGTGGCGCGGAATGGCAACCGGATTCGGTTTGCGTTCAGGCATTCAGGCAAAGCGCGGCGCGAGGGCTTCGTGCGCCTCGCGGAGGAGGGCTTCGGTCGTCTCCCAGTTGATGCAGGCGTCGGTGATGGATTGGCCGTAGGTTAATTCGCCGCGTGGGCGGGGGAAAGACTGGTTGCCCTCCCGCAAGTTGCTTTCGAGCATCAAACCGATGACGGGACTCTGCGGATTGTCGGCGGCCTGCGCGATGACCTCGCGGAAGACGTCGCCCTGACGGTTGTGGTCCTTTGCGCTGTTGGCATGGCTGCAGTCGACCATAATGGCGGGAATGCACCCCCGGTCGCGTAAGCGCGCCGCCGTCTTCGTGATGCTCGCGGCATCGTAGTTGGTTCCGCTCTCGCCGCCGCGCAGGATGATGTGCGCGTTGGGGTTGCCGCGTGTGGTGATGGCGCTGGCAAGGCCTTGGTGGCTGATGCCGAGGAAGGTCTGGGGCTGCGCCGCCGCTTTGATGGCGTTGATGGCGACTTCGATGTTGCCGCTGGTCGAGTTCTTGAAGCCGAGCGGCATGGAGAGACCGCTCGCCATCTGCCGGTGAGTCTGCGACTCGGTGGTGCGCGCGCCGATCGCCGACCAGCAGACAAGGTCGGCGATGTATTGCGGCGTGATGGGGTCGAGCAACTCCGTGCCCGTCGGCAGGCCGAGCCGCAGCACTTCAAGGAGAAACCGGCGCGCCGCCTTGAGGCCCTCGGGGATGTTGCACGTGCCGTCGAGCCCGGGGTCCATTATGAGGCCCTTCCAGCCCACGGTTGTGCGCGGCTTCTCAAAGTATACTCGCATCACAAGGTAGATGCGGTCGCCGATCTCCGCCGCGAGCGAGGCGAGGCGCTCGGCGTATTCACGCCCGGCTTTGGCATCGTGGATCGAGCAGGGCCCGACCACGACCATGACCCGGCGGTCGTCGCCGAAAATGATGCGGTGCAGCGCCTCGCGCGCACCCACCACAGTCTGTGCGGCGGCATCGTCGCGAACGATTTCGCGCCCGAGGTATTCCGGCGCGGGCAGGACGGCGGAATCAACGACGTTGATGTCAGAAACAAGCGGTGACGAAAGACTCATAATTTAATTTGGGATTTTAGTGCCCCCCGTTGCGCACCCGGCAGCGGGTTGCGGCGGGAGAGGTCCATGGCAAAAGGGCGGAAGGATGGAGGCATCCGCATCGAGGGCAAGCCTTCCCCGCTTCCGGACAACTCCCCGCGCGCTCCTCTCAGCTGACACTGGAAGTTATTCAACCCGGAGATAATTAATACGACTATAAATCTCTGGATTAAACTATTTGCGACGGTATGATGCGAACCTTGCTGCGTCATGGGATGACGCCCGAGAGTTGGATGTCGGCTGTCGGGAAAGTCGAGGGAGGGCGCGGTCTGTGCCACTGGTGCGTGCGGCGGTCGGATGATCGATCCGCGAGTTCCGGGAGAGCAGGAGCACTATGAACCATGGGCATGTGGTATACCGGAAAGCTGCCGTGGCTCATTGTCGGTGCAGCAGATCTCCAATGCCGTGCGGTGAATTGCCGGGTTTCGCAGTGAGCGGAAGTGCTAGCCCTTCTGCTCGCCCTCCGCCTTGGAGGCATGTTTCGGGTGCAACCACTGCCGGGCACAGGCCAGCGACTCCTCCCCGGCGGGCGACGGGACCGGCTTCGGCACGCGTTTGCGCCGGTAGCGCAGCCCATTGCCTGCGCGCAGCGCCGCCTCGACGAATGGCCGCGTGCCCAGCACCAGACCTTCGCTGAACTGCCGGGTCTTGCGCAGGAGCAACTCGTGCGCGGGCAGGCGGCCCCCGCGCTCACGCGCCTCCGCCGCGACCGGCTCCGG
>SLLG01000227.1 GCA_007134215.1 Opitutales bacterium | reverse complement strand
TAGAGCCTGCGAACTTCCTCGTCGTTGACCAGCACCTCGGCCGGGCCGTGGTGCAGGATCGTGCCCTGGTGGATGATGTAGGAGCGATCGGTCACCGAGAGCGTCTCGCGGACGCTGTGGTCGGTGATGAGCACGCCGATACCACGCTCTTTCAAGCTGAGGACAATCTTCTGCACTTCAGCCACGCTGATGGGGTCGACGCCGCTGAACGGTTCGTCCATGAGGAGAAACCGCGGCGAGGTGACGAGGGCACGCGAAATTTCCAAGCGGCGGCGCTCACCGCCGCTGAGGGTGTAGGCGGGTTGGCGCGCGAGCGAGGTGAGCCCGAGTTCCTCCATGTGTTCCTCCACGCATCGCTCGCGTTCGGCGCGGCTGAGTTGAAGGGTCTCGGCGATGGCGCGGATATTCTGCTCGACGGTGAGTTTGCGGAAGACGGATGCCTCCTGCGGCAGGTAACCGATGCCGAGCCGCGCACGCTTGTACATGGGCAGGCGCGTGATGTCGCGCTCGTTCACAAACACCTTGCCCCGCGTGGCGGCGATGAGCCCGACGATCATGTAAAAGGTCGTCGTCTTGCCCGCGCCGTTGGGTCCGAGGAGGCCGACGATCTCGCCCGCGTCGACATGGAGGTCGACTCCCTCGACGACGGTGCGCTTGCCGAAGACCTTCACGAGTTCCCGCGCGGAAACGCGCTCGACGTCCTTCTCGGAAACGGACGGGGCTCGTTCCGGACTTGTCTGCGCCGTCCCGCTCATGGCCCGCGCCCTTCGTCAGGACTGGATTCGTCGGCGGGCGACGCTTCGGCTTCCGCCTCGATCCGGGAGGGATCGATGTATTCGCGCGGAGCGTTGGCATCACCTTCCCCGTTTTTCCGGCGCGCGGCGTCGCGGCCCACGCGGATGCGGTCTTCCTCCTGGCTGAAACCGAGATCCGGCAATTCGCCGAGGCGCACAACGGAACGGCTCGGGCGGTCGGGCGGAGCGTCCGGATCGGGGATGGAGGCAAAGCGCCGCTCGTCGCGGTAGAGCACGAACTGGTAGCCCTGCACTTCGACGTCGCCATCGACAACGCGCGGGTTTTCCGAGAGCGTCACAGTCCCTTCGCGTGGATTCACCTCGGCCCGCCCGGCATACGCCGTGCGGCCTTCCTGCACAATCACGACATTGCCAACAGCGACGATGCTTTCAATGGCGCCGATTTCGCCGAACCCTTCTTCCGCCGCTCCGGCGCGCCCGGCGATGACGGTCAGCTCGTCGCATCGGATCTCAAGGTTCGTGCCGCGCACTTCAACGTCGTTGCGGAAATAGAAATAATTGCGCTCGTCGGTGCCCTGCATCTCGATGGTCTCGCTCGTCACCGTCGTGCGCAAGGGCTCGCGGGCATCGAGAGAAACGGCGGCGAGCAGAAGCGCCGCAGCGGCCGAGGCAACGGTTGAAAACCGTGATGTGAAGGATGGAACAATCATCGCAAAATATCGAAATCCTCGTCGAAAGTCACCCGCGCCGCGCGGCGCACCGTGATCCTTCTTTCTTCCCCTTCCCATGTCCAGTTTTCCCCGGCAAGGCTGAAGTTCGGGCCGCTCACGAAGATCGAGGTATCACCCTCCGCGCGGGCCTCTTCCATAAAAACCCGTGCGCGCGGGCTGCGGATGCGGTTTTCCACCCGCGCACGTTCGTCGCCGGAGAAGACGAGCAGGTCGAGGCCGACGATCTCGCTCTCCGCCGCACTCAAGTAGATCCCCTCGACTCCGCGCAGTTCCCAGGTCTTGAACCCGTCGTCCCCGAACATCGGGATGCGGAAATGGCGCAGAGGCGCGTCTGGCGTGAGTTGCGCCGCAAGGCACGCGCCAAGGAAAAGAAAAACGCCGACGAACCCTGCGAACGTCCGCGCAGGTCGGAAACCGGACGGAGTTCGCCCCGGAAAGGAAGAAAGCTTCATTTGGGGAGTCAGGCCCAGGAGACCACCGTGCGGACAAGCTTTTCGATCCCGTCCGCCACTTCGCCGATCCCTTTGCCCAGCATGTAAGCGGGCGTGGAAACGATTTTGCGCTCCGGATCCTCATGGGTTTCCGTGACGCTGCAGTTGACGTGTTTCGCGCCGGTGGCCTCAATGCCCGCCGCCGTCTCGGCGTCGTTGCCGATGGTCAGTTCCACCCCGGAGTCACCGAGCACCTTGGCACCGATTGCCGGGGCGATACAGATGAGGCCGATGGGCTTGCGCGCCGCGAACATCTCCTTGATCAGGCGTTCGACCTCCGGATTCACCGTCGCGTTGGGACCGTCGAAGGCGAAGGTGCAGAGGTTTTTCGCCGCCCCGAATCCGCCCGGAAAAATCACGGCGTCGAGATCGTCGGCGCGCACACCGGCGATGTCCTCGATATTGCCCCGCGCTATGCGGGCGGACTCGACGAGGACGTTGCGTTTTTCATCCGCCTCCTCGCCCTTCAGGTGATTGATCACGTGGTGCTGGTCCACGTCCGGCGCCATGCACAAAACCTTCGCGCCCGCGCGGTCGAGGGCAAGCAGGGTCAGCACCGACTCGTGGATCTCCGAACCGTCGAAGACCCCGCAACCCGAGAGAACAACTCCGATTTTCTTGGCCATAAAATTACCTCCTGTTCTTACGATGGAATGTCCGAAGCGAGAATCTGTTCAATCTCCTCCATCGCTTCGCCATCCAGAAGATCAACGACTTCGAGAGATTTCAAGTTATCCTCGAGCTGACTCACCCGCGAAGCACCGAGAATCACTGTGCTCACATTGGGGTTTTTGAGGCACCATGCGATGGCGAGCCGGTTTAGCGGGACATCCCGCTTCTTCGCGAAATGCTTGAGGGCACGCACTTTGGCCGCGACGGCTTCGTCGGAAAAGCGATCCTGCAGCCAACTGAGGTCTGAAATCGACAGGCGCGAACCTTCCGGTATGCCGTCGAGGTATTTCCCCGTCAGGAAGCCGCTCGCCAAGGGCGACCAGATGGTCGTGCCGAGACCGTGGCGCGACTCGAACAACGGCGCGTACTCCTTTTCGAGCCGCTCCCGGAAGAGCATATTGTACTGCGGCTGCTCCATTGTCGGCCCGATGAGGTGGTGGCGGTCGGCCACGCGCTTCGCCTCCTCGATTTCACGGGATGTCCATTCGCTCGTCCCCCAGTAGAGGACTTTGCCCTGCTCAATGAGCGTGTTCATCGCGCGAACGGTCTCCT
>SLLG01000352.1 GCA_007134215.1 Opitutales bacterium | reverse complement strand
GGCCCGATGCCGGGTTCGCGGGGTTCGACGCCTTTACCTATAGGCTCTTCGATGGAGAGCGTATCAGCGAAACCGCTACGGTTGCCCTCGAGGTGACCGCTCCCGAGGAAATCCGCTGGATCAATCCGGACGGGGGCAACTTCATGACGGCTTCAAACTGGAGCGCCGACCGCGTGCCTGGTCCCGGTGAGCGCGCCGTCATTGATCTGGAGGGCACCTACGTCGTCACGAGCAATGCCAACCACACCGTGGGGCAAGTATTCGTTGGCGGCGCATCCGGAACCCAGACCCTGCGCATCACCGGGAACACCTTTGCCGTTCAGAGCGGCGGGACCATAACAGAAGACGGGCGACTCGAGCTGACAGGCGGTGCCCTCAACCGCAGTGGCATCCTTACGGTGCATGGCGATTTCCTTTGGAGCGGCGGAAACATTGAGGGGCAGGGCACCTTGCAACTCAACGGCCTATCGACTTTTGCGGGCACCACCATTCGTCGCTTCAATGGACCCATCGAAAACGCGGGCATGTTTGAATATACCGGCGACAATCTCCGCTTCGGGGTCACCACGGGCCAGACAAATACCTTCCGTAATCTGCCCGGGGCGACCTTCACGATAACGGGCGGAGGCACGATCAATCAATGGTCGGCAGGCACCCACCGTTTTGAAAATGCGGGTTTGTTTATTCGCTCGGGAGGTGGGTCGACGACGATTGCCGGCGTTGTCTTTGACAACACCGGAACCCTCGAAATCGGCGACGGCGCGAACCTCAGCCTCCAAACGGTCGCTCACCGCCTGCGCGAAGAAGGATCGGTGACCGGAGCCGGGCGGCTCATCGCCGACAGCGGTTCGCTTGTTCTCGAACACAATATCGGTCGCCTGAGGGTCTCGGGCGCAACGGCGTCGTTTCCTCGCGGTATCACGATCAGCGAGCTGGAACATTTCAGCGGCACGCTTTCGCGGGGATCCAATATCACGGTGACGGTGGCCGATACATTTGTCTGGAGCGGCGGAAATATCGCGGGCCAGGGCACTCTGCGCCTCGACGGTCTATCGACTTTCCCCGGCAACAGCATCCGTCGTTTTAATGGTCTCATCGAGAACGCGGGGAGTTTCGAATACAGTGGCGACAACTTCCGTTTCGGAGAAACCACGGGCCAGACCAACACCTTTCACAACCTGCCCGGGGCGACCTTCACGGTCACGGACGGGGGCAGTATCAACCAATGGTCTGCCGGCACGCACCGCTTTCTCAACGACGGCGTGGTCGTTTGGACTTCAAGTGCAGCCATGAGCGTCGCCTCCGTAAGCTTCGATAACCAAGGTTCGATGGATCTGCCCGTCGGTGCGCACCTGACCTTCAATGGCGCCCTCGACAGCACGGGCACGATCACCACGGATGAGAACAGCCGTCTCATTTTCCAAACATCTATCCACCACTTGCGCGCCGAGGGCGAATTGACCGGACCGGTTCTGATTGTGGCCGACTCAGGCACCACCCGTCTGTCCGTCAATCACCCGCGCCTGCGTGTGTCCGGGGGCACGCTGCACCTGCTCGTCGACACCGACGCGACCGAGCTGGATCTTTTCAGCGGGACGCTCTCGCGAGGGGAGGGCGTCACGGTGACAGTATCCGATACCTTTGTCTGGAGCGGCGGAAATATCGCGGGCCAGGGAACCTTGCGTCTCAACGGAACGTCGGCATTCTCCGGCACCACCATCCGTCGTTTTAATGGCCTCATTGAGAACGCGGGGAGTTTCGAATACAGCGGCGACAACTTCCGTTTCGGAGAAACCACCGGTCAGTCCAACACCTTCCACAACCTGCCTGGTGCGACCTTCACGATCACGGACGGAGGAACGATCAACCAATGGTCGTCCGGCACGCACCGGTTTGAAAATGCGGGTGACTTCATCCGTGGCGCAGGTGCATCCACGACGATCGCCAGTGTTGTATTCGATAACACGGGAACGGTCGAAATCGGCGACGGCGCAAATATCACCCTTCAATCCGTCGCCCACCGCTTGCGCGAAGGCGGATTGGTCACAGGCCCTGGGGGGCTCATCGCGGACAGCGGTTCGCTTAACCTCGAACACAATCTTGACCGCCTGCGCGTCTCGGGGGCGACGGTGGCCTTTACGCGCGATCTCACAATCGGCGATCTGGAGTTCGTCAGCGGCACGCTTTCGCGCGGGGAGGGCATCAAGGTGACGGTGGCCGAGACCTTCGTCTGGAGCGGCGGGAGCGTCACCGGTGCGGGCACCCTGCGTCTGAATGGCACCACAAATTACCCGGGAACGTCGAACCGGCCCTTCAACGGCCTTATCGAAAACGCGGGCACTTTTGAGTTCTCCGGGTCGGCCCTCCGGTTCGGAGCTTCCAGCGGCCAGACAAACACCTTCCGCAACCTTGCCGGAGGGACATTCACGGTCACGGGCGGCGGAGGTCTGGAGCAGTGGTTCTCGGGCACGCACCGCTTTGAAAATGCGGGTGCCTTCATCCGTTCGCCGGGCGGTTCCACGGCAATCACCTCTGTGCACTTCCAAAACGACGGCCTCCTCGTCATCAATGGCGGCACCTTCACGCCCAACGGCGGCTTCACTCAGAACGTAGCCGGTGCCCTGATTCAGTTGGCCGACGGCACCCTCGGCAGCGCATCTGTGCTCTCCCTCGGTGCGGGAGCGCTCACCGGCACCGGCACGGTCGCGGCCCATTTCATCAATGCGGGTATCCTCCGTCCCGAACCTGCGCCCGGCGGGCTCACTTTCACGGGCAACCTCACCCAGTCTGCCGCCGGCCGCCTCGAACTCTCCCTCGGGCCCGGCCATGAAACGACTGGCCACCGCTCACTCACCGTTGCCGGAGCGTTGGCCGTCGACGGCAGCCTCGCCCTCCATCTCCTCCCCGGCTTCGACGAGTCGGAAGACGCGGAGTTCGCCATCATTGGTTTCGCGTCCACTACGGGCGGTTTCGCCCAGTTGCAGGGCTTCGCTGACAACCAAGGATACAGCTTCGACCTCCTCACCGGGGAAGACACCTTCGACCTCATTGTCCTCACCCGCGGCAGCGTGCCCGCGCCGGACTCCGGCCCCGCCACCGCCCACGAGGCCGGGCTCCGCCTCCAGCCCATGGACGACGGGAGCCTCGCCGTGCACTATGGCGAAGAAGGTGCCGACGGCACCGTCTCACCCCAGGGCATCCGCGACCCGGCGGACTTCGAATACTCCCTCGACCTCGAAACCTGGCACCCCGTCGACGCCATCCTCCTCGAACACGCCCCCGGCGTCCTCCGCCTGCAACGCCCCGCAGGCGCCCGCGCGCTTTTCATACGCGCTCGGCGGTGACCCACTCGCTCACGCAGTTTGTCACGGTGGAAAACTCCATGGGCATCGTCCATGCCTCGGAGGGACGGCTTGCGCCGGCCTCATCCGCCCTGCTCAGCGAGATTGCCATCGTCTGCCGCCTCGCCCGCGCCACCCTCGGCGACCGCTCGACGGTTCGGTGGGAAGCGTTTGAGGCGGACTACGACCGCGTGCGCGAGTGCATCGCACGCGTCGTTCCCGGCTTCGAGGATTTCAAGACAAAGGCGCGGCGGCCGGGTGGCTTCTATCTGCCCAACCCCGTGAAGGAGCGCCGGTTCCCCACGGCAAGCGGCCGGGCGGAGTTCACCGTGAATCCGCTGTGTCCCCTCCGCCTCGCGCCGGACCAACTGCTTCTGCAGACCTTCCGCAGCCACGATCAGTTCAACACCACCGTCTACGGGCACGACGACCGCTACCGCGGCATCCGGGGCGAGCGCCGCGTCATCTTCATGCACCCGGCCGACATGGAGGCGCGCGGCATCGCGCCCGAGCAACCCGTCGGCATCACAAGCCACCACAAGGGCGAGACCCGCGTCGCCGAGCTGTTTCTCGCCGTTCCCTACGACACGCCCCGCGGTTGCGCCGCCGCCTACTTTCCCGAGGCCAACGTGCTCGTCCCGCTCGGCTCCCGGGCCGCCGTCAGCAATACTCCCGCATCCAAGTCGGTTGTCGTCACCGTTGCGCCCGCCCGCGCGGCGCGGCCATGAACAAGCTCAGGCCCTGCGGTTCGCTTTCGCAGACAAGCAAGGATGCCTGCGCCGATAGGGTAGGGTCAAGTGGAAGAGTGCATCAAACTCCTCCATACGGCCCGAGAAACTTCTCTCCGTCGAAGTGAATGAGATGGGACGGGTTCTCCGCGAGCCAGACATCGGTTTCCCAACTGATGTCATTGAGGTAGTTGAGCATGGCTTTCCGGGTGGGGAACGCGGTGATAAATACGAGGTCGGCGGAACAGCTCTCGAAGAGCTTTCGAAGTTCCGGAGCCGTCGGGCAGACGGACTTCGATGCGGTTCATCTCCCGTTCCTTGTGGTGAAGAACTCGCAGCGTATGGACGCTTTCCATAAAGGAGGCGAGGGATTTTTTCCATCGGCGGGTTCCGTAGGTCTGAATGAGTTCAAGGGCCGAAGACTCGATTTCGTAGCCGAAATGAGGAGAGTTGACCGGGCGGTCCGGTTGATCCGGGTTTGGAACCGCAATGCCCATCTCCACAAACTGGTGTACTGTCTGTCGGCGGATGGTCTCACGTGTATTCGGAGCGTAGGAGACTCCGAAGTGGTTGCGAATCCAATCCATCATCTGCGTGATGCCAATAGGCGTAAAGCCGCAGTTCCTCCACCTTGGCAAGGATGTTGGAGGCGGTGACATCCGGTTCGGCCAGGGAAGGGACGCTCATACTTCGGCCTTCCTATGAGGTGTGTGCCCTCGCTGCCTATTGCGCGGAATTGCAGAGCATTTTCCGAGGCCGTAGGCGGCGGCGTTTTCCTGCACGATCTCGATGGCGCGGGGTGCCGCAGGGTGATTCCGGAGGTAGCGCAAAATCTTTCCCGCCATTCGGGCTGCCTCCATCTCATTGATCGAAACAGCGTAGAAATGGGCCAATGCCGCCGCCTGCTGCTGCGTCGGCAACCGGTCGCCGAGTTCGATTTTGCTTAAATGCGCCATGTCCATGTCGACGGCGGCGGCGACTTGTCGAAGAACAAGCCGCCTCTCATTCCGTAACCGCCGGAGCCAGCGCCCGATATCGAGCGAGGCGGATTCGCTTGACTGCTTCTGACTAGCCATTGAGGGGCTAATCTGGAGTAGGCTGTGGTTCGTTGGCAATTCCTTTCGTTTCGTGGCTTGATGTTTCTCTGTTTGGGCGGCATCTTCGCTGGGATAATGATCTCATTGAAACCGTATTTGAAGAGTGGAGGCGTGCAGCCGGTGAGCCGCCTTGGCTTCGGCGGTTGGCCGCTGGGCAATACAGCAAACGGCAGGACAATGCCGGAAGATGAGGGTGTCGAACTTGTCCGTGCCGCGGTGGAAACAGGCATCAATTTTTTCGACACGGCGCCGAACTATGCACTCGGAAGAAGTGAACGAATACTCGGCAAGGCGTTGGGACCCGTGCGTGACAAGGTGGTTATCAACACCAAATTCGGTCACCACGCCAATGACCGGCACGACTTCAGCGTCGAGGCCGTCGAGTCCTCCGTGGACGGTAGCCTTGGGCGCCTGCGGACGGATTACGTGGACAGCGTCCTGTTGCACAACCCGGGAATCGATATCCTCGCCGGACGGAGCGGTCACTACACAGCTTTGCAAGCACTCAAGGACCGTGGGAAAATCCGGGGATTCGGTGTGAGCATCGACAAAGAAGACGAGCTTTTGACGGTTCTGAACCAACCGCATCCCATTGATGTGATCGAGCTGCTCTACAATGTTTTCTCCCAGGAAACGCGTGCCCATTTGAACACCATTGAAGCGAGGGAAATCGCACTGATCATCAAAGTGCCGCTCGACTCCGGTTGGTTGACGGGAAGCTTCGATGAAAACACTGTATTTTCCGGTATCCGCAAGCGTTGGACCGAAGCGGACATCACCCGGCGGGCACAGCTTACGCGGAACCTCAAGGCGCTCCTCGGAACCGACGATCTGACGCCCGCGGCGCTCGGATTTTTGTGGTCCTACAAGGCGGTCACAACCGTGATCCCCGGTATCCGCACAATGGATCAGCTCGCGGATCATTTGCGTGCCGTGAAGACGCCGTTCGAGCCCTCCCTGAGATCGCGCCTGGAGGCGTTTTTTGACGAACACATCGATGGCGATCCTTTGCCATGGTGAGCAACCGCATCGCTTGCCTTGTCCCGGCAATGGCTTTGTTTCCACGCGCGGTCCGGCACTGGCGGCAATGCTTTGCCTTGGCCGGAGGATTGCACGATATCCGGTTGCCATGAAGTGGAAGACAGAGGATGGCGGGCAGCCCCGGCTGTCGACGCGGGCGGACTGGGAGGCGCTGGCCTTGCGTTACTGGGCGGCGGCGCGTCCGCACCTTTCGTCCCGGCCGGGCCGGTGGGCGATGGCGTACCACCCGGCCGGGCATAGCCTCAACGGCGCGGAGATGGAGGGGTGGTCGCGGCAACTGTGGGCGCTCGTCCCGTTCTTGGCGGGGGGCAGCCACTTCGCCGATACGGAGCGGCTCACCGAGGGCCTTGCCGCCGGTGTGGATCCGGAGCACCCGAGCTACTGGGGAACGTTCGGTTCCTGCGACCAGCGGATGGTGGAGTGCGCCGTCATCGGTGCGGCCCTGCGGATGTGTCCGGAGGTCTTTTGGGCGCCGCTCCCCGAGCGCTCACAGGAGCAGCTCGTTGGCTTTCTCGATCAGATCAACCGGCACGAACCGGTGGACAATAACTGGCTCTTTTTCCGCGTGCTCGTGAACTGCGGGCTGCGGCATGTCGGCGCACCGGTCGATGAGGCGCTCCAGTCCGCCACGCTCGACCGTATCGAATCGTTCACTGTGGAGGGGACGCCATGGTACACGGATGGCCCCGGGGGCAGGACAGACTACTACAACCCGACCGGGTTTCACTTTTACGGCCTGCTCTACAGCGTGTGGGAGGCGGAGCGCGATCCGGAGCGTGCCGCGCGTCTGCGGGAACGGGCGCTTGCTTTCGCGCCGGTCTTTCTGCGGTGGTTTGATCGGCACGGGGCGGCCCTTCCCTATGGGCGCAGCCTCACCTACCGGTTCGCGCAGGGGGCCTTCTGGGCGGCTCTCGCGTGGGCGGGCGGCGGACCGTATTCACACGGACAGCTCAAGGGTTTGCTGGCGCGGCACATGCGGTGGTGGCAGGCACGGCCGATCCACCTGCCGGGCGGCACGCTCTCCCGCGGCTACGGCTACCCGCAGGATGCGATGACGGAGACCTACAACGCGGTCGGCTCGCCCGCGTGGGGCTTCAAGATCTTCTGGGCGCTTGCTCTCCGGGAAGACCACCCCTTCTGGTCGGCGGAGGAGGAACCGCTGCCGGAAGATACCGCTCCCGCCGTGCAACCGGCCGCGCGCATGCTTTTTTCCCGGGATACCGGGAAGGATCACGCCGTTGCGGTATGCGCGGGACCGCCCCCGGGCGTAGGCTTGTGGATGCGTCACTTCGAGGAGAAGTATGCGAAATTCGCCTACTCCAGCCAGCTCGCCTTTTCCGTGCCGGTGGCGCGCGGCGACTGGTCGAATCTCGCCCCGGACAGCACCATGCTTCTGCGGCGCCCGGGCAACGCATGGATCGTGCGCGGAGCGACGGAAGATTTCGCCTTTGGTGACGATTGGGTACGGTCGACATGGCGCATCGACGACCGCAACCACGTCGAGACGACGCTCTTTTTGCGGGCGGGCACGCAGAAGCGGCACCACGTATTTCAGTTCGGAGAAGAATGGGAGATCATCGAGGGGGGCTTCGCCGTGGCCCTCGAGGGCGGCACCGCTCACGCGGGTGAATACTGCGGAGACGACGCTGCGCCCACGCTTTTCGTCTCCGGGGGCGGCTGGACCAGCCGCCTCGTTATCGCGGCGGGAGGGGGCTCGCTCGAGACCGCGGCCCTCGGCCCTGGTTCCCATCTGCTTTTCCCCCTCGCACAGCTTCCCGTGCGGCGCGCCGCGCTTCCGTCGGGCCGCAATGAATGGACAACGGTCGTGGAAGCGGAGTACCGGAAAGACCGCTGAGTCCCGCTGCGCCGGTTCTTCCACCCGCCGCCCAGGCCACGGCAAGCAGTGGAAGGGCGGCCATGGAGTTTTCCATTTTGTGTTCGGCAACGGTGGCGATGGACTGCCGTCGGGATTGACACGCGTGGACATGTGGACGTACATTGTCCACATCCAGTGTAGTCCGCTCGCCGTCAACACGAGGATCTCCCGGCCGACGATCCAGAGACGAAGCTCATCCGCGAGTGAGTGAAACCTCAATGACCGGCGGAAAGGCGGACGGTTGACCACTCGTCCGGACGGTGGAAAGCGAGACGGGAGTGGGGCGAACTTGTGGAGAGGACAGGGTCGAGGCTCTGCCCGGCATCATAGCGGGCAAAGCTTATGCGGAATTGCTCTCCGGGCTGGAATAAGTCGAATCCGGCGAGGGCGGGAGGCATTGCCGCCCGGATCGACCATGCGTTCGCGTTTCGCCTTACCACGCTTGAAAAACCCGCCGGAGTGACACGCATTTCCTCAAAGGCAACAAACGCGGGGGACAGCGGAGAGGTGGACTCGGGGCCGGGGACCGCAAGGTGGAGGCGATGATTATTCGGAGTAATGTGAAGTTCGGCGTAGTCGGACTTTCCCCGTGCTTGCAGGAAAATCTCAAAGGTGTCGCCGAGGCGCCACATGGGTTGATTGTGGGCTGTCGAGCGCGACGCGATGTTCCGTCCGGAGAGGACGGCGGTGAGCTTGAGTTCGGAGGGAGTCCACCAGAGCCGGACACGGCCGGGAAGAAATTCCGGTTGTGGAGTTTTCCGCCACGGCTGGGCCAATGAGAAGACAGCCCCGGAAGTCCGGTTTTTCTCCCGCGCAAGTGGCACCAGCGTGATCGATTGTCTTAAACTGGTTTTTGTCATTGACCCCTATTGTGTGCCGTATACGTGTATTAAATCAAGTTTTTAATCATTTCCGATTTTGGGAATCATATTACCTTCACCTCTTCCTACGATGAATCGACGTGATTTTCTGAAACGAGGCGCATTAGCCGGCACGGCACTGGGAGCGCTCCCCGTTTTTTCAGCAGGCAGCATGCCCGAAACACCGCCGCTTGCCCGTCCGGTCCGCCGCAACGGCAGGCCGAATATCCTGTTCCTATTCACGGACCAATGGCGGTATGATATTTTCGGATATGCAGGCAACAAGCAGGTGCGCACGCCGTATCTGGACCGCCTTGCCCGGCAATCGATGAACTTCCGGAGGGCTTATTGCCCCAGTCCCGCATGCGGTCCGTCGCGGGCAAGTCTTTTTACGGGGGTATTTCCGGCGGAGCACGGGCACATGCGCAACGTCCATGCCCATGACCCCTCGCTGCCGCTTTTTACCGACAAGCTGCGGGGGATGGATTATCACACGGGCTTAGTGGGCAAGCTGCATTTGCATCCCGTCGAGGCGAGCCACGGGTTTGATTGGAAGCTTCTTTGCGACGCGCATTACGACACCTACTCGGAGAAGGAGGCGAAGCATAACGATTACTTTGATGCTCTCGCGAAAATGCGGCCGGAACAAAGCCGGGAGGCGTGGGTCGAGGCCGGGGGCCGTACGGAGGCGAAAGGACCGGCCGCCCATGAATTCTGGCTGGGCCAGCGCTGGGTGGATGAGGCGGCCCATCACACCAACTGGACAGCGGATGAAGCCGTTCGTTTTCTGCAACGGGACGACGGCTCACAGCCGTGGTTCCTGAATGTTTCCTTTTTCGGGCCGCACCATCCTTACAAGACGGATTTTCCATGGGCGGATTTCTACCCTCCATCCGGGATGGATCTTCCGCCCACACTCAACATGGAGAAAAACACGCCTGTCTTCGAGGCGCTGAAGCGGCGAATTCATACCGAAATGGCGGCATGGGACGAGGAGCTGTGGCCAAAGATGATCGCGCAATACTACGGGTATTGCTCGCAGATTGATCTCGCCGTCGGGCGGATTCTCACGGCCTTGGCACAGCGCGGAGACGCGGAAAACACGTGGATCATCTTCACCTCGGACCACGGTGACCATCTCGGTAACTGGGGTCTGCTCGGCAAAGCGGACCCCTACGAGACGTCCATACGAGTTCCGCTCCTCATTTGTCCACCGGGCGGGATTGAGGGCGGCGGTACCCACGACGGCGTCGTCAACATGATGGACCTGAACGGGACGATCCTTGATATGGCCGGCGGCGCGAAAACGCCGCGCAGTTTGCTCCCCGTCGTCGAGGGCGGCGCGGGACCGGACGGAACGTTTGTCTTCCAGGGTTGGGCTCCGGACAACTATCACGCCGTTTATGTTGAGCGGCAGCACAAACTGATCGCGACCAACCGCCCCGACGGGCGGCGCTTGTATGAAGCCTATGCCATCGCGGACGATCCCTGGGAAAAGAACGACCTTTGGCCCGGTGGACAGACACACACCACATGGCGGCGGATGCGTGCGACGCTCGACCAGTGGTGCCGTGAGCAGGAGGCCGCTATGGTGAGGCACTGAGTCTGTGTCGGTATCCCGGCGGCGCGGACGGCGGTTTTCGGCGGAAGTTTTGGGCATGAAAAAAGCCGGTCTCCCGAAAGAGACCGGCTTATCTATTAACCCTTTGATACCCCTTTAATCTTCTGCGAATTGATTGCTTGTAGGTAACAAGGCAGAAGCGCGGTGCGCTCAACGCCGTGCGCGTCGTTTGCGGTAAACCACGAACGCCAGTGCGAGCACTCCGAAGAGAGCGGCGTAGAGGCGCGGCTCGGGAATGGGCAGGACGTCGGCGGACGACGTGCCGATGCGAAGCTCGTCGAAAAAGCCGGTTTGGTCGACACCGGCACCCTTGTTGAAGATGAACTGGCTGATGTCGTTGAGTTGCAGTCCGCTCAGCGTGAGAGAGGCGGCCGCACCCGCGGTGAGATCCTCAAGGTTGTTTGGATTGGCCCACAGGGTGACGCCGGCGTCGGCGCTGCCGGAGCCAACGTTGGTGATTTGCATGAGATAAAGCTGCGCGTCGTCCCCCGGCGCCCAGTCCGTGTCGTAGTTGAGAATACCCATGTTCCCGGACGTTTCGCCGCCCGCCTGGAGGCGGAAACGGCCCGTGTTGCTGGCGTTCTGCACGTTGACTTGCACGGCCCCGCCCGCGTCGGCGAACTGGATCTGCCAGTTCCAACTGCCGTTTTGCGTGCGGATGTTGAGGAAGCTCACCCAGACCTCGCCGCTGAATGCGCTGTCGAGGCCGCGGCTCAGCTCACCGCCGCCCGCTCCTCCGGGATGGAGTTCTAGGCTCCCCGGCGTCGTGACGAGGCTGTTGCCGACACTGTCGGTGTAGCCCAGCGAAACCGACGAGCCCTGGTAGCGCAGGTCGTTGTTTTCGTTGCTGAGGTTGACATTCCAGTTGCCGGTCCATCCGCTGCCGCCGCCGAGGGCGTTGATTGTTTCATTGGCGGTATAGTCGTTGACGGAGAACCCGTCGTAGACGTTGCTCTGTCCGTGGAGGAGGGCCCCCGCCGAGACGAGGGCGAGTAGTATCGTTTGTTTTGTTTTCATGTGTTCATTATCGGGAGTTGGATGTCAATTTGTGTGCCGGGCGATGCGGCGGTAGCCCGCAAAAATGAGCGCGAAGGCACCGAAGAGCGCCGCGTAGACACGCGGCTCGGGGATGGGCAGGACGTCGGCGGAGGACGTGCCAATGCGGAGCTCGTCGAAGAAACCGGTTTGGTCGGTACCGGCGCCTTTGTCGAAGATGAACTGGCTGAGCGTATCGACCTGCACGTTACTGAGGGACACGGACGCAGCGGCGCCCACCGTGAGATTCTCAAGGTCGTTCGGGTTTGCCCATAGCGTGACGCTGGCGTCGGCGCTGCCGGAGCCCACATTGGTTGCTTGAATTAGGTAGAGCTGCGCGTCGTCCCCCGGCTCCCAGTTCGTGTCGTAGTTGAGGAGGCTCAGGTTGGAGGATGTGCTGCCTCCCGCTTGAAGACGAAACTGGCCGTTGCTGCTGTGGTTTTGCACATTGATCTGGGCCGTCCCGCCCGCGTCGGCGAATTGCATTTGCCAGTTCCAATTGCCGTTTTGTGTGCGGATGTTGAGGAAACTGATCCAGATTTCGCCGGAAAGCGAGTCTCCAAAGCTGCGGCTCAACTCGCCTGCGCCCGATCCTCCGGGATGGAGTTCGAGGCTGCCTGGCGTTGTGACGAGGCTGTTGCCGACCGTGTCGGTGTAGCCCAGGGAAACATTCGAGCCTTGGTAGCGCAGGG
>SLLG01000075.1 GCA_007134215.1 Opitutales bacterium | reverse complement strand
TGGTGCTGTGGAACCACTCGACGGCGGCCTGGCCGGCGGTGTTTTCGCCGGGTGCGGCGGCGTCCTCGATGACGCGGCTGAAGTAATCGCCGTCTCCGGGGCGCTGATCCGGCGCTTCGCCGTCGATCTTCACTCCGTAAGCGCCCGAGAGGTTTGGCGCGGATCCGGAGATAACGGCATGGCGATGGCCCCGTATGTGCCCGTACTGATCGCTCTCATTGGCTCCGAGCGCGCCGCCCTGCGTGACGCTGTGGCGGATCCGGTAGTCATTGTCATGCTCGATCTCCCATGCGTTGCGCCGGTTGCCCGCGTTGTCGAGCAGCTGATGTGGAACCATTCGACGGCGGCCTGCCCGGCGAGATTGATGGACCCGTCGCCTGCGGAAGTCTGCCGCCAACGGGAGCAAGCGTTGCTTGCAGTCTTCCGAGTAAAGACGGAACGGTGAAACCGCCGTCGATGGTCATTCATCCGCTTCCTCTTCACCGTCAATATCCACCATCGACTGCGGAAAATCGCTGATCCAGTAGGCGAGAAGCAGAGCCGTGTCCTCCTCAATACGATAAACGAAGGTTTCATACATGTATTCGTTTGTTTCGTACAGGGTTGCTGAGATTCTCTCGATGATCACACCTTCGTCGGTGTCGTAGTAGACCGGATGCAGCAATGCGTTCGATAGAACCGCGCCCTTCTCGGCGCGAATCCCGCGGAGAATATCCAGGAACGCCTCGTCGCGGAACTTATCCGCAACATCCGGATGTGCCAGTTCATGCGCTCGCAGAAAATCCTCGTCATTCCATGCTCGATGGAACGCCTCAATCGCCGTGCGTACAGCTATGTCTGGATCTTCTTTGATTCCACCCCAAACCAAGAAGGCGAACCAGCCAAGGCACACAACCCACGCCGCACCGAACAACAGCCACAACCGCCGGCCTGCCTCCGCCCCGCCCGCAGAGGCCTTCCGGTCGGATTTCAGGGACCTGACGGAAGGCGGAGAGGCCTGAGCCGGAACTTCATCCGCGCATGTGGAGACCGGCCGGGACTCTTCAATGTAGTCGGATGGCTTTCCGTCCGGCCCGAGCCCGCCGGATGGTCCGGCCCGTTCTGTGTTTACCGCAAAGGTCCGGCCGGGGGCCAAGGCCTCCCGACGACGCCGCGAAACGCGCCTGCCGACACCTATTCCCCGCAGCCGCCTTCCTTGTAGCCGCAGGCCGTGTTGCGGCACTGGCGGCATTTGCCGTCCTGGATGTAGGTCATCTGTCCGCACTTCGGGCAGAGATTGGCGCTGTTGCGCTGGAGGGCGGAGGAAGCCGCGCCGTTTTTGCCCGGTGACGGCGGGGCGGCAGCCGGCTCCGGCGTTGCCGGGGCGGCTACGGCAACCGCGGCCTGCATCACCCCCGTCTCGGAAGGCCACGACTGCGGGCCGCCCTCGGCGGCGCTCATGTCGATGAGGCGGCGGTTCGGCGCGGGGAAGAGCCAGTCGAGGATGCGCGTGATGAGGTCGACGAGGCTGGAGCACGACTTGATTTCGTCGGTGCGTTCGCCGTCGCCGTCGTCACCGACCTGGGCGAACCCGGAAGGCTCGAAGGCCATGTAGCGGAAATCGTTGATAATCTCGTCGAGCGGGACGCCGTATTGCAGGGCGACGGAGATCGATTTGCAGTAGGCTTCGAGGAGACCGCTTGCGAAGGTGCCGGTCTGCCCCACCCGCCCGAAGATCTCGCCGCAGCGTCCGTCGGGATAAACGCCCACTGTGAGGTAGCCGCGGATGGCCCCGCCAATGGTGAACTTGACGGTTTGCGCGGCGCGGCGGCCGCGGAGTTTGCGGCGGCGCGGTTTGGCGGCGTCGGCGAGCGAGTCGCGCATCTGCAGGTCGGCGGCGCGCACGAGGCCGTCCCACACGGTGGACGGATCGTAGCGGCGGCCCTCCGGCGTATCGACGCGGAAGACGGAGTTGGCCTTGCTCTCCGCGCGGAAGAGGGCGATGCACTTTACACCGAGATCGTGACAGAGTACGAAGCAGCCGCCGATGTCGTCGACGGTCGCACCGTGGGGCAGGTTGACGGTCTTGGAGCTGGCCCCGCTGATGAAGGGCTGGATGGCCCCGAGCATGCGCATGTGCCCTTCCGGTGCGATGGAGCGCCGGCCGTCGCCGTTGGTCACGGAGCAGTCGAAGACGGCGAGGTCTTCGGCGCGGAGGAAGGGGGCGCTTTCAAGGTGGTTGGAACCGTTGAGGACGAGGCTCTCGGCAGGCGTGAGCGACGGCTCATGGGCGCGGTGGCGCAGCTGAAGGATGATGTTTTCGAGCGCCTGGGTGTTGTGCTCGTCCCCCGCGAGCTTGTTCCAGCCGATGCGCACGGGGCCCTGCTTCTCCGCCGCCCACGGGCGCGCAAGGTGCTCCGCCGCCTGTGTGACACCGCCGCAGGCCGTGATGAGACCGTCGAGCCCGGCGCATTCGAGCGCGGCCTCCCGCACCGTCGCGTTGTCGTAGCCGAGGTAGGCGAGCCCGCGCAGCGCGAGACGGTTGAACATTTTGAGCGAGCCGCCGCCGGAGAGCTGCTTGTATTTTACGAGGCTGTAGTCGGGCTCGATCGAGGTGGTGCCTTCGTCGTAGCAGCCGAGGGGGGCGGAGATCGTCCCTGTCGGTGCCATCACGGAGACAAACGAATTGCGGAAGGCGTCGGCGGTGCGCACCTCACGCCACAGCTCGGTCGCACGTGCACTGACTTTCTCAATACAGGCAAGCTTCTTCCCGTCCATCGCTTCGGGATCGGTGAACGCCCTCGTGAGCGCAACGAGGGCGTCGCGCCCGGTCAGCCCCTGCGCCTTGGGCAGCGACTTGCCCTCCGCGCGCCAGAGTTTCTCGATCTTTTCGAGAACACTTTCGCGCGATGCCATGGGGACGGCGGCCGCCACCTCCTGGCAGGCGGCGTGCAGGTTCACGACCTCGCGCAGGTCCTCCGCCGTGCGGTCGAAGGCGGCGTAGGGGCCGAGTTCGCGCGCCATCTCCGCGCTTGCGCGGTAACAGGCCGCCGTGAGGAGACTCACGATCTGCCCGGCGACCCAGCGTCCCTCGTCGGAGTCATAGGGCAGGCCGAGGGCCATGAGGGCGCCGCCGACATTGGCGTAACCCACGCCGGTCGTGCGGTAGGTGCGCGTGCCGCGCGCGATTCCGGGGATGGGGAAGCCGCCGCGCTCGATGTTGAGGTCGGCGCACACCATGGCGAGCCGCGCCATGT
>SLLG01000043.1 GCA_007134215.1 Opitutales bacterium | reverse complement strand
TTGCGGCGGGGATGCTGGTCGCCTCGCATTTTCTCGGGGAACGCCACCGCGAGCGGCGCACGGCGGAGCCGTATGAGTCGGGGGTGCCGCCGACGGGGAGCGGGCGCACACGGTTTTCGATCAAGTTTTTCCTCATCGCCATCCTCTTCGTCATCTTCGATCTGGAGCTGGCGTTCATCTTCGCGTGGGCCACGGCGGTCCTCGAGCTGGGCTGGAGCGGGTTTGCGGGGGCGCTTGTTTTCATTCTCATCCTCGCCGTCGGCCTCGTGTATGAATGGAGCATGGGCAGCCTCGACTGGGCCCACGGCACGCGTCCGCGGCGCCCGCGCATGCCGACGGACTCCGGCGCCGCTCCGCCCGAACCCAAAACCGCCAACCCGCCGACACCATGAAGTGGTCTCTCTCCCGTCCTTCCGCCGCACCCCCGCCCGCCGGCGCTGACTCCGCCGCACCCGCCGCCGGGGAGGGTGCCTTCGACGAAGCCGTGGGTAAGATCCTCGCCCTCGCCCGCGTGCAGGACCTCGTCGCGTGGGGCCGCAAGCACAGCATCTGGCCGTTCAACTTCGGGCTCTCGTGCTGCTTCGTGGAGATGGCGACGACGGTGACGAGTAAGTATGACATCGCCCGCTTTGGCGCGGAGGTGCTGCGCGGCTCGCCGCGGCAGGCCGATGTCATGGTCATCGCGGGCACGCCGTTCATAAAGATGGCCCCGGTCATCAAGCGCCTCTACGAGCAGATGATGGAACCGCGCTGGGTCATCTCCATGGGCTCCTGCGCCAACTCCGGCGGGATGTACGACATCTACAGCGTCGTGCAGGGCGTCGACAAGATCCTGCCCGTCGACGTCTACGTGCCGGGGTGCCCGCCGCGGCCCGACGCCTTTATGCACGGGGTCGTGCTCCTGCACAACGCGGTGGGCAAGGAGCGGCGCCCGCTCGGCTGGTGGATCGGCCCGCAGGGCGTCGAGAAGCCGGGCCGTGACTCCCGCCGCGACCTTATGCGCGCCGAGCGCATGTCGATGACGCGCCTGCCGCCGCCCGACACCGTCTGACCCCGGATCCTTTCCGGCCGCCCCTCACCCTCCACACCATGTCTCCCACGCTCCCGCTCGACCTGCAAAGCGCGGTTCTCGCCGAGGAAACCATCCTCGGCGGGGTACCCGCGCTGTGGATCGACCGGGGACGGATCGTCGAGGTGCTGCGCCACTTCAAGACGGCGGCGGAGAAACCGTTTCCCATGCTCTACGACCTGAGCGCGGTAGACGAGCGGGAGCGCGCGCCGCACGCGGGCCGGCCGGCGTCGGCCTTCACGGTGTTCTACCACCTCTTCGCCCTCGACGGGGCGCGCGACGTGGTCCTCAAGGTGCCGCTTGCCGCCGACGCCCTCGAAATCCCCACCATCACCGCCCTCTGGCCCGCCGCCGACTGGTATGAGCGGGAGGTGTGGGACATGTTCGGCATCCGCTTCGACGGACACCCGCGCCTGCGGCGCATCCTCATGCCGCCGACATGGAAGGGGCATCCCCTGCGCAAGGACCACCACGCCCGCGCCACGGAGGCCGGTCCGTTTTCGCTCCCGGAGGACCGCCACGTGGAAGAGGAGCGCGCCCTTCAGTTCGACCCCGGCGAATGGGGGCTCGAAGCGGAGTCGGAGGACAACGAGTTCATGTTTTTGAATGTCGGCCCGCAGCATCCCGGTACCCACGGCGTCATACGCTTTATTCTGCAGCTCGACGGCGAGGAAATCCTCGACGTCGTACCCGATATCGGATACCACCACAGGGGCGCCGAAAAGATGGCCGAACGCCAGAGCTGGCACACCTACATTCCCTACACCGACCGCGTCGACTACCTCAGCGGCACGCTCAACAACCTCCCCTACCTCATGGCCGTCGAGCAACTCGCGGGCATCGAGGTGCCGCCCCGCGCGCAGATGATCCGTGTATTGCTCTGCGAGTTGTTCCGGATCTCCAACCACCTTGTCTGGTACGGCACCTACGCGCAGGACGTCGGCCAGCTCTCGCCCGTCTTTTATATGTTCACCGACCGCGAACGGCTTTTCGGCATCATCGAGGCGGTGTGCGGCGCGCGCATGCACCCCAACTGGTTCCGCATCGGCGGCGTGGCGGCGGACCTCCCCGAGGGCTGGGACCGCCTTGTGCGCGAATTTCTCGACTACCTGCCGCCCCGCCTGCGCGAGTACGACAAGATGGTCATGGGCAACCACCTCATCAAGGCGCGCACGGTGGGCATCGGCGCGTTCAACGCCGCCGAAGCCGTCGAGTGGGGCGTCACAGGGCCGGCCCTGCGCGCCTGCGGCGTGGAGTGGGACCTGCGCAAAATCCGCCCCTACTGCGGCTACGAGCAGTTCGAGTTCGACGTGCCCGTCGCCTACAACGGCGACTGCTACGACCGCGGGCTCGTCCGGATCGAGGAGATGCGGCAGAGCCTGCGCATCATCCGCCAGTGCCTCGACAACATGCCCGCCGGTCCCGTGAAGGCGGACCACCCCCTCACCACGCCGCCGCCCAAGGACCGCGTCATGCATGACATCGAGACGCTCATCACGCACTTCCTCGCGGTGAGCTGGGGACCCGTCCTCCCGGCGGGCGAATCCATCGGCCGCATCGAGGGTTCCAAAGGTCTCTACAGCTACTATGCCGTGAGCGACAAGGACTCCATTCCCTACCGGATGCGCATCCGCTCGTCTTCCTTTCCGCACATGCAGTTCATCCCGGAGATCAGCCGCGGCCACATGATCCCCGACCTCCTCGCCATCATCGGCGCGACGGACTTTGTCCTCGCCGATGTCGACCGCTAACCCCGCATCCCGCCACCGACCATGTTGAGCGACAGCGAACGCAAGGCCATCGAAGCCGAACTCCCCCTCTACGAGCGGCGGCGCTCCCTCTGCATCGAGGCGCTCAAAATCGTGCAGGAGCACCGCGGCTGGGTGTCCGACGAAGCTGTCGCCGACATTGCGGAATTCCTCGAAATGGGGGCGGACGAGGTCGACAGCGTGGCCACCTTCTACAACCGCATCCACCGCCGCGAGACGGGGCGGCACGTCATCTACCTCTGCGACAGCGTGAGCTGCTGGGTCATGGGCTGCGACCGCGCGCGCGACCGCCTGCGCGAGAAGCTCGGCATCGGCTTCGGCGAGACCACGCCGGACGGCCGCTTCACCCTCCTGCCCATCGCCTGCCTCGGCGCCTGCGACCGCGCCCCCGCCCTCATGGTGGGCGACGAACTCTACGGACCGCTCGATCCCGGCAAGGCCGAGGAACCCCTGGAGAACCACGAATGATCCGCCGCCCCCTCACAGCGCTCATCCGCCCCGGCGAACCGCCGCCCGGCCTCAGGGACTACGAGGCGGCGGACGGCTACGCGGCCGTGCGCGGAACGCTGAAAGACCTGCAACCCGGCGATGTCATCGACCGGGTGAAGGAAGCGGGCCTGCGGGGCCGCGGCGGCGCGGGTTTCCAGACGGCCATGAAGTGGGGCTTCGTGCCTCAGGGCGAGGACGCGCCACGGCGCAAATACCTTGTCTGCAACGCCGACGAGATGGAGCCGGGCACCTTCAAGGACCGTTACCTCATGGAGGGCAACCCGCACCAGCTCATCGAAGGCATGATCCTCGCGGCCTTCGCCATCGGCGCGGAGGTCGCCTACATCTTCCTGCGCGACGAGTATCCGCTCGCCGCCAAACGCCTGCGCGCCGCCCTCGCCGAGGCGCGCGACGGCGGCCACCTCGGCAAAGACATCCACGGCTCGGGCTTCAACCTCGACATCCACCTCCACATCAGCGCGGGCCGCTACATCTGCGGCGAGGAGACCGCCCTCCTCAACGCCCTCGAGGGCAAGCGCGCCGTGCCGCGCGCCAAGCCGCCCTTCCCGCCTGTGGCCGGCCTCTGGGGCAAGCCCACCATCGTCAACAACGTCGAGACGCTCTGCTACGTCCCCCACATCCTCCGCCACGGAGCGGAATGGTTCCGCGGGCTCGGCAAGGGACGCGACGGCGGCACCAAGCTCTACGGCGCGAGCGGGCGCGTGCGGCACCCCGGCATCTGGGAACTGCCCATGGGCACGACGATGCGCGAAATCATCGAAGACCACGCCGGCGGCATGCGCGAGGGCTACCGCCTGCGCGGCGTCATCCCCGGCGGGGCCTCGACCGACTTTCTCGTTCCGGAGGAACACATGGACCTCCCCATGGACTTCGAATCCGTGCAAAAGGCCGGCAGCCGCCTCGGCACCGGCACGATGATCATCCTCGACGACAAGACCTGCCCCGTCGGCATGCTGCGCAACCTCCAGCTCTTTTTCTCACGCGAGTCCTGCGGCTGGTGCACCCCCTGCCGCGACGGAATCCCGTGGATCGAGAAAACCCTCGCCGCTATCGAGGCGGGCGACGGCCGCGAAGAGGACATCGCCCTCCTCCACGCGCACACCCGCCTCCTCGGGCCGGGACGCACCTTCTGCGCCTTCGCACCCGGTGCCATGGAGCCCCTGCAAAGCGCCCTGCGCTACTTCGAGGACGACTTCCGCCGCCACATCACCGAACACCGCTGCCCCTACGCCAACGGCCGCTGAACGCCACCCGGACACCCCGCCATGCCCACCATCCACATCGACGGCACCGCCCACAGCATCCCCGCTGGCGTCAATCTCCTGCACGCCGCCCTCCAGCTCGGCTACGACCTGCCCTACTTCTGCTGGCACCCCGCCCTCGGCTCCGTCGGGGCCTGCCGCCAGTGCGCCGTGCGGCAATACCGCGACGAAAAGGATGAACACGGCCAGATCGTCATGGCCTGCATGGTACCCGCCGCCGACGGCACGCGCTGCTCCATCGCCGACACCGAGGCCGCCGAATTCCGCGCCTCCGTCATCGAATGGCTCATGACCAACCACCCGCATGACTGCCCCGTGTGCGACGAGGGCGGCGAGTGCCACCTCCAGGACATGACGGTCATGACCGGCCACTGCTCGCGCCGCCACCGCTTCCCCAAGCGCACCTTCCGCAACCAGTTTCTCGGGCCGTTCATCAACCATGAGATGAACCGGTGTATCCAGTGCTACCGCTGCACCCGCTTCTACAACGACTACGCGGGCGGCACCGACTTCGGCGCCTTCGGCGCGCACAACCACGTCTACTTCGGCCGCCACACCGACGGCGTCCTCGAAAACGAATTCAGCGGCAACCTCATCGAGGTCTGCCCCACCGGAGTCTTCACGGACAAGACCCTCAAGCGCCACTACACGCGCAAATGGGATCTCGAAAGCGCCCCTTCCGTGTGCACGCACTGCTCGCTCGGCTGCAACACCTTCGCGGGCGCGCGCTACGGCGCCGTGCGGCGCATTCTCAACCGCTACCACGCCGCCATCAACGGATACTTCCTCTGCGACCGCGGACGTTTCGGGTACGAGCATGCCAACCGCGGGGACCGCCCCCGCCAACCGCTCGTGCGCGACAAAGAAGGAACGACACACCCCGCCGCAGCCGCCGAGGCACTCAAGGCCGCTTCCGACGCGCTCGCGGCGGCAAAGGGTGTTGTCGCCGTCGGCTCGCCCCGCGCTTCACTCGAAGCGAATTACGCCCTGCGCGCGCTCGCCGGGAGCGACCGCTACTCACCCGGCATCGCTTCCGCCGAGGCCGACGCAGCCGCGGTTCTCGTCGAACTCCTGCGCGACGGCCCCCTCCCGCCCGCCTCCCTGCGCGACGTCGAACACGCCGACGCCATCTTCGTCCTCGGCGAGGATCCCGCCGCCAGCGCCCCGCGCATGGCGCTCTCCCTGCGGCAGGCCGCGCGGCAACAGCCCCTCGAAAGCGTCGACAAACTCGGCATCCCCCGCTGGTACGACCGCGCCGCGCGCGACATCATCCAGGGAGCGACCGGCCCGCTCCATACCGCGTGGACACACGCCACGCGCCTCGACGACATCGCCTGTCCCTTCCGCGGCGCCCCGGCGGATATCGCGCGGCTCGGCTTCGCCGTGGCGCACCATCTCGGCGGCGACACCCCGCCGGTCGCCGACATCGACGAGGCGCTCGACAACCGCGCCAAAGAGATCGCGGAGGCCCTGCGCGCCGCCCGCCGTCCCGCCGTTGTCACGGGTACGGGCCTGCGCTCGCGCCGCGTCCTCCTCGCCGCTGCCGCCGTCGCCCGCGCCCTCGCACGGGTCAACGGCGAAAACGCGCGCCTCGGCGCGGTCTTCGGCGAAGCCAACACCGTCGGCGCCGCCCTCCTCGGCGGACCGTCCCCGGAAGAACTCCTCGAAGCCGTCGCCGCAGGCAAGGCCGACACCCTCGTTGTCCTCGAGAACGACCTCACGCGCCGCGTCGACCCCGCCCTGCTCCGGCGCGCCCTCGAGGCCGCGCGCTGTGTCATCGTGCTCGACTACGTGGCCACGCCCGTCGTGGACCGCGCCGACATCTTCCTTCCGGCGGGAAGCTTCGCCGAATCCGACGGGACGTTGGTCAACCACGAGGGCCGCGCCCAGCGTTCCTTCCAAGCCCTTCCACACGACGGCGACGGGCGCGAATCATGGCGCTGGCTCGCCGCCCTGACCGACTCGCCGTGGGACGCCCTCGACGACATCCTCCGCGCCCTCGCTGAGGCCCGACCCGACCTCGCCGCCGCCGCAGATGCCGCCCCCGGCGCGGATTTCCGCCTCAACGGACGCAAGGCGCCGCGCTCGCCGCGCCGCTACAGCGGGCGCACCGCCCAACTCGCCGACCGCACGATGCACGAGCCGCGCCCACCCGACGACCCCGACAGCGCCCTTGCCTTCTCCATGGAAGGCGCGGCAAAACAAGTCCCGCCGTCGTTGCTTTCCCACTACTGGTCGCCGGGCTGGAACTCCGTGCAGTCGCTCACGCGCTTCCAGGAAGAGATCGCAGGCGCGTGCCGCGGCGGCGATCCCGGCACCCGCCTCTTCGCCGGAGCGGAAAACAAGCCCGCCGCCCTCGCGGGCAGCCCGCCCCGTCCCTTCGACCCCGCCGCCGTGCCGGGCCTGCTCGCCGTGCCCGCGTTCGATGTCTTTGCCTCGGACGAACTCGCCGCCCTCTCCCCGCCCGTCGCCGAACGCGCCGCCGTGCCCGTCTGCCGCCTCCACCCGGAAGACGCCGCCGCGCACGGCATCGCCGACGACACCGACGCCGGGATCATCCTCAACGGTGCCTCCGCCGTCCTCCGCGCGCGCCTTGATCCCACCCTCGCGCGCGGCCTTGTCGCCCTGCCCGTTCCGATGCCCGGCCTGCCACCCCTCGCGGACGACACCTACGCCACCGTAAGGCCCGCTTCCTGACCATGGATCCCACCCTCCAGAGTGTCCTCCTCGGACTCGCGGTGCTGTTCGTTCTTCTGCACCTCGCGGGCTTCCTCATTTGGGTCGAGCGGCGGTTGCTCGCGCTCATGCAGGACCGGCTCGGCCCCAACCGGGCGGGACCGTTCGGGCTCTTCATCATCGTCGCCGACATCATCAAGATTTTCACGAAGGAAGACTGGACGCCTCCCTTCGCCGACCGTCCCGTCTTCGTCCTCGCCCCGGCGATCATCATGATCACGGCCCTGCTCGGATTCACCGTCGTGCCCTTCGCGCCGGGCCTTGTCGTCATGGACTCCAACATCGGCGTGCTCTTCTTCCTCGCCATGTCGTCGATGGGTATTTACAGCGTCATTCTCGGCGGCTGGGCCTCCAACAGCAAATACTCGCTTCTCGGCGGGCTGCGCATGTCCGCGCAGATGTTCAGCTACGAGGTCTTCATGGGGCTCGCGCTCATGGGCATCGTCATCCTCGCCGGTTCGCTCAACCTCAGCGACATCGTCGAGGCCCAGCGCGGGATGTGGTTCGTCGTTCCGCAGTTCGTCGGGTTTGTCCTCTTCCTCATCGCCGGCCTCGCCGAAAGCCACCGCCTCCCCTTCGATCTGCCCGAAGCCGAGAGCGAGCTGGTGGCCGGCTTCCACGGCGAGTATTCGAGCATGAAGTTCGGCATGTTCTTCGTCGGCGAATACATGGGCCTCACGCTCATCAGCGCGCTCATCGTCACTTTCTTTTTCGGGGGCTGGCTCGGGCCGGCGTTTCTCCCGCCTGTCGTGTGGTTCAGCCTCAAGACCGCCGCTTTTATCGGGTTTTTCATTCTCCTGCGCGCGGCCATTCCGCGCCCGCGCTACGACCAGCTCCTCGCGTGGGGCTGGAAGTACCTCCTCCCGCTCTCCCTCCTCAACCTCGTGGTCACCGCCGTCGTCGTGCTCGTCCGCCACGGCTGATCCCCGCCCGTCCATGAAACCCGCCCCGCAACCGCCAACCCGACAACCCGCCCCACCATGTTGAGCCACATCCGCACACTCTGCCTGGTCTTCCTCCACCTCTTCCGGAAGAAGGCGACGATCCAATACCCCGAGGAAAAAGCGTACCTCGCGCCGCGCTACCGCGGCCGCATCATTCTCTCGCGCGACCCCGACGGCGGGGAGCGCTGCGTGGCCTGCCAGCTCTGCGCCGTGGCCTGCCCCGTCGACTGCATCGCCCTCGACGGCACAGAAGACGAGCACGGCCGCCGCTACCCGTCGTTTTTCCGTATCAACTTTTCCCGCTGCATCTACTGCGGCTTCTGCGAGGAGGCCTGCCCCACCTACGCCATCCAGCTCATCCCCGACTTCGAGATGGCCGAATACAACCGCAAAAACCTCGTCTACGAGAAGGAGGATCTCCTCATCGACGGCGAGGGCAAATACCACGGCTACAATTTCTACCGCGTCGCCGGACTCGCCATCAAAAACAAGGACAAGGGCGAAGCGGAGAACGAGTCGCCCCCCGTCGACCCCAAATCCCTCCTGCCGTGAGCCCCGTCGAAACCCGCGCCCGCACGCCATGACCCTCGCCTTCTACATCGCCGCCGCCGTCGCCCTCGCCGCCACCTTCCGCGCCGTCACCCATGCCGACGCCGTGCATTCCCTGCTCTACTTCATCGTCTCGCTCCTCGCCGCCGCCGTGATCTTCTATATCCTCGGCGCGCCCTTCGTCGCGGCGCTGGAAATCATCATCTACGCGGGCGCGATCATCGTGCTCTTCCTCTTCGTCGTCATGCTCCTGCACATCGGGCGCGGGCAGCGCCGCGAGGAACGTTCGTGGATCCGCCCGCGCGTGTGGGTGGGCCCGGCCATGCTCTCGGCCGTCCTCCTCGCCGCCACCGTCACAGTCATCACGGCGGAGCCGCCGCCCGCCCCGCACGCACTGCCCCAGGCCACCGCGCCCTCCGATGTCGGCGTCTCCCTCTTCGGCCCCTATGTTGTGGCCGTGCAACTCGCCGCCCTGCTGCTGCTCGCCGGGCTCGTCGGCGCCTCGCATCTGCGCCGCCACGACAAGAGCATCCCCCTCCGCGCGAAAGGAGATCCGCCGTGAACACGCACGTCCCGCTCGAACACGTCATGCTCCTCGCCGCGGCCCTCTTCGCCATCGGGCTCGCCGGACTGCTCGCCCGGCGCAACCTCATCTTCATGCTCGTGAGCGTGGAGGTCATGCTCAATGCCGCCGGGCTCGTCTTCATCGCGGCGGGGGCCTACTGGGGCCAGGTCGACGGCCAGAGCATGTTCATTTTCATTCTCACCATGGCGGCGGCCGAGGTCGCGGTCGGCCTCGCCATCATTCTGCAGTTCCACTGGCGGCACCACCACCTCGACGCGGACGCCGCCGCCACGATGAAAGGCTGACGGATGTACGAACTCCTCTGGCTTGTCCCCGCCCTGCCCTTCGCCGGCTTTCTCGTCATCGCCGCAGGCGGGCGGCGGCTGCCCGCCGCGGCGGCGGGCTGGACCGGCTGTGCCGCCGTGGGCATACCCGCCGCGCTTTCGCTCGTCTTCGCCGCCGGTTTTCTCTTTGCTCCGCCGGAAGGCCACGCCCACACGCAGGTGCTCTGGACATGGATCGGCACGGAAACCCTCCGCGCCGAAGCCGCCCTGCGCCTCGACGCGCTGTCCCTCACCATGACGGCGGTCATCACCGTCGTCGGTTTCCTCATACACATTTACTCGACGGAATACATGCGCGGCGACGCGGACTTCCGGCGTTTCTTCGCCTACCTCAATCTCTTTGTCGCGGCGATGCTCGTCCTCGTTCTCGCCGACAACCTCGTCCTCCTTCTGCTCGGATGGGAAGGCGTGGGCCTGTGCAGCTTCCTCCTCATCGGTTTTTGGTACGGCAAGCGCGAAAACGCCATGGCCGCGCGAAAAGCCTTTCTCGTCACACGCACGGGCGACGTCGCGCTCCTTCTCGCCATTTTCCTCCTCGTGCGCGAGACGGGCACGGCGAATATCGCGGACATCCTCGCACGCGCGCCGGAAGTCTTCGCGGAGGGCTCGGCCACGGCCAACGCCGCCGCGCTCCTCCTCCTCGGCGGCGCCATCGGCAAATCCGCGCAACTGCCCCTCCAGGTGTGGCTGCCCGATGCCATGGCCGGCCCCACACCGGTGAGCGCCCTCATCCACGCCGCCACGATGGTCACGGCGGGCGTCTACCTCATCGCCCGTACCCACGGTGTCTTCCTCCTCGCGCCGGATGTCATGTTTGTCGTCGCCCTCGTCGGCGCGGCCACGCTCCTCCTTGGCGCGCTCGCCGCCCTTGCCCAGAGCGACATCAAACGCGTCCTCGCCTATTCCACAGTGAGCCAGCTCGGCTACATGTTTCTCGCCCTCGGCGCGGGCGCATGGTCGGCGGCGATGTTCCACTTCATGACGCACGCCTTCTTCAAGGCGCTGCTCTTCCTCGGCGCAGGCGCCGTCATCACCGCCCTCCACCACGAGCAGAACCTCCACCGCATGGGCGGACTGCGCAAAAAGTTGCCCCTCGTCTTCTGGACCTTTCTCATCGGCACCGCCTGCCTCGCCGCCGTGCCCCTCGTCACGTCCGGATTCTACAGCAAGGAGAAGATTCTCTGGGACGTATGGATTTCTCCCTACGGCGGTCCCGGCTTCTGGATCGCGGGGGCGACCGGCGCCTTCCTCACGGCGCTCTATTGCACGCGCATGGTCGCGCTCGTCTTCTTCGGCGAGGCGAAGACCGAGGTCTCGGAGCGGCCGGGCGGGCGCGTCTCCTTCGTCCTTGTCGTGCTCGCCGTCTGGTCGCTCATCGGCGGCGGCGTGGAACTGCCGCATACCTTTGCCCACGTCAAAGTGTTCTCCGGATTCCTCGCCCACACGGTGACAACGGTCGTGGAACTGCCGCCCGGGCTCGACTGGCTTCTCTGGCTGCTCCTCGGGATCGCCTCGGTGCTCGTCTTCGGCGGGATCGCCGTGGGCTGGGCGCTCTACCGCGGCGGCGAACCGCCGCCCATCCTGCGCCGGGCGGGCGTCGACGCTGCCCGGCGCGGCGCGCACGGCGGCTTCGGCTTCGACACGGCCTACGATCTGTTGTTTGTCCGTCCCTTCACCGCTCTCGCCCGCGCCAACCGGGCGGACATCGTCGACCGCGCCGCCGCCGGCACCGCCTACAGCGCGCGCCTCCTGCACAACATTCTCTCCGCCACCCAGTCCGGCCGCCTGCGTTGGTACTCCGCCACCATCGCCGCCGGGGTCATTCTCATCCTCGCCATCGCTTTGCTCACATGATCTTGCTCTGGCTCATTCTCCTTCCCTTCCTCGGCGGCATCCTCGCGTGGGGCGGCGGCGCCGTCTTCGGCGCGGCCTTCGCGCGCTGGACGTCCGCCGCCGTCCTCGCCATCGGCCTTGTTCTCTCCGCGCTGCTTTGGAGCACCGCGGGCAGCGGCGGGGAGCGCTGGATCGCCGCGTGGTCGGTGCCGTGGATTCCCTCGCACGGCATCGCCCTGCGCCTCGCCGCCGACGGGCTGAGCGTCGTGCTCGTGGCGCTGACCTTCTTCCTCGGGCTTCTCTCCGTCGTGGCTTCATGGAGATCGGTGGAACACGCCGCCGGATTCTTCCACTTCAACCTCCTCTGGATCCTCGCGGGCACGGCCGGGGTCTTCCTCGCCACCGATCTTGTCCTCTTCTTCTTCCTCTGGGAGCTGATGGTGCTGCCGATGTTCTTCCTCATCGCGGTGTGGGGACACGAGAACCGTGTTTACGCCGCCGTGAAGTTCTTCATCTTCACGCAGGCGAGCGGGCTGCTCCTCCTCGCGGCGATTCTCGGCCTGCACTTCGCGCACGCCGCGCAGACGGGTGAGCGCACCTTCCACTACGAAGCGCTCCTCGGGCACGGGGTCACCGGTGCCGCCGCCATGTGGCTCATGCTCGGCTTCTTCGCCGCCTTCGCCGTCAAGCTGCCGGCCTTCCCTTTTCATACATGGCTGGCCGACGCGCACTCCGAGGCCCCTACCGCCGGCAGCATCATCCTCGCCGGCGTACTCCTCAAGACCGGGGCCTACGGCCTCATCCGCTTCGTCCTGCCGCTCTTTCCCGCCGAGGCCGCCGCCTTCGCTCCCGTCGCCATGGCGA
>SLLG01000234.1 GCA_007134215.1 Opitutales bacterium | reverse complement strand
CAGGCTCGGGTTTGGGCCAGAGAACTTTGTGATGTCTTGGATTACTTGCATTCACGAAACCCGCCGGTAATATTTCGTGACCTTAAACCCAGCAACGTAATGTTGGACATGAGCGGGCAACTAAAAGTTGTTGACTTTGGTATAGCCCGTCACTTTAAGGTTGACATTGCTTCTGATACAACGTACTACTACTCTTCGGGTTTTTCTCCTCCTGAACAGTATGGAGCCAGTCAGACCGACTCCCGTTCGGATATTTATTCCCTGGGAGCCACCTTGCATTATCTAGTCTCGGGCATACATCCTCAAAAAACGCCATTTGTCTTCAAACCCTTGGATGCAGTGGCTGATGTTTCCTCACAATTTAACGATGTTGTTATGGCAGCCGTTTCTATTGACCCCAGTGACCGTCCGAGTAGCGCCAGGGAAATGCAGGAAATGCTTGAAGGAGATTATGTAGAAGAGCATGTGTCTAGTGATATGACACACCCTCTTGCTGGAGGCCACACAGCGCGTGTACGTGTGACGGAGAAGAAATTTAAAGAACTGCCAATTAGCCGCGCATTCACTTTCGTTAAAGATAAGGCCATAACAACATCAATTGTGGCTGGTGTCCTGGCAATTCTTGTTCTGGGCGGCTTGCTAGTGAGTAATTACCTGTCTGGCGACAACGCTTCCTCGGTGCCTGATAATGATATGATTGATGTGCCAGCAGTAGTTCAGGGCTCAGGCAATGATACCAGTGGAGTTTTTCGTCTTGAGGACCCAGACTTTTTATACAGGTACGGATTTCATGTTGCCTTGGATAACTTCCCTGAAGATAATGAACGGATTTCCTGGGAGATTAAGCTGTTCCGTGTAGGCGAAAACACGCCAATAAGAGTTTTTGATGAGTTTGTACTTGGCAGGGAGCTTCGAGAATGGGGTTGGACACCTTCAAAAGTGCGTGATTTTGGTGATAAGCAGGTTGCGGGTGTTGCCAGTGGGTTTTCTGGAAATTTGTTGCCTGAGCTGGGAGACTACTACTTTGAAGTTAAAGTCAGCGATAACATTGACAGATGGTATATAGTTGTTCAAACTGAGCTAAATCAGGAAAGACAAGCCGAAGATATGGATGACCCGGAGGTCTGGGATGACATTTCCAGTGTCACTCTAGAAGATTTGTTTCAAGGCGTTGTAAGCACAGGTAGCGCAGAAACACCTGTCTTTACTCTGCCCGATGACGGCATAACCTATTTATTTACATTTAATATTATGCTAGATGAGTTGCCGGATGCGGATGAGCAAATAACCTGTGATGCCGCTCTTTATCGTGTGGGCGAAGATGCTCCAGTATGGGAGAGTGACTGGATTATACTCAGGGAGCATTTGGAGGAACGAGGGTGGACTCCATCTTATGTGGAAATATACGAGGGGCATACGGTGTTGAGGGGAATTGTTGGCGGAGCGGGGGGCACTCCTTTTCCCGGTCCCGGCAGTTACTACCTTGTAATTGATGTTTCCGGAGTTAATCGGTGGTTTTTCAATATTCGCGAGTTGAACTGAGATAACGAAAACGGTTTCGTTTATGGCAGATGACTGGTTAAGCAGGAGGTGTAGGTAATGGAATGTACAAACTGTGGGGCCCGGCTGGAAGTGGGAGGCTATTGCCCTTATTGCCAGCATGAAGATTATCTCTCTCCCGGTACAGTGCTGGAAGACCGCTACCAGATTATAGATATCATTGGTTCCGGCGGTATGGGTTGTGTGTATAAAGCCCAAGATTTGCGACTCAGCAATGTACATGTCGCAATTAAACAAATAAGAGCAGACATTGATGACGGTCTTGCTTTGGATGTAACCATCAAATCACTGGAGTCTGAGGCGGAAATGTTGTCAAAGCTTCGACACTCTGCATTGCCCCGATTGTCAAACTTTTTTGCTGTGGATCATTTTTGGTACTTGGTGATGAGCTATATAGAAGGACAGACTTTGGAAGAGTACCTTGAAGCTAATGGCCCTGTCCCCGAGCCCCAGCTACGTAAGTGGGGCATGGAACTTTGTGATGCTTTGGATTACCTGCACTCACGGAAACCGCCGGTTATTTTTCGAGACTTAAAGCCCTCAAACATTATGGTGGACACCCGGGGAAAACTACATTTGATTGACTTTGGCATTGCCCGGCACTTCAAGCCGGATACCAGTGAAGATACGGTATACTTCTTTACTTCCGGGTTCTCACCGCCCGAGCAATATGGAGAGAGCCAGACCGATGCACGTTCAGATATTTATTCACTCGGTGCCACGTTGCACTATTTGGCAACAGGCCACCATCCTCAACTGACACCGTTTAAGTTTAAGCCGATTTCAACCTATATAAGTGTTTCTTCAATGTTTGACAAAACTGTTTTAAAGGCAGTTTCCATGTCACCCGCCAGGCGCCCGGCCAGTGCCCGGGAGATGAAAGCTATGTTGGCTGGCAGGCTCAAGCGCAAGAGAGCGCGTCGTACTGCAAAACAAAAGAAGCCAATTACTGTTGCTGATGTAGGCCTGGCAGTGATTGTTTTTGCACTTATTTCCTTTGTAATTTTAACGGGACTTGTCGTCTGGATTGGTCCTATTCAAGATATCGTTTTTCGCTCTGGCGAATTTACTTTTTCTGGATTCAGGAATATAAGTGTTTCGGGCTTTGAAAGGACAATACGTGAACAGTTTACGATACCTGAGGGTGGGGATAATACAGAGAATCCAAAAACTTTTTCGGAAATACTAGAGGCTAATTTTGACGCCGCGCGAGAAAGAGCTGCTCAAAGCCATGAGAATGATAATCTCAATGAATATGATAAGCAAATGCCTGTTGAGTAGCAGAGACATTTAGCAATATGTCGGATGAAGTGGTGCACAGAACGTTTACTAGGGGGACGAGCCATTGAAATGTTCACAGTGCGGACATACTTTGCAAGAAGATGGCACATGTCATGTTTGTGACAGTCAGGATGTCTTACCTCCTGGAACGATGCTTGAGGGAAGATACAAGGTCCTGGGAGTAGTTGGCGCCGGCGGCATGGGCTTTGTATATAAAGCTATTGATACCAGGCTACATAATTCTGTTGTTGCTGTAAAAGAAATGAGAGCAGGCGTCAAAGGTACACACCAGCTTGACAAGGCAAGAAAATCCTTTGAGTCGGAAGCACGTATGCTGTCCGGGCTAAGCCACCGTTCGTTGCCTGGCGTTACGGATTTCTTTTCCGTTGAAAAAAAATGGTACCTGATTATGGAT
>SLLG01000373.1 GCA_007134215.1 Opitutales bacterium | reverse complement strand
GATTGCAGCCTACATCGACCTAAACGCGGTGCGGGCGGGTCTCGCGGACCTGCCGGAGAACTACCGCTGGTGCGGCTACACAGAGGCGCTTGCGGAGAGCGAAGGGCTTTGCCGCGCCGCGCTCTGTGCCTGCTTTCCGGCGGCGAAGGACACAAAAGAAGCGCTGGCGTGCTACCGTCTGCTGATGCTCGGGAAGGGAGCGGGGGCGAAAGGCGACGGCACCGGCGCGCGCATCGACCCTGCGGCGCTGCTCGAAGCGGTGAAGAACGGCGGGGAGCTGGAGCCGCACGAGCTGCTGCGTCTGCGCGTGCGGTACTTCACGGAGGGGCGGGCGCTGGGATCGCGGGACTGGCTGGAGCACGGCGGAGGCGCGCGCGTCCTCGCGCGGACGAACCGTCCGCCGCCGCATCGGCCCGTCGAACTGCTGGACAACGCCGACCTCGCGGTGGCCCGGTCGCGTGCGCGCTACCGGGCCGTCGAAGACCCGCGAGGGTGACATCTGTGGAGTGCGAGCTTACCTGCGACCCCGGCACCCGAAGCTCCGTCGGCCGCTGTGCCAATCCACCTAAGGCCCGAGCAAGCTCGAACACCACAGTTCACCGCGGGTGGAGTCCGGGTTTGTTCGCAACCGTTCGGCAGGCAGGAGTTCGATGGAGCCAATCGGAGTTACCATCCTTTGAGATCATTCATTGCGAGACGGATATTAGAAGCGAAAAGCGGGTGCCCCGAAAAGTTCGTGGACGGGGACAGAGGCGCACTCCACTGTGCGGACGATGAGATTGGAAGACAGCCCGGACTGGCCGCTTGAACCACCGGCGGACGCCGCCGCGTCCGATACCGACGCCATCCTCGACCGCTTCCTCGACTACGTGAAGGCAAAGGGACTGGAGCTGTATCCGGCGCAGGAGCAGGCCATCCTCGAGCTGCTCGACGGCAAGCACGTTATTCTCAAGACGCCCACGGGCTCGGGGAAGTCGCTTGTTGCCGCCGCGCTGCACTACGAGGGCCTATGCCGCGGGCTGCGCACCGTCTACACCTCGCCCATCAAGGCTCTTGTGAACGAAAAGTTCCTTGCCCTCTGCCGCGACTTCGGCCCCGAAAACGTGGGCATGTCGACGGGCGATGCTTCTGTAAACCAAGACGCTCCCGTCCTCTGCTGCACCGCCGAAGTTCTCGCCAACATCGCCCTGCGCGACGGTGCGGGCGCCGCCGTCGACGCAGTCGTGATGGACGAATTCCATTATTACTCGGACCGCGACCGCGGCGTGGCGTGGCAAGTTCCGCTCCTCACGCTTCCCCGCACGCGATTCCTCCTCATGTCCGCCACACTGGGAGAGACGCGGTTCTTCGAGCGCACACTGGAGCGGCTCACCGGTGTGGAAGCCGTCACCGTCGCCTCCGACGACCGCCCCGTGCCCCTTGCTCTCAGTTACGAGGAGAAGAGCCTCGAAGAGCTGCTCCCCAAGCTTCACGAAGAAGGCAAACTTCCCGCCTACCTCGTCCACTTCACCCAGCGCGGGGCGACCGAGACCGCGCAGCGCCTCACGAGCCTCAACTTTTGCTCCAAGCCGGAGAAAGAAGCCATTGCCGATGCCCTTGCCGACATCCGCTTCAACAGCCCCTTCGGCAAAGAATTCCGCAAATACCTGCGGCACGGCATCGGCGTGCACCACGCCGGTCTCCTCCCCAAATACCGCATTCTCGTCGAAAAACTCGCCCAACAGAACAAGCTCAAGATCATCTGCGGCACCGACACGCTCGGCGTCGGCGTCAACGTCCCCATCCGCACCGTCGTCTTTACCAGCCTCTGCAAATACGACGGCGAGAAAACCCGCATCCTTCCCGTGCGCGACTTTCACCAGATCGCGGGCCGCGCCGGCCGCAAGGGATTCGACGACGAAGGCTTCGTCATCGCGCAAGCTCCGGAGCACGTCATCGAAAACCTCAAGATGGAGCGCAAGGCGGCCGACAATCCGAAAAAAGCTAAAAAACTCGTGCGCCGCAAACCGCCCGAGCGCGGCTATACGCACTGGGACCCGTCGACCTTCGAGCGGCTCGCCGCCTCCCCGCCGGAACCGCTTGCCAGCTCCTTTCAGGTCACCCACGGAATGCTCCTCAATGTTCTCGCCCGCGACGGCGACGGCTGCGCCGCCATGCGGAAGATCATCCGCGACTGCCACGAGCCCCCCGCCGCGCGCAAAAAACTCTTCCGCCGCGGCTGGAGCCTCTTCCGCTCCCTCGTCGAAAAAGACATCGTCGATATTCTCCCTGTGCGTGGCGCAAGCGGTGCCAAAGTCCGCGTCCATGCCGACCTGCAGGAAGACTTCTCCCTCAACCACGCTCTTTCGCTCTACCTCGTCGACACCGTCGACCGACTCGACCGCGCCGATCCCGCGTACGCGGACCTCGTTCTCGCCCTCGTTGAGGCTGTCCTCGAAAACCCCGAAGCCATTCTCCGCCGCCAGGTCGACCGCCTCAAAGACGAACTTGTGCGCCAGATGAAAGCCGAAGGCATCCCCTACGAAGAGCGCATGGAGCGTCTCGAAAACGTCGAGCACCCGAAACCCTTCCGCGATTTCATCTATGACAGTTTCAATTCTTTCGCCGACGCACACCCGTGGGTCGGGCAGGACAACATCCGCCCCAAGTCCATCGCCGGGGAAATGTTCCAGCGCTATATGGGCTTCGCCGAATACGTGCGCGAATACGGCCTCCAGCGTGCCGAGGGCCTCCTCCTGCGGCACCTCTCCAACACCTACAAAACCCTCACCCAGACCGTCCCCGACAGCCACTGGAACGACGACATCGAAGACCGCATCGTCTACCTCGAACAACTCGTGCGCGGCACAGACGCCTCCATCCTCGACGAGTGGGAGGCCCTCCGCGACCCCGCCCACGTCCCCGCCGACGCAAAGCGCGACGCTGATGCCCCGCCCGCACGGCCCGTGCGCCCGCTCGATCCCGCGCGCGACCGCCCCGCCTTCGAGCGCCTCGTGCGCGACGCCGTCTTCCGCTTTCTCCGGCCCCTTGCGGCACGCGACTACCGCTCCGCCTCCGCCATCCTCGCCGAACTCGCCGCCCGCCCGCCCGAGGACGCCGCCCCGCCGCCCGTCGTCACCGTCGACGACGAGTCCGCCCTCAACGAAGGCCGCGGCCTCTTTCCGTGGCACAGCGAAGCCCTCGCCGCCGCGTGGAAACCGTGGTTTGAAACGCACGAAGCCCTCCGCCTCGATCCGGCCGCCCGCGCGCGCGACAAAACGCACATCGCCG
>SLLG01000267.1 GCA_007134215.1 Opitutales bacterium | reverse complement strand
TGCTCTACATGTCGAACATGATCGCGTCCAAGGGGTACCTCGACGTGCTCGAGGCGTGCCGCCACTTGCGAGAAACGTGGGATCGGCCGTTCGAGTGTGACTTCTGTGGCGCCTTCGTGACTACGGCGGCTGACGATCGGACCTCGAGCTCTTCCAGCGCACGGTTGAACTTCGAGCGCTATCTGGACGAGCACGATCTGCGGGGCATCGTCCGCTATCGTGGGGTCGTGCGCGACGTCGAGAAGGAAGCGCTTTTGCGCCGAGCGCATCTCTTCCTGCTTCCCACGACGTATCCCTGGGAGGGGCAGCCCTTCAGCATCATCGAAGCGCTGGCATTCGCTACCCCTGTCATCTCGACTCGTTACCGAGGTATTCCTGAGCAGGTCGTCGATGGGCACAACGGCCGCTTCGTCGAGCCGGGCGATGCCCTCAGCTTGGCAGAGGCGATTCGCGTTACGTTGTCGGATGCTGACGCGTACGAGCGCATGAGTCGCAACGCCTTGGCTCACTTTCAACAGAACTTCACCCAGGACGTCCACCTAGAACGCCTGATGGCGACCATCGAGGCGCGGCAAGACCGCTTGTCGGAGGCGTGAGTGGGTTATCTCGAAGAGCTCTACAGGTCGAGCCCAGTCGTGCGACGATCATCGCGCTGGGCACGGCAGATTCCGCGGTCGCTGCGACGCATCCGTGCACGACCTCCCGAGTACCTTCGATTCCCTCCGATCGTCGCGAACTCCGTGCCGAAGAGCGGAACGCACCTCTTGACTCAGGTCGTAGGGGTGTTGGCAGAACGGGATTACGGGACGTTTTGGACGTCGATCCCAGCACTTCCGTACCGCGAGCTCCCTCGAGCTCGCATGATCCGGTCGGTGTCGCGCACGGTGCCTGGTGAGCTGGTGTCGGCCCACCTCTTCTTCGACGCCGAGTTCCACGACATACTGAAGCAGCAGAACGCTGTTCACGTGTTCATCTACCGCGATCCGCGGGACATCGTCGTGTCCGAGGCTCACTACCTGACGAACGTCAACACTTGGCATGGTTTGCACCGCGCCTTTCGTGCCCTCGGCTCCACCCAGGAGCGGATCTCGCTCGCGATCATGGGGAACGGCATCGGGCAGCGATGCCCGTATCCTGACGTCGGTACACGCGTTAGACAGTACCTGGGGTGGCTGCAACAGCCAGGTGTTCTCTCGGTGAGGTTCGAAGACTTGGTGGGAGAGGCGCGCACCGCGACGGTGCAGGAGATCGTGCGGTTCTACGCGGAACGTGCGACGGGCTTGCAGGAGGAGCATGAGCTGCTGACCCGGGCGCTGGCGGCGATCGACCCCAAGCGCTCGTTCACCTTTCGCGAGGGACGTGCTGGAGGCTGGCGTACCGCTCTCACGGAGGCTCACAAGGATCAGCTCAAGGCTGTCGCAGGATCACTTCTGATCGACCTCGGTTACGAGAGCGACACGTCATGGTAGTTGGCGCGACCGAGACTGACCCGACCTCGAGCGGGCCACGCCTGTCGATCCTGATTCACTCCATCTACTACGACGCTTCCGCGACTGGCATAGCTAAGTACACGGCCGAACTCGCCGAGTGGCTCGCGGCGCGTGGTCACCGCGTCGAGGTCATCACCACGCCGCCGCATTACCCATCTTGGCGTATCGCGTCGGCGTATCGGGGCGTAGGGTACAAGCGTGAACGCTTGGCGGGCGTCGATGTGTGTCGGACCCCGCTCTACGTGCCCGCAGCGGATCGCTTGAGCGGTCGGCGTCGGATCCTGTACGAAGCCTCGTTCGCCGTGAATGGCGTCTATTGGTGGCTGCGGGCCCTCTTGCGCCGCCCTCGGCACGACTTGGTGGTTGCGGTCTGCCCGTCGCTGCAATCGGCGTGGATGCCATGGGTATACGCGACCCTGCGTCGCGTACCTTGGCTCCTACACGTACAGGACCTCCAGGTCGATACGGCGCTGCGCCTCGGGATCATCGGCACGGGCGGCTTTGGGCGGGTCATGTACGAGCTCGAAGCCTTCCTGATGGGTCGCGCGACCAGCGTCTCGACCATCACGGAGGCCATGCGGCAGCGCATCGTTGCGAAGGGAGTCCTCGAGTCGCGCACGGTGCTGTTCCCCAACTGGTCGGACGTCGGATTCATCCGACCCCTCCCTCGCGGCAACGAGTTGCGGCGCGGTCTAGGCGTCCCCTTGGATCACACACTGTTCGTTTACGCAGGCAACATGGGAGCGAAGCAGGGGCTCGAGCTGATTCTAGCGGCGGCCGACCGCTTGCGCCATCAATCGGAGCTCCACCTCGCACTGGTCGGTGACGGTGCCGTCAGAGCGCAGCTTCAAGCAGAAGCGGCCCGCCTCGGGCTGCCCCGTCTCCACTTCTTGCCATTGCAACCCGTCGAGCGGCTCCCCGAACTCCTGGCAGCCGCAGATGTCCACCTCGTCGTCCAGAAGCGCGAGGCGGCCGATCTCGTGATGCCCTCGAAACTCGTGAACGTCCTCGCAGCTGGTCGACCCACGATCGCCACGGCCGATCCAGGGACCGCCCTGCACGCCGTCCTGGCCGATCACGCGACGGGACTCGTTACGCCACCAGGAGACGTGCACGCCTTCGTGCGAGCCATGACGCGTCTCCATGGCGATCCTGGGATGCGCACCGCGATGGGTAGACGTGCCCGCGCATTCGCCGAACGCCATTTCGACAAGGAGAGGATTCTCCTCGACTTCGAGGCCGTGGCCGCACGTCTGGCTCTGTATCGACCCGGGGGGAGGACGGCGACCGAACAACAGGGCGCTGGGGTAAGTTGACATGATCCGCCTCGTAGCCGTGGTGCTGAGCATTGCACTCGTGGTAGCCGTCTCTGTGCAACGCCTCGCAAGGCAGCTGCCTGAGGTACCGACGATCGACGTTGCCTTCTTGAGCATCCTGGCGCCGGAACACGTGCGCGCTTCAGAGACCGTCGGGATACTGGCCGGCGTCACTTTGCCCAGCGGCACGACGAGGTATCGGGTGCGGGTGTGCAGTAACCAGGCCTGCACCACGATCCGCCAAGGCACACTGGCGGGCCCTGGCGACTGGTGGGGCCGCCTGGCTGTAATCCAGCTCGATCCAGGTCGCTACGAGGTCACCGTCTTCATGCTGCGGCCCTGGGGACGGTTCGGTGACCGAACTGTAACGAGCCACGCGTGGGAGGTGACTGTCGATTAGGCTGCCACAGCGGTCATCATGGGCGTGGTTGATCGTCCTCCTCGCATCGCTGTGGGGCACCGCCGTCA
>SLLG01000275.1 GCA_007134215.1 Opitutales bacterium | reverse complement strand
GTGCCGTGCTGCTTGCGCCAGCCGTGCTCATAGGACAGAAAGACCGTCGTCGCGTCCCAGCCGCGCAGTTGCAGGGCCGGGGCGAAAAAGTAGGATTCATCCTTGTCGTGGGGCCGCAGCGTGCCCTCGCGCTGCACGGCGAGGAGCGTGTTGTAGCTCAGCTGCAGATTGTCGTTACTCCACACCGGTCCGGTGGCCTCCCCCGTGGCGCGGTAAAAGTCGTGGTTGCCGCCGAAAGCTTCGAACTGGTAGCGGGGCTCGGGCATTGGCCGCTTCGTGATGACATTCGTGATACCGGAGATGGCCCCGATGCCGTAGAGGAGCGACTGCGGCCCGCCGGCCCGCTCCACGCGGGCGATGTTGATCGTGTCCACGCGCGTTTGCGTGAAAAAGCCGTTCTTCAGGGTGGGCGCACGGAAACCGCGCGTGACGATGTCGGTCTCCGCGTTGTCGATGCCGCGCGCGTCGAATTCCACGCCCATGGTGTAGCCGCCTTCGCCCCCGGGCCCCTGTGAGGCGATGGTGTTTTCCAGTTGCAGGCCCGAGTCGTAAGCGAGGATCTCGCGCATGTTCGTCGAGCCGGTGTCGGCGATAAGGTCCGGCATGAACACATCGATGGCGAACGGGCTGTCCTTCAGCGGTGTATCCAGAAACGTGCCCGTAAGGGTGTTGGTCGCCCGGTAGCCGCGGTCCTGGCTGGCGTCGACGACGAACTCCGGGAGCTGGAAGATATCCTCCTCGTCCGGAAGCTGGGCCGGGGAGTGAACGCCCGTGAAACCGACACCGAGGCAGATCAGGGAGGTGACAGTGGAGCGGCGGACGGAGCTGCGGTGGACGGGTAGGGGTTGCATCTTCATAGGTACTGGAATCCATGTTGATGAGCGGTCACGGGTATCCGCGAAGGTTGCCGGTGAGTGAGTGAATTTCAGGAGGAACTCATTCCTTTAAACTCCGGAACAAAGTGTACTCCAAGACCCGCCGCCTCCCGTCCCGGTTTCGGCACGGGAGGCGGCGGTCAAGCTCGTCAAGCAAGCGAATCAGGGATCACCGAAGAGGAAGATCCAGCGTCCGCCGTTCTCTACGTGCTCGGTGGGGTACGCCCAGTGCCCGGCACCGCCGATATAAAGATAACCGGTATCGCTGTCCATGTGGATCATGCCCAAGGGGGTGTCTTCAAACCAACCGTCCCCTTCCACCGGGAGATCTTCCCAGCCGGGCCCGAAGACCCATGCGCCGTTGTCCGTGACGAAAGTCTCGGGAAGGTAGACCCACGCCTCGAGGCGGTAGACGTAGGCGTAGTCCTCCAGCGGGAAGACGGTGCCGAAAGCCTCGGTAACGACCGTTCCGTCGGCTTCAATGGGCAGACCGGCCCATGTGCCGTTGACGGCTTCCTCATACTGCGCGTTGATAGTGGTGTTGGTGGTGATGTTGTCGAAGGCGGCGTCCCAGCCGGTGAAGGTCCAGCCTTCGTCGGCTTCCACTTCCGGAGCGAAGGCGGCGCCACCCTGCGCGACGGTCTGTGTCAGCTCGCCTCCGCCGACGCGTGTGCCGCGTTCCCCGAGGTCGAAGGTGACGGTGTAGGTGGTGACCCCGGCCGGTTGGGTGAACTGCGTGACGACGTTCATGAGAACCTGCTCGCCGGTCGCGCTGAGGTTGTAGAGACCGGTGTCGGCCAAACCGGCGGCCATGTAGATGCGGCGCTCGGCGGGCGTGCCGACGCGCTCGCTCGGCAGCCCGGTGGGCTGGAAGAACCGGATGCCGGCGGCGACATCGAGAAGCACTGGATTTCGCGTGGAGATTTCGAGACCCGCCGTGAAGAAGTTGGGCTCATCAAGTTCTAGGACGACCCGCACATTGGCTGGGTAAGCGTAATTGTCGTTGTTGCTGAACTTTCTCGGCGTGCGCGGAAGGGTGGGAAAGGATTCATAGTCTTTGTAGAGGGCCAGCCGGTCGTCATCGACTGGCGACAACCCGGCGAGGAGAGGCGAATCGGCTCGCCTTACTTTCGGGCGCAAGTCGATGAAGATAAAGCGTTCCAGCTCCGCCGGGGTCTGGTCCCCGCGGTTGATGGGAGAAAGGGCGTTGAAATTCCCCTGAAATCCATAGCCCCATCCCCATCCCCAACTGCCGAATTCGTTCGTCTGGATAAGAGGGGAGTTCATCGAGACGATGGGTACGGTGAGTCCGTTCCATTGCTCGATGAGCACGGTCGAAGGATTGCCGCCCTCGCGTCCGCCCCATGCGTACCTCGCGGCATCGGTGTTCGGGCTCATGATGACGAGGTCCGCTGCCTCAAGACGGTCGATTTGGTCCTGCGAGAGGCGGTAGTCGCCGGTCGCGGAGAAGGGCTCGCCGATGTCGCCCCAAAACTCATGCGTCACTGTGATCGCGCCGGTGATGGGATCGGATTCGCGCTCCGTCCATGAGCGGTAGACGTCGAACCCCTGCGCTTCAAGGAAGTCGGTGAAGCCCTTGTCCGCCGGGTCGTCGGCGGCGAGGCCGAGGTCGGCCAGGATTTCGGCGAGGCGCGCGTTGCGGAATTCCACCGGGATATCCCGCCATATGACGCTTTCGTAGCTTTCCCACGCCTCGAAATTCGTTTCGCGCAGGGCTTCGCGTTGCGCTGCGTTGTATTCGCGCTCAACGATGCTCTGCGCGGCGGATTCGGCCGTCTGGTTTTCCGAGATGAATATAATCTGGGGCGCGTCCTCGGCTTGAGCGCAAACAGCCGCAAGTCCTGCGAAGGCCGCGGCGAGTAGTCGTACGGAGTGAAGCAATGTTTGTTTCATGTTAATTGCTCTGTATGGGCATTGTTTGAAGTGAATCATGAGGGAAAATAACAAGCGGCCTGTGGACTGTGCCTAAACAATCCATCGAAACATTTGGCTTTTCTGAGTGAAGACTTTTGTTGGAACCAAGGTAAGGAGGAATATGCCCGAAGACACGTTCGCGGTCTACCCTAAAATGGGCTCAAAATTTTGCTTTTTGCGCCAAGCAATTCTTGCTGCGAACAGTCTCGACAGAGCACCGCACCAAGGCCCTTGGCTGAAAACATTCATTTGGCGCGGAAATCAAAATACTTCGCCCGTTTTGGGGTAGATTTACGCGACCCTTCCCACGTATCCTACCTGTTCCATTTCACACCCTATCCCATATGCAACCCTCTGAAACCCACGACATCCGCGCCTTCGGAGCGGTGGGCGATGGACGCCGCATCAACACCGCCGGGATCCAAGCGGCCATCGACGCCTGCGCCGATGCGGGCGGGGGCACCGTCCATGTCG
>SLLG01000210.1 GCA_007134215.1 Opitutales bacterium | reverse complement strand
TCTTCGAGTTCGGCGATGTCCGCGTGACCCTCAAGTGGGGCCACGGCGCGCGTCCCCGTCTGCAGTTGCAGAATCCGGAAGGCGGCTGGGGCAACACCAACCGCACGATCTTCGACATCGGCGAGGTCATCCGCGTCGTCGGCGACGGGCTGCCGTTCTTCACGTTCAACCACTGGCGCGGCGACCTCGAGCCCCTCAACGGCGGGCTCGATCCGGACAATCCGAACCGCATCACCTCTGCCCTCACGGTTGGCAGCGGCATCCTTTCCGATGACGTTGTCGTCGAAGCGACCGCACACTTCAACGTGCGCGAATTCGTCCGTCACGGGACGGTCGGGACCATCGGGCTCGGGGGCATCGACTACGACTTCACCGAAGCCGGCACTCCGGGAACCGTCCCGGCTGCCGAGATGAACCGCATCCTCGCCGAAAAGTATGCCGACGGTATCGGCGGCGCCGTCAACTGGTCGCTGCCACTTGAATACAGCGGGCTGATAGCCGATCCGACTGTGGACTCCAGCACGCCGCAACCCCCCGGGTTTATTCGCTACGACTTCACGGGCGCGGTGGTCGACAGCAACCTGCCGCCTTTCCGCGATATTCACGTGGATGTCGGCGGACGCACTATCCTCGTGCGCCAAGGCCCGTGGAATCGTGTGGAAGCCGGAGGCGCGGGCAACCGCTCCACGGCGGACGGTCCGGGCATGCTCAGCATCAACGAGTCGATCTCACTGGAGGGAGACGTCTTCCGCCCGCTCGAGATCAACCTCAATCCGGGAGGACGCCAACCGACCTCGGGGCCAGGGGCACTCTCCGGTGCCACGAGCTGGGATCTCGAATTCGATGCCGAAGACCGTGTCGTTATGGCCGGGCTCGTTTACCTGAACCGCACGGACTGGCAGTTCTTCAACGCGGACGGTGCTGTGCGTCTCTGGGCCGACGCCGTGTATGATGATGGTTCAACATCGACGCTGCTTTCGTCGCCGAACATGCACAACGTGCTCGGGGAGCATAATCACTTCCTCGGGTTCAGCGCGCCGGCGGGACGGTACATCACGAACATCCGCGTGCGGCACCAAGGCGGCAACAACCGCTCCTTCACCAGCCTGGACGATCTCGTCATCATCCTCGAAGGTGATCCCGACGCGACGTACGCCGTCGACGTGACAGCCGACGGCGGTAGTGTCGAGCTGTCACCGGAAGGTCCCTACAGCGAGGGCGACACCGTCACCCTCACAGCCACCGGGGCCGATCCGGGGCAACTGTTCGTCGGCTGGGCGCATGCCTCCAGCCCGGACAACCTGATCAGCACGGCAACCTCCGTCGATCTCACCGTCCGCGCCAACATGGAGATCGTCGCCCTCTTCGAGGACGCTCCTGAGGCTAATCCGGTTCTCGTCATCGACAGCGAGGGAATCTCGTTCTCTCCGGGGCACTTCCCGGCCTGGGACGGATGGATGATCGATGACACCGACCGCGCGAAGGTCGTTGTGCAGGACTTCGGTCTGCACTACGATGTGGCGGGCGGCCGCCGTATTGACGGCGGTATCCGCTCCATCCTTCTCGACGGCGACGTAAACATCGTCGACGACGACGAAGTCAACTCCATGGACAACTGGCTCACCCTGCCGGTGGTCATGGACGGCTCCGAAGACTCGATCTACTTCTCCGTGGTCTTCAACGCGGAGACCGTCGGCACGGAAGCGGATCCTGCGGAGCTGTTCATCCGCCTCGCCGGGTGGAACGTCTACTTCGCCGTGAAGCTCTACGACGGCATCCTCGAACTGCCGGGCGGCAATACGCTCGACTTCGCGGAGACCGGCACGGAGGCGCTCGCGGGAGTCAACCACCTGCTCGTCGGTGAGGTGCAGTCCTCACCGGACGGCAGCATCACCGGCCTCAACGCATGGCTCAATCCGACGGCCACCGACCGCACCCCGATGCTCTCCGCGAGTCTCGGCGGCGGCACCAATGTCTCCGATATCGAGTCCGTCGAAGTGCGCAGCCAGAAGGTTCCGATGGTGATGGACAACCTCGTCTTCGGCTTCGGCTGGCAGGATGTCGTTCCGCTCCTCCCGCAGGATCCGGGTGACATCACGCTCACCCTCCCGGACGATGGCAACGAGGCGGAACCGGGCATTCAGGTCTCCGGCGGCACGCTCTTCGTCGAAGTCGACGGCGAGCCGTACGTCGCCGGCACGGTCCTGCCTGTCGGCACGGTGGTCACCTACCGCGCCGTCGCCAACCAGGACTGGGAACTCACCCGCTGGAACGGCACGACGCTCACCGGTGAAGAGATCGAAGTCCCCGTCTATTCCCCGACGAATATCTCTCCGGTATTCGAATTCGGTAACATCCGCGTCGAAGTCCGTCACGGCCACGGCGCGCGTCCCCGCCTGCAGTTGCAGAATCCCGAGGGCGGCTGGAACAACACGAACCGCACCCTCTTCGACGACGGGGAGGTTATCCGCGTCGTCGGCGACGGTCTGCCGTTCTTCGTCTTCAACCACTGGCGCGGCGATCTCGAACCGCTCAATACCGGGCTCGATCCCGACAATCCGGACCGCATCACGCCCGCCCTCACGGTCGGCAGCGGGGTGCTTTCGTCCGACGTCGTGGCCGAAGCCACCGCATACTTCAATGTGCGGGAGTTCGCGCGCTTCGCCGTGGAGGGAGACATGGACCTCGAGTTCACGCAGTTCGACTTCACCGAAGCTGGCATGCCCGGAACAGTCTCCGCCGCCACCATGGCCGATGCGGTTTCCAACCGGTTCGACCGCGGTCTCGGCGGCGTGGTGACCTTCAACAATCCGTTGGAGTTCGCCGGGCTGTTCGTCGATCCGACAGTCGACTTCAGCACGCCCGCCCCCGAAGGCTTCATTGAGTATGACGCCGAAGGCGAAGTGACGGGAAGCTTCACTCCGGCCTTCCGGGATATCCACGTCGACATCGGCGACCGCACCATCCTCGTGCGTCAAGGCGCGCGTAACTACACGGAAGCCGGAGGCGCGGGCAACCGGGCGACTGCCGACGGACCGGGTCCGGAAAGCGTCAATGAGTCGATCTCGTTCATGGGCGAAACCTTCCGTCCGCTGGATCTCGGCGTAAATCCCGGCGGCCGCCAGCCGGCCTCTCCGCCGGTCGCTCTCAGCGGGGCGACGAGCTGGGACCTCGAGTTCGATGCGGAAGACAAGGTCGTCATGGCCGGTCTTACGTTCATGCCGACGAACAACTGGCAGTTCTTCAACGACGACGGAGCCGTACGGCTCTGGGCCGACGCCGTCTATGATGACGGCTCCACCTCGACGCAGCTCTCCTCACCGAACGTCCGCAACAGCGGTGGTGAACACAACCACTTCGCGGGCTTCCAAGCCCCCGAGGGCCGTCACATCACGAACATCCGTATCTGGTTCCAAGGCGGCAACAACCGCGCCTTCGGCAGTGTCGACAACCTCGTCGTCCTCCTTGAGGACGAAGAAGCGGAAGCGGTTTACGACATAGACGTAACCGTCGAAGGCCCGGGCAGCGTCTCCGCCTCGCCGGAGGGTCCCTACGCCGACGGCGACACCGTCACGCTCACGGCCGTTCCCGACGCGGGCAACCGCCTCGCCATGTGGACGGACACAGCGAGCGGCGCCGTTCTCGGAATGAGCCCGACGCTCGATCTCGTGGTCCGTTCCAACCTCGGAATCACCGCGACGTTCACCGACGACGGCTTCCGCTCGGCACTGGAGAGTGCCCTCGGCGGCACGGTGACGGCCGTATCCGCGGAAGACGGCCTCTACAGCTCCAACTGGCTCGGGCTCTTCGAGGCCACGGCGGATGAGTTGCCGTGGGTCTACACCGAAGACCATGGATGGCTCTACGTCTATGCCGCGGAAGGCGGTGCGGCATCTAGCGCCATGGGCTGGCACTACGATATCGAGGTCGGGTTCATCTATGCCGTTGAAGCCAACTACCCCGACATCTGGACCGCCGGTGACGAAACGTGGTTCCACTTCTTCGTGGAATACAACGATCCGCGCTTGTTCTACGCCTATGAGGACGAGGACTTCCTCTTCGTCCCGCGCAGCGGAAGCTGAGCGCGGAGCCCGGATCCACGGGTAACGCACCTTAACCAAGAGACGGCGGTCATCCGCCGTCTCTTTTTTTTGCCGTGTTTCAACGGCGGCGGGCCCATCACCCTCATAGACGGCGAGAAAGTGCAGATCTCCCACCGCGCCGCGCCGCGCTTCAGCTGATTTTGGCGCAATTCATCCTTAAATTGGCGTATATCGGAATAGCTCCACCGCTCAAACGGGGATATACTACCTTCCACCCGCGATCTGCACACCTGCCTTCCCCGCAAATGCCCCGGCACCACTCCATGAATCCAGCTTCCCTTGCCGTCCTTCGCTTCCCGCGGATCTTCCTTGCGGGAACGGCACCTTTCCTTGCCATCTTCGCCGCAGGGGTAGCCGCAGCGACTTTCGAGGACCGCGCGGGATGGATGCTCGAAAACCTGCAGAGCCAGGAGATGCGGGTGCAGCCCACGGTCGGCCGCGCTGACGTCGGCGCGGCGGCGGCCCGTCTGCACGCCGACCCGCAGGACGCCGAGGCGCTTGCCTACGTTTCAGCGGTACGGAGCGCGGGGCAGCCCGCCTTCAACATGTCGCTACTTGCCAACGCCTACCTGCGCTTTCAGGAGCACTTTTCCACCGCCCGGCGCAATACCATCAAAGCGGAGGTGTCGGCGGTGCCAAACTGGAACGAAGATTATACGGAAAACCACCGTATTCTCCTCTGGTCCAGCCTCTATCTCTTTGCTCAACATTTTCCTGACGCCACATGGAAATGGGAAGAGGCAGGTGAAATCCTCACTCTCGACAGTGCCGAAGCCCTCCAACGGGTGCGGACCGAACTTCTCAGCTACGGCCGCTCTCTCTTCGAAATGGGCCACAACGAATTTCTCTCCACAAACTACGAGGGCTTCAAAATCTCGGCATGGCTCAACCTCCGGGATCTCGCGGAGGATGAGGAAATGCGCATCGTCGCGGAGGCAGCGCTACTCTACCACTCCACTCTCCTCGCCCACGCCTCGTTCGAGGAAATCATGATGCCGCCCTACAGCCGTAATATCGGCAGACCTCTTGACCGCACGATTTCGGCCGCCTCACAGTGGACGCTTTGGATACTCTGGGGTGTAGGAAACCGCTCGGCCGATGCCCGCCGCGAGGATCCCGACTTTTTTCTTGCCCTCAGCGACTGGCGCCCGGACCCCGCGCTCGCCGCGATCATCCGCGGAGAAATCGACCGCCCCTATACGTTCCTCGCTGAGCAGCCCGCTTTTTTCTCCCGCGAGCGCGGCTACATGCGCCGCACAACCTACCGTGAACCGCGTTTCGCCGTCAGCTCCGGTGTCTACCGCTTCGACCCGGAAGACCTGACAATTCCCGGTGCGCGCCAACTCATCGACGACGCGCAGTTCATGATTGTCTGGGACAGCACGCGACAGCACCGCCAGATCATGGCAGGCGACCCCTACTGGCGCTCCGCCTCCGGTCTCGGCTGGGGTGACGCCAGCTCCCCCTTCATGCAAACGGCCCAGCATGATAACACCGCCATCATGCTCTTCGATATTCCGGGCGGGGATCCATGGCCAGACCTTGAACAATGGTCCGGCGAACGCGCCGAAACGCCCCTGCCCCTCGCCCAAGTGCGTTTTCCATGGGCCGCGACCTACCATCTGCCGGAAAACGGATGGTCTTTCGTGGAGGACGGCGGAGTTTATATCGCCATCCATTCTTTGCGGCCCGGCGCACGCTACAGCCGCAGAGAAATGATGGACATCGGCTATGCCACCCTGACGAGCAGCGGAACGGAAGGGGAACGCTGGCAGACAGGCTTTGTTTTCGAAATCGCTACCGACGACGATTTCCATTCGTTCGAAGAATTCCGGCAGACGGTGCTGGAGAGCGCCCCCGAAGTTGACTGGGAGACATGGACCGTCCGCTACACCGGCACGCGCGGCCATACTCTTGAAGTCGTCTACAACACTTCCCTCGAGCCACCCGACCTTGCCGTTCCGGATGTCTTTGTCGATGGAACCGCCATCGACTTCACGGATTGGCCGGTGATGGAAAGCCCTTTTGTTTCGCTCGAAAACCACACCCTGCGTCTTCTTCGCGACGACGACGTTCTTGTTGCTGATTGGAGCGGAGATTTTCCCATCTTTACCACCACAACCCCCGGCTTCGACGACTGGACACGCTTCGTCGGTTCCATTCCCCGCGGAGAGCGGCAACCCACCGACCGCCACGGCCCCCTGCGGATCTCCAACCTCGAGGCCTACGCCATGGGCATGGATCCCGCATCCGCCACGTCCGCGGACCTTCCGCGTTTCGAACGCGGCGCGGATCCGGGTACCCCCCCGCGCCTGCTCTACCGCGTCCGCACGGGCATGCCTGACGTCAGCCTGGGTATCGAAACCGCCGCTGACCTCACGCAATGGGGCGAACCAAATATCATAGCGGAAAACGTTCTTTGGGCGGAAGACGGCGTTGAACAACGCGAGGTGATTTTCGCTTCCGGAGAGGAAGACAGCCTCTTTTCCCGGATCTCCCTCTCGCTCCAGCCGGCGGTCGACTGACATACCGCGACAACGAATCGTCATCTGCAATTTCTATCAAAAAAACAAATCCTTTCATAACAAACACAACCCCCATTATAGAAAAATGAAAATGCAGCCTTTCGCGGCGGCCTCTGCCCTTCTCACCGGCGCGGCGCTCTGCAATGTCGGAATACCCGCCGCAGCCACTACCTTTGAAGAACGCAGCACCGCCCTCCTCGAAGCCTCCGCAGTAAGCCTGCCCGCGCCCGGCACCTCTGGCCGCCAACCCTACGGGACAGTCATCGCACGCCTTGCCCTTGATCCCGCCGATGAGGAGACCATCTATTACTTCACGAATTCCGGAGACTGGTTTTTCAATGCTCTTGGAAATGTCCGTGCCCTCTACATGGCATGGGACCATATGACTACAGCGGAACGAAACGCCGTCGCCACCCAAGCGACGGGAGAGTCCAACTGGGCCAATTCCGGTACGGAGAACCACCGCCTTATGGCGTGGTCTTCCGGATACCTCTACGCGCAGGCTTTTCCCGGACGAAGCTGGAATTACGGGGGTCAGTCTATCAGCAGCGAACAGTTGATGGAAAATACGAAGGAACTCCTCCGTATCGCGGGGCGCAACCGCTTCTTCAGCGGCTATTCCGAGTTTCTCTCCCCCGTCTATGAGATCTACCACCTAACGCCGATGATCAACCTTTACGATTTCGCGGAGGATCCCGAGATGCGCGCAATCGCGGCGGCGTACTTGCATTATCATTTCACAAATCTTGCCATGGCGGGCATGGGCGAATACATGATGGCACCCTACAGCCGCGCCTCGACCGGCGGGCAAACCAATGCCTTCAACGCCCGCATCCAGTCCCTTTTATGGCTTTACTGGGGGCATGGCACGCCCTCCTTACCGTTTAACGCAACTTGGACTACAACGCTATTCGCCGTTTCCGATTGGCGACCCCACCCGGTCCTCCAAACGCTTGCTAAAAATCCCGCGGCGCACAGCTACACAGTCCGCTTGCAGCAACCACATTTTCTATCCAATGCCCTCAGTTACCGCGATCCGGTTGCTCATGCCAACACCTTCCGCTACGTCGTCAGGACCACGCACCACAACAACGGCATCGCCCTCAGCAGCGGCGTCGTACGGCACATCCCCGCCGCCTTCCAACTCGACGACAGCATGTTCGGCATTTCATGGGCGGGCACCGGGCCCAACCGTCTCATCGAAGCCTTCCATCCCTACTGGCGCAGCGCCTCCAGAGGCGAAAACAACTGGGACGGCCCCACCTCGCCCTTCATGCAAATCGGCCAGCATAAAAATGCCTCCATTCTCCTGTTCGACATCCCTGCCGAAGATCCATGGGCGGGCGTCGGCCAATGGTCCGGCGAACGCGACGGCCCCGTTATCCCCCTCGCCCAAATCCGCTATCCGAACAGCCTGCAGGGGGACACGTTTGTAGCGATTCCCCCGGCGGATGATTGGTTCTTCCTGCGCAGCGGGCCTTACTACATAGGATTTCGCGCGCTCCGACCCGGTCTTCAGAACGACCGGCGTAGCCTTCAGGAACAGGGCTTTCATGTCCTCAAAAGCCGTGGCACAGTCGGCGAACGCTGGACCACCGGATTCATCGTGGAAACCGGAACGCAGAAGGATTTCGGCAGCTTTGAGGCCTTTCAAGACGCCACCCGCGCCAACCTCGTCACTTTCGATCCCGATGAAGTCACTGCCGCCTACACGAGCAACGACGGTGTCCTCATGGAAATGGAGTTCAACCGCTCCCTCGATTGGCCGGATGGAACCATCCCGACCGTCCGTATCGACGGCGAACCCATCGACTACGCCAATTGGCCCGTTATCGAGTCACCCTGGGCGGTACTGGAAAACCGCGTCTTTACCCTCGGCGGACACGAAGACGGTGTCGTCATCGACTGGTCCGGGAAAATCCCCACCTTTTCCACACCGGAACCCGGCTACGACAGTTGGCTGCGCACCGTCACCTCCCTTCCCGGCGACCGCAGGAATCCCACCGACCGCCACGGCCCCCTGTGGATCTCCAACCTCGAGGCCTACGCCATGGGCATGGATCCCGCATCCGCCACGCCCGAGGACCTTCCGCGTTTCGAACGCGGCGCGGACCCGGGTACCCCTCCGCGCCTGCTCTACCGCGTCCGCACGGGCATGCCTGACGTCAGCCTGAGTATTGAAACCGCCGCTGACCTCACGCAATGGGGCGAACCAATTATCATCGCGGAAAACGTTCTTTGGGCGGAAGACGGCGTTGAGCAACGCGAGGTGATTTTCGCTTCCGGAGAGGAAGACAGCCTTTTTTCCCGGATCTCCCTCTCGCTTCAACCCGCCGACAATTAAAAAAACCGGCAAATCCGATTACGTTTTCACGAAACTCATGAACGCAAAACAATTCCTCTGATATCACCCAAGATCCCCGTCATGAAGCTGAAACTTCCTTTCCCCACCGCAACCTGCGCGATCCTCGTCGGCACGTTCTTGTGCGCATTCGCCACGCCCGCCGCGGCGGAAACTTTCGAAGACCGCAGACTGGCCCTCCTCGAAGCCTCCGCGGGCAGCCTGCCCGCGCCGGGCAGCATTGGCCGCCAACCCTACGGCACGGTCATCGCCCGCCTCGCCCTGGATCCCGGCGATGAGGAGGCAATTCATTACGTCGCCAACAGCCCCTTCGGCGGCGGCGACTGGTATTTTAACGCCCTTGGAAACGTCCGGGCTCTCTATATGGCATGGGACCACATGACCAGCGCGGAACGAAACGCCGTCGCCAATATCGCCACGGCGGAGTCCAATTGGTTCAACACCGGAACGGAAAACCACCGGCTTATGTCGTGGTCCTCCGGATACCTCTATGCCCAAGCCTTTCCCGGACGGCAGTGGAATTGGGGCGGTCAGTCCATCAGCAGCGAGCAGCTGATGGAGAACGCGAAGGAGGTCATCCGCATCGCCGGGCGCAACCGCTTTTTCAGTGGCTATTCCGAGTTCCTCTCCCCGGTCTACGAGATTTACCATGTCACGCCGATGATCAATCTCTACGATTACGCGGAGGATCCCGAGATGCTCGCCATCGCGGAGGCGTTCTTGCATTATCATTTCACAAACCTCTCTACGGCGGGCATGCGTGAATACATTTTACCCCCCTACAGCCGCGCCTCAAGCGGCGGGCAAACCAACGCCTTCAACGCGCGAATCCAATCTCTTCTCTGGCTCTACTGGGGACACGGCAACCCCCCGCTGCCTTTTGGCTCGTCATGGACCACTCCGCAATTCGCCGTCTCAGACTGGAGGCCCCATCCGGTCCTCCAAACACTTGCCAAGAACCCCGCCGCAAACGAATACACGGCACGCTGGCAGCAAGCCCATTTCCTCGCCAATGCCCTCAGCTACCGCGATCCCGTGGCCAACGCCAACACCTTCCGCTACGTCGTCAGGACCACGCACCACAACAACGGCATCGCCCTCAGCAGCGGGGTCATTCGGCACATTCCCGCCGCCTTCCAACTCGACGACAGCATGTTCGGCATTTCATGGGCCGGCACCGGACCCAACCGCCTCATCGAGGCTTTCCATCCCTACTGGCGCAGCGCCTCACTTGGCGAGAACGCATGGAACGGCCCGACATCGCCGTTCATGCAAATCGGCCAGCACAAAAACGCCGCCATCCTTCTCTTCGACATACCCCCGGAAGATCCATGGTCCGGCGTCGGCCAATGGTCGGGCGAACGGGATGGCCCCGTCATCCCCCTCGCCCAAATCCGTTACCCAAACAGCCTGCAGGGGGACACGTTCGTCGCGATTCCCCCGGATGACGAATGGTTTTTCCTGAGCAGCGGACCCTACTACATCGGAATCCGTGCGCTCCAACCGGGCCTGCGGAATGACCGACGCGCCCTCCAAGAGACCGGCTTTCACGTCCTCAAAAGCCGCGGCACAGTCGGCGAACGCTGGACAACCGGGTTCATCGTTGAAATCGGAACGCAGAAGCAATTCGGAAGCTTCGAGGCGTTCCAAGACGCCACCCGCGGCAACCCCATCGCTTTCGATCCCGCTGAGGTCACTGCCACGTATACGAGCAACGACGGCGTCCTCATGGAAATGGCATTCAACCGCTCGCTGAACTGGCCCGACGGCACCATCCCGACTGTCCTCATCGACGGCGAACCCATCGACTACGTCAACTGGCCCGTGATCGAATCGCCTTGGGCCGTTCTCGTCGACCGCATGTTCACTCTCGGCGGCGACGAGGACGGTGTCGTCATCGACTGGTCCGGAGAAAGTCCGATCTTTTCCACGCCGGAACCTGGCTACGACAGCTGGCTGCGCACCGTTACCTCCCTCCCCGGCGACCTCAGGAATCCGACCGACCGCCACGGTCCCCTGCAGATCACCAACCTCGAGGCCTACGCCATGGGCGTCGATCCCGCCGTCGCCGAACCCGGAGACCTGCCCCGCATCGAGCCCGGCACCCCCCCGCGTTTTCTCTACCGTCTACGCACCGGCGCGCCGGACCTTGTCGCCGCAGTCGAAATAACGACGGACTTGCAACAATGGTCCGTACCGGGGAACGAAAACACTCTCTGGAGCGAAAACGGCGTGGAAGGCCGCGAACTCATTCTCGCACCACAGAGCGGAAATCCTGCCTTTGCGCGACTTTCCCTATCGCTCCAACCGCCGGGCGGTGAATGAAGGCGAAGGGCCGCCTTCGCGGCACGGCACACGAAGCATTATTTCAATTTTCCTTGACAGTTCCATTCACATCAAATTCAACTTTAGCAGCCTTGAACTTTCCGTCCCCCGAAAGTCCTTCCCCTCCATATGCACCTCCGCCTGAAGTGTCATCGCCGCAGCGGAACAAGACACATTTTTCCGGGTCTTCTGCACAGGTCGGCAGCGCGAAAGCCGATACCATTCGGCAGATGGTTAACTTTCTTCATTACACCGAGCTAACTATAGCGAACCACCAAATAAAATGAATAATACGCCGAATAACAGAACCTCGAGACTGCTGAGAGGAGCGCTTGCTGCTCTTCTCGTGACCGGTCTTGCCACATCACTTGCGGGCCAGGCTCTTGTCCTCGACAACGAGCGGCTCTCGCCGGGGCATTTCCCGGCCTTTGACGGCTGGGAGATCAACCTCGACGACCGTGCCAAAGTTGTTGTGCAGGACTACGGCCTCACCTACGACGTTGCGGACGGCCGCCGCATCGAGGGCGGTGTGCGCTCCGTTCTCATGGACGGCGACCCCAACGATAAAATGAACAATTGGCTCGAGCTGCCGCTCGATCCACCGACGGACACGATGTATTTCTCCGTCGTCTTGCATCCGGAGACGATCGGAACGAGCGCCGATCCGATGGAGTTGTTCATCCGCTTCGGTAACAACTGGAACGCCTACTTTGCCCTCAAGCTCTATGATGGTTCCCTTGAAGTACCCGGCGCATCGCTGGACTTCGCCGATGCCGGAACCACCGAGGGCCTCGCGGGGATGAACCACCTCCTCGTCGGGCAAATTGTCGCCGACACGGAAGGCAACATCACGGAAGTCAACGCGTGGTTGAACCCCTCCGCCGACGACATGCCCTCGCCGATTTTGTCTTCGGCAAGGCCCGGCACACACAGCTTGGAGGCCATTGATGTCATCCAAGTGCGTAGCCAGAACACACCGATTACGATCGACAATTTCGCCATCGGTGCAAACTTCGCCGAAGTCGTGCCGCCGATGCCGGCCGATCCGGGCGACATCACGCTGACGCTTCCGGAAGACCAGAACGAAGCCGAGCCGGGTATCCAAGTGACCGGCGGCACGCTCTTCGTGACGGTCGGCGGCGAGCCCTACGTCGGAGGAACGGTTCTCCCCATTGGTACGGTCGTGACCTACGAAGCCGTCCCGAACACGGGCTGGGAGCTGACGCGCTGGAACGGCACCGTCCACAC
>SLLG01000336.1 GCA_007134215.1 Opitutales bacterium | reverse complement strand
TCCGCGTCGAGACCGATGAGAACGGACGTGTGACGCATGTGGAACTCCTCGGCAGCTCCGGCTCGAATCTCCTCGACCGCAGCGCGCTCTCAACGGTCGGGCGCTGGCGGTTCGAGCCCACTTTGCGCGGCGACCGTCCCGTGGCGGTGGCTTTCACCGTGGATGTGACTTTTAGCCTCGATGAATAGAAATTGGATGGACGGCTGAATTCCGGCTGCGCTACGTCCGCTCCTTTGCGGCTTTTCGGCGGCGGAGGAGCGGCTCGCGGAAGGCATCGAAGCTTTTGCGCAGGCTCTCGTGGAGGCGGCGGGCTTCGGCGGTTTCTCCCGCTTTGCAGGCGTGTTCGAGCGCTTCGCTCGACCGGAGGATTTCCTCGCTCGCGAGGTTGGCTGCCGCGCCCCGTATCCAGATGACCGCGGTGAGCGCGTCCTCCGGTTTGTCCTCGGCGAGGGCGGCGGCGACGTCGTCCATGTGCACGCGCGTGTCTTCGAGGATGACGAGGGAGATGCTGTCGGCAAGGTAAGCGTCCTCGGACGCGGGGCACGCAACCGCGGATTCGTCCGCCGCAGCGGGGAGTTGCCCTAGGGTATCCGCGGGTTTTGCCGGGCCGTCCCCGAGCCAACGGTTGAGGACGGCAACAAGGTCGCCGGGCCGCACGGGTTTGGGCAGGTAGTCGTTCATGCCGGCGGTGAGGCATTCCTCCCGGTGTCCGGCCATCGCGTGCGCAGTTAGGGCGACGACGGGGATCGTCTTGTCGTTGGCCGTCGTATCGCCTTTGCGGATACGCCGGGTGGCCTCCAGCCCGTCCATTTCCGGCATCCGCACGTCCATGAGGACGAGGTCGTACCGGCTTTCCGCGAGGGCGGAGAGCGCTTCGGTGCCGTCGGTTACAGCATCCGCGCGGATACCGAGTGTGCGCAGATAGCCGATACAGACTTCCCGGCTCACCGGATCGTCCTCGGCGATGAGGACGCGCGCCCCCCTGCGGCCGGCGTAGACGGGCGGCGCGGTTTGGCCGGCGTCTCCGCCGCCGCGGGCGGCGGCGGAAACAGCCGCGGCGGCATGCCCGAGGCGGGCCGTGAACCAAAACTCGGAGCCCTCGCCGGGGGTGCTGCTGACGCCGATTTTGCCCCCCATGAGTTCGACAAGTTGCTTCGAGATGGCCAGTCCGAGCCCGGTGCCCTCGTGGATGCGCCCGGAGACGGTGTCGAACTGCGCGAATTTGTCGAAGAGCCGCGGCACGGTCTCGCGGGGAATGCCGATGCCCGTATCGGTGACAGAAACACGCAGAACGTTATCGCCGGGACTTTGCGCGACGGAAGACACGCGCAGGGAGACCGATCCCTTTTCGGTGAACTTGACGGCATTGCCGACGAGGTTGGTGATGACTTGGCGGAGGCGGCGGGCGTCGCCTTTAAGGCGCCGGGGGACGTCACTGTCGATGGTGGAGAAGAAGCGGAGGTTCCGCGCTTTTGCGCGCACGGAGAAGACCGCCTTGAGGTCCCGCAGAAGTGCGGTCAGGTCGAACTCGGTTTCTTCGAGTTCGAGTTTGCCGGCTTCGATCTTTGCGATGTCGAGGATGTCGTTGATGAGACCGAGGAGGCTTTCGCCGCTGCTGCGGGCGATCTCCGCGTAGTGGCGCTGGTCGTCGTTGAGGGCCGATTCGAGGAGCAGACCCGTCATGCCGATGATGCCGTTGAGCGGGGTGCGGATCTCGTGGCTCATGTTGGTGAGGAACTCGCTCTTCGCGAGGTTGGCGGCGCGGGCTTTGAGTGCCATGCTGTTGGCTTGCACGATGGCGTTTTCAAGGCGCTCGTTGGTGGCCTGAAGCATATCGGCGGCGCGCTTGCGCCCGGAGATGTCCTCGACGAGCGACCAGATGAGCTTGCGCCCGGCGCTGTCTTCGATGCGCACGCCGCTGAGGTTGACGGGGTAGCGCGTGCCATTTTTGCGGATGTATTCCTTTTCGTAGGGGCCGTAACGGCCGGCGGTCGCGATGCTTCGGAGCTGCTGGAACTCGCGCTCGCGGTAGTCGGGGGGCGTGAGGTCCCAGTAGGTCATGCGCAGAAGCTCCGCGCGGCTGTAGCCGGTGGGCTGGAGGAGGGCGTCGTTGACTTCGAGGAAGGCGCCCGTCTCCATGTCGTTGAGGGCGATGCCGATGGGCGAGAAATCGAAGAGCGCTCGCAGGCGCGTCTCGCTGTCGGCGAGGGCGAGGGTGGCCTCCTTGTGCTCCGTGACGTCTTGGAACGCGCCCACGACCCGCGTCACCGCACCGCCTTCGACCACCGGCTCACCGGTGGACCGCACCCAGCGCAGGCGCCCTTTCGCCGTGATGAAGCGCACCTCGATGTCGAAAGGTTCGCCGCCCCGCACGGCGTGGTCGAGGGTCTCGCGCACGACTTTGCGAGCGGACGGGGTGTAGAAGGCGATGGCTTCTTCGAGAGTGGGCTCGTAGTCCGCCGCGACTTCATGGATTCGACGTGTCTCGGAAGACCAGCGAACGGATGCGGCGCCGACATCGTATTCCCATCCGCCCACGCCGGCGGCCTGGCCGACCCGTTGCAGAAAGGCTTCGTTTTCCGCGAGAGACTTCCGCAGGCGACGGGTTTCACGAAGGCTGAGCAGAATCCGTCGCCCCGCCCACAGCAGGAGGCAGACGGCGGTGATGATGATGACGACGGCGAGGAATCCGCCGGGCGCGGGCGCGGAAAGGTTGCCGGGCGCCAGCATGAGAAACGCCGGGGCGGCGTCGGCCGCGGAGAATCCCAAGAGGGTGAATCCGGCGGACAGCGTATAGGGGAGTGCGCGTTGGCGGGGCGGGCGCGGCATCTCTTCACAAGAGCACGGAGAACGCCGCCGATTGTCAACGGTTGGCGTGGCCCGGGTTTCCGCTCCGGCCAATACGGCGCGGAGGCGCCCCTGCTTCACCCGCCGGTTGCCTCCATGTCGCCTGTTTTTTCGCGTCCCTGCCCTCGCAATAATATGTGCCTTGTAAGGATTTAATGTAGAAGAATCAAGCAACCCATGGCCGGAGGATTTCCTCTTAGATGTAATTTTATTTATTACTCTGAGGTTTACCGGCTAATGGTAAATGCCTAGAACAATTGAAATACAGATTAAATAATCCATGAGGCTTATTTTCGTTTGTGTATCTACTTTGACTTTGCTTTAGGTCAGAGCATTACAGGAAATTGAATGATACTAGCCAATTTATCTATATGCTATCGTATAGTGCCCTAATGGATGTTTTTTCTTTTTCTATAAGTTTTTGATTTATCTCTGAGAAATAACAGCCAAGGGCAT
>SLLG01000256.1 GCA_007134215.1 Opitutales bacterium | reverse complement strand
TAAAGCGGAAAAAAACCGCCCGCGCGCGTCCTCAGCCCTTGGTCAGTTCGGCGAGGTGGCGACCGAGGTGTTTTTCGAGGACTTCGCTGTGAAGGCCGGCGTTCTTTTCTAGGGCCTCCATGAGGACGTCCTTGAAGGGGCGGCCGTTGGCGGCTTTGCCTTTGGTGAGGACAGAGCCGAAAGTGACGTGGAGGACCTGGCGGCCGTGGTTTTCGTCGAGGAAGACGCGTTCGAGGTCGGCGTCGGCGGCCTTGAGGAGGCCGGGGATGTCGCTCTCCGTGACGGAGATGTGGTAGCTCTTGCGGTCTTCGGCGAAGCGCCCGCCGGAGTAGTCGACAATCTCGCGGAAGGCGGGGCCGTCGACACGGGCGAGAACGCGGAGGGCCTCGAGGTAGGAGGTGCCGGCCGTCTTCACGTGGAGGAGGTCGCCGCACACCCGGCCGATGACCGGGTAGATGGAGAATTTATCGGAGCCGCTGTGGACGCTGATCTTGTAGGGGCCGAAGGCGGTGGCGATGGCGACGTGCTCGGCGAGGGAGTCCTCGAAGGCCTTGTGGTCGCCCTTGTAGTCGATGCCCTTTTCGAATTCGCCGATGAATCGCGGGGCGAGGCTCACGACGGTGACGCCGCGGCGGCGCAGTTCGTTGGCAAAGAAGACGTGCTCGAGGGGGTGGGTGGGCGAGTCGGTCTCGTCGACGGAGACCTCGATCTCGTAGTTGCGTCCCTGGTTGGCCTCGGCGATGTGCCCGGCCATCTGCTCGCAGTAGTGGACGGCGCGCCCGTATTTCACGGCGGCGCGCAGAAGGCTTTCGCGGTCGAAGTTGTAGGCCGCCTTTTCCGTCTCAAAGGCGCGCGCGAGGTAGAGCCCCTCGAGGGATTCGCCGCCGTAGAGGCCTTCTTTCTCCTGCTTCGAGGCCTCGGATTCGAGGTCGGCGGGGGCCATTGTGTCGGCGGCGTTGTTGACGTACTCGGAGGGGTCGATGGTGAAGAAGCAGAAGCCCGCCCGCGCCGTGGCAAAGACGTCGTCGCGCGTCTTCAGGTGGTCGGCGTCGGCGCCCCACGGCTTATCGTAGTCGGCGGCGGCGAGCGCGTCGGTGGCGGCCTTCATGACTTCTTCCGGCGTGCGGTTGGTGCGCGCCATCTCGCGGATGCTTTGTTGCGCGAAAATGCCCGCGAAGTCGTAGGGCTTGGCGGCGGCGAGGTGGCCGGGCGTGGCGAGGCCGAGGCGGTCGCCGAAGCCGAAGGATTTGCGTAGTCCGAGAGGGATGGGTGCGGGTGTATTCATGTTGACAATTGGATTTATCCCAACACGTGTTGGATTATTCAGTGAGTGAGTCAACGAAAAATTCATCCGCTCCCGTGGATTCCACGGCGGCGCTTGCCGAGATGCTGGGGCTCTCCCGGTGGACGGTCTCGCGGGTGCTCAACGGGCACCCCGGCGTGAAGGAGGCGACGCGGCGCCGGGTGGTCGAGGCGATGGCGCGCCTCGGCTTCCAGCCCAACGCCATGGCGCGGGGGCTGCGCGGCTCACAGACACGGCTCATCGGCGTGTGTTTCCAGGAGATTGAGACGCCCGTTCTCGCGCGTAAGATGGCGACTTTGCAAAACCAGCTGCGGCAGGAGAACTACCGTGCCATCATCGAGCTTACGGCGGGCGACCCGGTGCTGGAGGAGGAGGTCATCCGTCACTTTCTTGCCATGCGTGTGGACGGCATTGTCCTCGCGGGCTCGACGCTCGCCGCCGGTCATTCCCTCGTGGTGCAGCTGCGCGACGGGGCCGCCGCGGCGGTGGCCATCGACCCCGCGAACAACCTTCCGCTGCCGCAGGTCAACCTCGACCGGGAGTATGCCATGGAGCTGATGATCCGCCACCTCGCCGAGCTGGGGCACCGGAGCTTCGCCATCCTCGGTGTGGAGAGCGACCCGATCTACGGCAGCCGGCGCATGCAGGGGCTGCGCAAGGCGGCGCGCCGGCACGGGTACGGCTTCCGTGAGAGCTTTCAGTCGCTCAGCCTGCCGGGCTATGACTTGCAGGACTACAACTACGGCTACCAACTCGGGCGCGAATACCTCGCCCTCGCGCACCGGCCCACCGCGCTCATCTGCCTCAACGACCGCATCGCCCTCGGCGCGAGCAAGGTGATCCAGGAAGCCGGCGTGTCCATTCCCGGCGCCTGTTCGGTGATCGGCTTCGACAACCTCGAGGTGACGGCGTGGGCGCGCCCCGCCCTCACGACCATCGACCAGCAGATCGAGCTGATGATCGCAACGGCTGTTTCCATGCTCATGCAGTCGATCCGCACGCGCGAGACGCCCGCCGAGCGTCAGTCCATCCGGCCCTCCCTGCGCGTGCGCGAGTCCACCGGCCAAGCCCCCGCCGCCGTCAAGGCGCGGGCCGCTCCGGCAGCGATTGCGCAAAAAAAAGCTCGCCTTTGACCTTAGTTTTCCCAACACGTGTTGGGGGAATTGACGGAAGACCTTTTGCACATCCCGATCCAACCGATATGAAACGCATTCTATTGACGACCACCTCGTTCCAGGACACGCCCGGCGCGCACCACAAGATGCTCGAAGAGACGGGCTGGGAAATCGTGACGGCGCGCGGCCCGTTGCCGGAGGAGGAAGTCCTTGAACTCGTCGGCGACATCGACGGCTTCATCTGCGGCGACGACGCCATAACGCGCAAGGTGCTGGAGAAGGCGCGGCCGCGCCTGAAGGTGCTGAGCAAGTACGGGATCGGCGTGGACAAGATCGACGTCGAGGCCGCGACCGACCTCGGCATCCCCGTCTGCTACACGCCGGGCGTCAACCACACGACGGTGGCGGAGCACTGTTTCGCCCTGCTTCTCGCCCTAGTGAAGAACCTCGTGACGGAGGTGGACATCACCCGCGCGGGGAAGTGGAAGCGGCTCATCGGCCACGAGATCATGGGGCAGACGATCGGGATCGTCGGTCTCGGCCGCATCGGCAAGGAAGTCGCCGTGCGCGCCCGCGCCTTCGGGCTCGAAATCCAGGCCTACGACATCTATTGGGACGAAGCGTTCGCGCGGGAGCACAATATAACGCGCTGCGGGTCCGTGGAGGACCTCTTCGCCACCTCGGACATCATCTCGCTGCACACCAATCTCTCGGAGGAGACGCGCGGGATGATCAACTTGAAGAGCCTTTCGAAGATGAAGGACGGGGTGATCATCATCAATTGCGCGCGCGGTGAGCTGGTCGAGACCGACGCCATGGTCCACGCCCTCAAGATGGGCAAGGTGGGCGGCTACGGCACCGACGTGCTCGACGAAGAGCCGCCGCGCCCCGACCACCCGCTCCTCAAGGCGGAGAACTGCCTCGTCACCCCGCACATCGGCTCGCGCACCTACGAGAGCGTGGTGCGGCAGGCGAGCGCGGCCGTCACGAATCTTGTGCGCGTCCTCAACGGCGAAGCGCCCGTCGCCCAGGTGAACAAAGTGCCCGTTCCCAAGCCGGAGTGATCCGCCGCGTCACCCGAGACACGACCACACCCAACCCGCGAACATTCCCATGAGCCAGAGCGAGACCTTCCACATCGTGCCGGAAGACCGGCACAACGCCCTCGTCCACGCCGCCTACCGCCACCGTGGCTACGACGAGACCGAATCCGCCATGGCGGCGCGCTTTTCCGCGCACGCCTCGCGCCACGGCATCCGCACGCACAACGCGATCAAGGCGCTCCACCTTGACCACCTCTTCGGGAGCGGGTCGCAGGGGTGTGTGCCGGGCGCCTCCATGGATCGCCTGCCTTCGCGTTTCGGCGCCTCCGAGGTGTGGAACGCCAACCGCAAGCTCGGCCAAGCCGTCGCCTACGAGGCCATGGAGCGGTGCATGTCGTTGGCCGATGAATACGGCGTGGGCATGGTGAGTGTGGACAACGCCTTTCACTACCTGTGGGGCGGGGGCTACGTCATGGAGGCGGCCAAGCGCGGCTACATCGCCTACACCAACTGCACGGCGGCACTCGCCGAGATGGTGCCCTTCATGGGTAAATACCCGACACTCGGCACCAACCCGCACAGCTGGGGTTTCCCCACCGTCGCCGCCGTCGGCTTCCCGGTCGTCATCGACTGGGCGACATCCGTTGTCGCCATGGGCCGGGTGCAGCAACTCGCCCGCGAGGGCAAACCGCTGCCGCCCAACGCCGCCGTGGATGAAGACGGCAATCCCACAACCGACGCCACCAAGGCCAAGCATGTCCTGCCCTTCGGCGCGCACAAGGGCTACGGCCTCGCCCTCGTCAATGAAATTGTCGGTGCCTTCATCGGGGGCTCCCTTCCCACCCTGCGCAGCCGCTGGACCGACGACGGCGACAAACACGCGCCCTGCTTCTTTTTCCAGGTCATTCACCCCGAGGCGCTCAGCGCGGGCGCGTTCGCGGGCAGTCGCTCGCAGGCGGAGAACGTAAAGGCCGTCATCGAGGACATCCTCGGCCACGGCAACGAGAACTGTATCCTCCCCGGCCAGCTCGAAGCGGAATTCGCCAAGCGCTGCGACGCCGCGGGCGGGCTCCTTTTCTCCGCCAAGGAAATCGCGGCCTTCTCCGAACTCGCCGCCGAATGCGGCGAAAAGTCGTGGATGGTCGATGACTTCGAAGTCGCTGGTTAGGTTGAATTGAGAGTTGTCACGCTTTCATCAGAAACTATGCTATCGTCATGTTTTCGTTGAACCCAGTTGAGAAGAAAGACGGCGGCGTCGCGGAGGCTCTGCGGCGTGATGCTGAAAGGGATGCGAATCCTGCGGCAGGCCTCTCGTTGGAGGAACTGGATCACACGGTCCGGGAACGAAAGAGACGGTAAAGCTCGGTTTTCGCCGACAGGTATTTGCTGAACTCGATACGGTGATGGACTACTATGACGGAGTTGCCGGAAAAGAACTTGCCGACTCGTTTTACGGCGGGTTCCTCAGTCTTGCCCGGCGCGCGGCGGAAAGCCCGGAATTCTTCAGCCTAGGTGAAAAACGGCTCCGCTGTGCCAACCTGCCGCGGTTTCTCGACAACTTTCTTTTTCGCGTCCGCGATGAGTGTGTTCGAATTCTGGTTTTGCGCCATCATGCTCGCCATCCGTCTTATGGAGAAAGCCGAGTGTGATTTCGGTCCGATTTAATCAAATAATCCCTATCCACATCCAACACCATGACCCTAAAAATCCGATCCGCTGAATCCTGCCAATACGACTGCATCTCGCTCGGCGAGGTGATGCTGCGCCTCGACCCCGGGGAGGGGCGGGTGCGCACGACGCGCCACTTCACCGCATGGGAGGGCGGGGGCGAGTACAACGTCACCCGCGGCCTGCGGCGCTGCTTCGGCATGCGCACCGCTGTTGTGACGGCCTTTGCCGACAACGACGTCGGCCGGCTCATCGAGGATTTCATCCTGCAGGGCGGGGTCGACACCCGCTTTATCCGGTGGATGCCCTACGACGGCATCGGCCGCACCGTGCGCAACGGGCTCAACTTCACCGAGCGCGGCTTCGGTATCCGCGGCGCGGTGGGCGTGCCCGACCGCGGCCTCAGCGCCGCCTCGCAGATCAAGCCGGGCGACATCGACTGGGACCACATCTTCGGCGAGTGCGGCGTGCGGTGGTTCCACACCGGCGGCATCTACGCGGCCCTTTCCGCAGCCGCCGCCGAGCTGACCGTCGAGGCCGTGAAGGCCGCGAACAAGCACGGCACCATCGTCAGCTACGACCTCAATTATCGCCCCTCGCTGTGGAAGTCCATCGGCGGCCTTGCCAAGGCGCAGGAGGTCAACCGCGAAATCGCCCGCTTCGTCGACGTGATGATCGGCAACGAGGAAGACTTCACCGCCTCGCTCGGCTTCGAGGTCGAGGGCGTCGATGAGAACCTCGAGGAACTGCCCATCGAGAGCTTCAAGAATATGATCAACCGCGCCGTCTCGGAGTTTCCGAACTTCAAGGCGACCGCCACCACGCTGCGTTCCGTCAAGACCGCGACGGTCAACGACTGGGGCGCGATGGCATGGATGAACGGCGAGTTCCACCAGAGCCGCGACTACCCGGCCCTCGAGATCCTCGACCGCGTGGGCGGGGGCGACAGCTTCGCGAGCGGCTTCATCTATGGCCTCATGACCACCGGCGACGCGCAAAAGGCCGTCGAATACGGCGCCGCCCACGGTGCCCTTGCCATGACCACCCCCGGCGACACCACCATGGCCAACGTCAAGGAAGTCGAAAAGGTCATGGGCGGCGGCGGCGCGCGCGTCGTGCGCTGAGGAAGCGCGCGATGAAATTTTTCGCTGTCCGCCGCATCCGGGACAGCGTGAATGCTCCAGCCGGTTCCGCCGTTGCGGCATCCTTTTTAATAGAGTAGAAAACAGAAATCCCCCTGAATACGATTATGAGTTATCTAGAAGAACTGTATGGGTTGAAAGGCAAAACGGCTGTCGTCATCGGCGGCACGGGCGCACTCTGCGGCGCCATGGCCGAGGGTTTGGCCGGCGCGGGCGCGGAGGTTGTGCTCGTCGGCCGCAACGAGGAGAAAGCGAAGGCGCGGCTGGCGAAGATCGCCGCCGCCGACGGCAAGGCGTGGTTCCAGCCCGCCGACGTGAGCGCGCGGGAGGGTATTGAGGCCCTCCGCGACGCCGTCCTCAAGCGCTCGGGCCGCGTCGACATCGTCGTCAACGGCGCGGGCATCAACTCGCCCACACCGTTTTTCGAAATCTCCGAAGAAGAGGCCGACCGTATCCTCGCGGTCAATTACAAGGCCGTCTTTCAATCCTGCCAGGTCTTCGGCAAATACCTCGTCGACCGCGGCGAGGGCGGGAACATCATAAATCTCGGCTCCATCAGCGGGCTCAAGCCGCTCTCACGTGTCTTCACCTACTCCGCCTCGAAGGCGGCGGTGCACAACCTCTCGGCCAACCTCGCCCGCGAGTGGGCGGCGCAGGGCGTTCGCGTGAACACGCTTGTGCCCGGCTTTTTCCCGGCCGAGCAAAACCGAAAGGTCCTTACGGAGGAGCGGGTCGGCCAGATCATGAGCCACACACCCATGAAGCGCTTCGGCAAATCGGAGGAACTCATTGGGGCGACTCTCCTCCTCGCGAGCGACAAGGCGGGCGGTTTCATCACGGGGCACGAGATGATCGTCGACGGCGGATTCGCGTGCATGTTCATTTGACCTTGGCGGCGGGAGGCCGGAGGATGGCCCTTGAACCATGGGTTCTTCACACTTCCCGAAACGGCAACCAGCATGACATTCATCACCGAAGACTTCCTCCTGCGCACCGAAACGGCGCGCGAACTCTACCACAAACACGCCGTTGATCTCCCGATCATCGACTACCATTGCCACCTCCCGCCGGGGGACGTTGCCGCCAACCGGCGCTTCAACGACCTCTTCGAGATCTGGCTGGAGGGCGACCACTACAAGTGGCGGGCCATGCGGGCCAACGGTGAGGACGAGCGCGTGTGCACCGGCGACGCCTCCCCGAAGGAGAAGTTCCTCGCCTTCGCGCGCACCGTCCCGCAGACCCTGCGCAACCCCCTCTACCACTGGTGCCACCTCGAGCTGAAGCGCTATTTCGGCATCGACACCTTGCTCGGCCCCGACACCGCCGAGGCCATCTGGGACGAGGCCAACGCCAAGCTCAGCGGTCCCGGCATGGACGCCCGCGCCATCCTCGGGAAATTCAAGGTCTCCGTCGTCTGTACGACCGACGATCCGGTCGATGCCCTCGAGGACCACCGGAAAATCGCCGAGGCCGGCATCGGCACGCGCGTCTACCCGACCTTCCGGCCGGACAAAGCGCTTAACGTCGACCACGCCAAGTCATGGAACGCGTGGACGGACAAGCTTGAGGCTGTCAGCGGTGTTTCCTGCCTCGACTTCGGCGGCTTTCTCGACGCCCTGCGGCAACGCCACGATTTCTTCCACTCTGTCGGCGGGCGGCTTTCCGATCACGGCCTCGAACGCTGCTACGCCGACTTTCCCGACGAGGAGACGGCCACCCGTATCTTCGACAAAGCCCGTGCCGGACGCGACGCCAATATGCATGAGAAGGAGCAGTTCGCCTCCTACCTCATGGAATTCTTCGGCACCCTCGACGCGGAGAAAAAATGGACCAAGCAGCTCCACCTCGGGGCCATGCGCAACAACAACGAGGCGCTCTTCCGCAAGCTCGGGCCCGATATCGGGTGCGACTCCATCGGCGACTACCCGCAGGGCGTCCCCCTCGCGCGCTACCTCGGCCGCCTCTCCGGTATCGGCAAACTGCCCAAGACCATCCTCTACAACCTCAACCCGGCGGACAATTACCTCATGGCCACCATGATCGGTAATTATCAGGGCGACGGTGTGCCGGGCAAGATGCAGTTCGGCAGCGGCTGGTGGTTCCTCGACCAGAAGGAGGGCATGACGTGGCAGATCAACGCCCTCTCCAACCTCGGCCTCCTCGGCCGGTTTGTAGGCATGCTCACCGATTCGCGCAGCTTCATGAGCTACACGCGGCACGAATACTTCCGCCGCCTCCTTTGCGACCTCATCGGCGAGGATGTGGAGAACGGTGATTTGCCCCGCGATATGAAACTCCTCGGCGACCTCGTCGAAAACGTCTGCTACCGCAACGCGGCGCAATACTTCGGCTTCGAACTCGGCGAATACACCGCCTGATGCGCTTCTCCGCTGAAACCGGCCGGGCGGCGCGGGCGGAACCTGAGCCACACTTGAATTTCGTAGCCGGAGCCGCCGGGCTTTGGAACGGAGCTTTGGAATCCCGCGGGATCTGCCCGGTCCCTTCCAATCGCTTACACGTTCGGCTACATTGAACTGTCCGGATTGCAAGTGATCACTCGTCGCGCGTTTCCTTTCTTCTGAACAATGCAATATCACCCTGAACTATGAATACAGTTAAAATCGGCATCATCGGTGTGGGCAACATGGGTTCGGCCCACGCCCGCAACATCCTCGACGGCAAGGTTCCCGGTATGGAACTAACCGCGCTCTGCGACCACAATCCCGAGCGCCTCAAGCCCTTCGCCAAGGTGAAGGCTTTCGGCACGGCGGAGGACCTTATCGCGGGCGACACAGTGGACGCCGTCCTTGTCGCGACGCCCCACTACGACCACACGACGCTGGGTATCGCGACCCTCGAAGCGGGCAAGCACCTCCTCGTGGAGAAACCGATTTCCGTGCACAAGGCGGACTGCGAGCGCCTCATTACCGCGCACAAGGACCCCAAGGTCATCTTTGCGGCGATGTTCAACCAGCGCACCGACCCGCACTACACCAAACTGCGCTCCCTCATCCAGGACGGCGAGCTGGGGGAAATCCGGCGCGTCGTGTGGACGATCACCGACTGGTTCCGCACCTTCAGCTACTATGCCTCGGGCGGGTGGCGCGCGACATGGAAAGGCGAGGGCGGCGGCGTCCTCCTCAACCAGTGCCCGCACCAGCTCGACCTCTGGCAGTGGCTCTTCGGCATGCCCCAAAGCCTGCGTGCCTTCTGCGGCATCGGCCGCTACCATGATATCGAGGTCGAGGACGACGTCACCTGCTACATGGAATACGGAAACGGGTGCAGAGGTGTTTTCATGACCACAACGGGGGAAGCCCCCGGCACCAACCGGCTCGAGATCACGGGCGAGCGGGGCAAGGTCGTCGTCGAGCCCGCCGAACACGGAGGCATCCGCTTCATCCGTAACGAGGTGGCTATGACGGAGTGGAGCAAGACCACCGAAGGCGGATTCACGAAGCCGTCGACATGGAACGTGGAGATCCCTGTCAAGGGTGGAAACGGTCCGCAGCACGTCGGCATCCTCAAAAACTTTGCCAATGCCATCCTCAAGGGTGAGGAACTTATCGCCCCCGCCGCCGAGGGGATCCGCTCCGTCGAGCTGGCCAACGCCATGCTCTACAGCGGATTCACCGACGCCACCGTGGAGCTGCCGCTCGACGGCGCCGCCTACGAAAAGAAACTCAAGGAACTCATCGCCAACTCGAAATTCGAGAAGAAGGTCGAGGAGAAGCTCGCAAGCGATTTCAAGTAATCACAAAAGCAAACCCGAACACCCTGAAAACCATGCCTGAGAACCAGCGAGACGGAATGAACTACGCGCCGACGGCGGCGAAACCCGAGCCCGTCGTCAAGGCCGGCGAATTTAAATTCGCCGCCGCTTTCTTCGACCACGGCCACATCTTCGGCCAGACGAACGGCCTCACCGAGGCCGGAGGCGAGTGCAAATGGGCATGGGACCCCGATCCCAAGCGCCTCAAGGAATTCTGCGACAAGTATCCGGGCGTCAAGGCGGCCCGCTCCTACGACGAGATCCTCGACGATCCGGAGGTCAAACTCGTCACCGCCGCCGCCGTGCCCTGTGAGCGCGCCGAGATCGGTTTCCGCTGCCTGCGCGCGGGCAAGGACTACTTCACCGACAAGTCGCCTTTCACCACGCTCGGCCAGCTCGACGAGGCGCGCAAGGTGGTGAAGGACACCGGGTGCAAATACATGTGCGATTTTTCCGAGCGCCTCCACACGGAGGCCGGGTGGCACGCCGGCGAACTCATCAAAGAGGGTGCCATCGGGCGCGTCCTGCAGGTGCTCATCATGGCCCCGCACAACCTCAACAAGCCGTCGCGGCCCGACTGGTTTTTCGAGAAAGAGAAATACGGCGGCATTCTCACGGATATCGGCTCGCACCAGTTTGAGCAGTTTCTCGCCTTCACCGGATCGAGCGACGGCAAAGTGAACTTCGCCCGCGTGGAGAACTTCTCCAACGACGACACCCCCGGTCTCGAAGACTTCGGCGAGGCGTCCATTACGACCGATACAGGCGCTTCCTGCTACTGCCGGATCGACTGGTTCAACCCGCGCGGACTCCGCACATGGGGCGACGGGCGCACCTTCATCCTCGGGACCGACGGTTACATCGAAATCCGCAAATACATCGAGATTACCTCCGACCCGAAGGAGGAGCAGGTCATCTACCTTGTCGACCACGAGGGCGAAAAGCGCATCCCCTGCGCCGGCAAGATCGGCTTTCCGTTCTACGGCTTGCTTATCCGCGATGTCCTCAACCGGACCGAGGACGCCATGACCCAGGCGCACTGTTTCAAGGCCGCCGAGCTGTCGATGAAAGCGCAGGCCGTCGCCGACGGGCTACGGTCGTAGCGGAAATTTTCATACAGGAGGACGAACCTATGCACGCTTCCGCCGATCTTCCGCTCAAGAGCGGAAAACCCGCGAACAACCGCGGTGTCCTGCGCGTCATCCGGGCAGCCGGTCATTCCCTCGAGGGCATCGGGTCCGCCCTCAAGCACGAGGCCGCCTTCCGGCAGGAGTTCCTCCTCGCCCTCCTCATGGTTCCCGTCGCGCTCGTCCTTCCCGTCGGGCTCTTCGGCAAAGCCCTGCTCATCGGCAGCGTCTTCCTCTTCCTCATCGTCGAGCTGCTCAATAGCGCGGTCGAATGGGTCGTCGATTACATTTCCACCGAGCGCCACCCGTTCGCCAAGCGCGCCAAAGACATGGGCAGCGCCGCCGTCCTCCTCAGCCTCGTCCACTGCGGCATCGTCTGGGGCCTCGTCCTCCTCCACAACTGGGAGCGCGTCGCGGCAATGTGGTAGTTGCGGAAACCGTATTCGCGCGGTTTCGCAGCACACTGCGGATGGCGGTGCCGCTCATTCTCCGCGGACAATCCGCAGGCCTTCGCCTACATCCTCCGTGCGGACGCGGCCTCGGCGGTCCATGACGACCTGGAGCACCTGATACGCCTTGAGGTCGGGCGGGGCGTTTGTTTCGTCGGGTCCGGTAAGCTCGCGCAAGACGAAGTTCAGCGTATACGGCGGAGCCCGCCGGTCCCTCGTGCGGGCATCGTAGAGCGCAGCGGTCAGCGAGACGAGGTCCTCCGCATCCACGGGACGGGGTGCCTGAAAACGCTGCACGGCTTGGGAGGCGGCGGCCGCGCGGGCGAAGGCAGCCGGGTCGGGTGTCGCCAACCGTTCCGCCGCCGGCAACGGATCCAGGCCGGCAAAGGAAACCGCCCGTTTGCCTTCGAACGCGCTTCCGGACCTCCCTTCGCTCATCGTCTCCCTTTTTATGAGCCGAGAAATGCCGTCCGCCGCCACGGAACCGTCCGGCGCCACCCGGACACGGTAGACGGAATAGGCCCGCCCCGCATCGCCGGGCCCGGACTCTGGTGCACCCACCTCGGGAAGCGGTTCGGCGAGGACGGAGAAACGCCCGTCCTCTGCCGTCTCGAAGCGGTCCCACTCATAGACGACTTGGCTGACGGCAAATGAAGTCCCGTCACCCCCGCCTTCCACCATTGCGAGGGCGAGGAGCGCCCGTTCGCCCGCCGCCTCCGGGGAGGGCAAGGGCACGCGCGCGACCGACCCGGGGCGGTTCCCCGCGCAACCGGCGGCCAGAAGCGCCAGTGCGGCGGTCAGCAGCGTAGTCCATTGTCCGCAACGCATACAGTGATTTCATCGCTTCGCGCCCCGCCGTCAACTTCCGATGGTGCGCGGAGGTTTCCTTTGACACGCGGCGGTATTTTCTGAAATATGCGTTCCACTGTTTCATGAAATATTGTGCTGGTCAGAGGTGTGCCGCGGCGGCGGCGATTTTGTTGGGTTTGTGTTTTCCCTTACCGGCGGCGGGGGAG
>SLLG01000345.1 GCA_007134215.1 Opitutales bacterium | reverse complement strand
GCGTTTACAAGGACCCAGTCGGCGGTTTCGGCGGCGGGCCGCGCCGCAAAGCCTTCGAGCCAGAACGGCAGGGCGCGCAGCGCGGTGTACTGGCCCACCCACGGCACGCCGAGATCGCCCCCGCCGCGGCGCACGACGCGGTTGTCGTGCGTGAAGACCTCCGCGCGCCCGGTGAACGCGCCGATGGGCATGGTGCGCGGGGTGTCGGGCCCGTGGCGCACAACATTCCCCACGATGGCGAGGCGGCCGGGGATCGGCTCGCGCCCCCGCCACTCGGCGGGAACCAGCGCGTAGTGGATGGCCCAGCGCCCCGGATTGTGGATGAGGTTGTTGGCGAGGATGGCGCGCGTGCCGCCCTTGAAGAGCGGGTTGCGGTCCATGTTGCTGATGTAGAGGTTTCCGATGATGGCGATCTCCGTGACGTTGTCGTGCACGAGTGTGCCTTTGGAGTGCTCCGGCTCGCTGTGCGTGGAGCGGCTCAGGCCCTCACCGATGATGTTGTGGCGGAAGAGGATGCGGTGCGAGGTGTTGCGTCGCCACTCCTCCGGTGTGTCGCCCGCGAAACGCGGTCCGCTCGCGCTGAGGTTTTCGTCGGTCGCCCATGTGATGGAGCAGTTTTCGATGAGGACGTTGAAGGCACCGTCGACGGTCGAGATGCCGTCGATCTCCCAGCCGCTGCCTTTGGCGAAACCGGCCTCGCCCGGGCGGATGCGCAGGTGGCGGATAATGACGTCGTGCGCGTCCACCATGAGCCCGCCGCGGATGAGCGTGATACCCGGCTCGGGGGCGGAGCCGCCGTCGAGCGTGAGGTAGGGCTCGCGTATCCACCAATCCCGCGCGCCGAGGTCGATCACTCCACCGACACGGAAGACCACGCGGCGCGGTCCGCTCGCGGCGAGGGCCTCGCCGAGCGAACCCGGCCCCTCGGCGGCGAGCGTCGTCACCTCAATCGTGCGGCCATTGTCACCGCCCGCCGTGTGCAGGTGCCAATGCGGAACGCCTTCGGTGTCCAGCGGCCCGCGTCCGTCGCGCAGCGCACCCACGCGCACGTCTTTCGTTTGCGCGCAACCGGTGGTGATAAACGCGGCGACGAGGAGAAGGAAGGCGACAGCATACACCGCGTTTCCCGCGGAAACCTGCCGCGCCGACCCCATCAATCCGTACTCCGGAAGGTCGTCGTCCACGAGTGGGCGCGCCCGCTCGGCGGGGGCGGAAACCGCCCGATGGACTGAAAGGTGCGGCGCACGGATTCGTCGAAGACGGGATTGCCCGAGCGCTCGATGAAATCCACCCGGCCGATGCGCCCGTCGGCACCGACCTCGAAGCGCACGCGGGCGACGTGGTCGACGCCCACCGGCTCAAAGGCGGCGCGCAGGCGGGCGCGGATGGTGTTGAGGTAGGCCTCCATCTCACTCTGCTCGCGCGAGGAGGCGGCGCGGAAGTCCTCTACGCGCAGATCGGACACCTCGCGGAGGCGCTCGCGGATATTTGTTTCGATGCGCGGCTGGGGCGCGGCCGGGCGCGGGCGCGGCTCCACGCGCTGCACGCGTTCGGGTAGGTTGCGGTCGCGCGCCCAGTCCTCGAAGCGCACTTGGCGCGGGGGCTCCGGCGCGGGGGCGGGAGGCGGATCCGGCGGCGGTGGCTCGGGGCGCGGCGGCTCGGGCAGGGGCGGGATCTCGCGCAGCTCTTCCAGTTCTTCGACGGTGAGCGGCTCGGGATCCGGTTCGGGCGCCGGGGCCGGGGGTGTCGGCGCGGGGTCGGGAGACGGCGGCTCGTCGGCGAGGGAGACGAGTTCGAAGACATGCACCGGCTCCTCCGTGCGCAGGCGGTCGAGGACGGCAAACACCACCGCCACCACGACGATGAGGCCGTGCAGCGCGACGGCGGTCAGAAGCGCCGGTTTGTTCGTCGATCCTTTCATCTTCCCCGTGAGATCACTCCCCCCGCGTCTCAAGGCTGATACGCGAGAGGTTGAAGCTTTTAATGATATCCATTAAATCCACCACCCGCTGATAAGGCAAGCGCGCGTCCGCACGGATGGAAATCACCGGCGGATCGGATTCGAGAGCAAACAGCTCCAGCCGCTCGCGCAACTCACTCTCCGACACCCCCTCGGCTCCCCAGAAATAGTCCCCCGCCTCGTCGATGGCGATCTCCTGCAGACGCGGCCGCTCGCGCTCCTGCGGGCGCGCCGTTTCCACCGGCAGCGCGATGTCGATCGACTGTTCGAGGAGCGGTGCCGTGATCATAAAGATGATGAGCAGCGCGAAAGCGAGATCGATCAACGGAGTGACGTTGATCTCCGACATCGCGCCGAGGCGCTCCTTGCGGTGGAAGACGCGTGCCATGGCCTCTAGGAGCGGTCCTTCGCCTCCAGTTCGATGCGGTCGGCGAGGTGGCTGGCAAAGTTCTCAAGTTCCGTGACCATCACCTTCACCTGCGTGAGGAGGTAGTTGTAGCCGAAGACCGAGGGGATGGCCACGAGCAACCCGGCCACCGTCGTGAGGAGGGCGCCCGACACCCCCGGAGCGAGCGCGCCGATGTTGGCCCCGCCCTGTGTCGTGATCGCTCCAAAAGCGTCCATCACCCCCCAAACCGTCCCGAGCAGCCCCATGAACGGCGCGCCCGCCACGATCGACCCGAGAAGGATCATCTTCGACTCGTACTGGATCGTCCCGCGCGCCACGCTGCGCTGCAAGGCGTTCTCCACGTGCCCCACGGCGTAATCGCTCCCGGAGGCGCGGTGGAAGGCCTTCACCGCCTCGCGCGCCAACTCCGCGTAAGGCCCCGCCGCCCCGCCGAACTTCGGGTCGACGCGCAGGACACGCTCCGTCTTCGCCACGCGCGCCTCAAACGCCGTGTTGCCCCCGCGCAGCCGCCCGAGGTCCCAGTATTTGCCGATCATGATCGTCCAAGCGAGCAGGCTGAACACAATGAGGAAAAGGATGATCACCTTTCCCGCCATGTTCGACTGGCCGAAATACTGCACGACATTCGCCAGCCACGGCACCCCGCCGTAAACCGCCCCGGTCCAGTGTTCACTCCAAAGCATCATCATCCAATCCACGCAGGGTAGACCGGACCGCGGCGAGTCCAATTCAAAAAAAGATATTCCCCCGCCGCCCCCACTCTCCCTCTCCCTCTTCCTCTTTCTCTACGTCTTCGCCTCCCTCCATCCCCCGAAATTTCCGTTTGCCCCGCGCCCGGCCTTCGGCCTAATGCTCTTCCCATCATCCTGGAGGGTTGGCAGAGTGGACGATTGCGGCGGTCTTGAAAACCGCTGAGCCGCAAGGCTCCGGGGGTTCGAATCCCTCACCCTCCGCCATTTT
>SLLG01000261.1 GCA_007134215.1 Opitutales bacterium | reverse complement strand
GGCGACGTAGATTTTCGTTTTGGAATGCGGGTTCATGGATGGCTGGGAGGCCGGTCCAAATCTTCGGCTACGGAAATTGGCTACCGGATCATGCCGGCGGCGACGGTGTCGTGGGTGAAGGGATCGACGAGGATGAAGCTGCCGGTGATGCGGTTGCGCTGGTAGCTGTCGTGCAGGAGGGGGGCGCTTGTGCGGATACGCACGCGGCCGATTTCATTGAGCCCGATCTCGCGGTCGTCCTCGATTTTGTGGAGGGTGTTGACGTCGACCTTGTAGAGGACCTCCTGCACACGCGCTTTGACCTCGTTGGTCGTGTGCTTGAGGAGGTATTGGCCACGCGGGTCGAGCTTCTCCTTTTCGGAAAACCAGCAGATCATGGCTTCGACGTCCTGCGCGACCTTGGGCAGGTTGTTAGGCTTGGCGAGCATGTCGCCGCGGGAGATGTCGATCTCGTCTTCGAGGGTGACCGTGACCGAATGCGGGTGGAACGCCTCGGCGAGTTCGCCGTCGGCGGTATGGACGGCCTTGATACGCGTGGAAAAGCCGCTCGGCATGACGGTGACCTCGTCGCCCGGCTTGAAAACGCCGCCGGCGACGCGCCCGGCGAAGCCGCGGAAGTCATGCCACTGCGCGGAGTGCGGGCGGATGACCCATTGCACGGGCAGGCGGGCATCGACGTGGTTGGCGTCAGAGCCGATGTAGACGGTCTCGAGGTGGTAGAGAAGCGGCGGCCCCTGATACCACGACGTCTTTTCGGACTTGTTGACGACGTTGTCGCCGTGCAGCGCGCTGATGGGGATGAAGGTCATCTGCGGGATCTGCAGGCGCGAGGCGAACTCCTTGTATTCGGCGACAATCTCGTCGAAGCGGTCCTCGCTGTAGTCGACGAGATCCATCTTGTTGACGCAGAGGACGACGTGCTGGATCTGCAGCAGACTGGCGATGAAGCTATGGCGGCAGGTCTGCTCGATGATGCCCTTGCGCGCGTCGACGAGAATGATGGCGAGGTTGGCGGTGGAGGCCCCCGTCACCATGTTGCGCGTGTACTGGATATGCCCCGGCGTGTCCGCGATAATGAACTTGCGCTTCGGCGTGGCGAAGTAGCGGTAGGCGACATCGATGGTGATGCCCTGCTCACGCTCGGCGCGCAGCCCGTCGGTCAGCAGCGCGAGGTTCACGTTTTCGTCCCCGCGCTGGCGCGAGGAGCGCACGACGGCTTCGAGCTGGTCTTCGAAGATCGTCTTCGTGTCGAACATGAGGCGCCCGATGAGCGTGCTCTTGCCGTCATCGACGCTGCCCGCCGTGGAGAAGCGGAGCAGTTCCATGTCGAGGTAATCCGTGGTTTTTGCGGCTGTCATGATGGAAAATTACAGGTCGGGCCCGGCGGGGATTCAGTAGCCGCGGCGGGCGACTTTGTCGTAGTCGGCGCGGGCCATGATCTCGACGAGTTTGTCGAATTTGGTAGCGGGCTCCCAGCCCAGTTTTTCTTTGGCCTTGGTGAAGTCGCCGATGAGCAGGTCGACCTCGGCGGGGCGGAAGTATCTGGGGTCGACGCGTACGCGGGTTTTGCCCGTCTTTGTGCAGACGCCGCGCTCTTCGACTCCCGCTCCCTCGAAGGCAAGCTCGATGCCGAGGTGGCGGAAGGCGAACTGCACGAATTCGCGCACGGTGTGGGTCTCGTTCGTGGCGAGGACGTAGTCGTCCGGTTCGGACTGCTGTAGGATGCGCCACATGCCCTCGGTGTATTCGGGCGCATAACCCCAGTCGCGCTTGGCGTCGAGGTTGCCGAGGAGCAGCTCTTCCTGAAGGCCGTGGGCGATGCGCGCGGCGGCGCGGGTGATTTTGCGCGTGACGAAGGTCTCACCGCGCCGGGGCGATTCATGGTTGAAGAGAATTCCGTTGCAGGCGTAGATGCCGTAGGCCTCGCGGTAGTTGACGATAATCCAGTAGCCGTAGAGCTTGGCCACGCCGTAGGGCGAACGCGGATAAAAGGGGGTGGTCTCCGACTGCGGGACAGCCTGCACCTTGCCGTAGAGTTCGGAGGTCGAGGCCTGGTAGAAGCGCGTCTTGTCTTTGAGGCCGACCTCCTTGATGGCGTCGATGAAGCGGAGGGTGCCCACGCCGTCGACCTCCGCCGTGTATTCGGGCACCTCGAAAGACACCTTCACATGGCTCTGCGCGCCGAGGTTGTAGATCTCGTCGGGCGCGATTTTCTCGAGGAGCCGGTTGAGATTGGAGGAGTCGGTGAGGTCGCCGTGGTGGAGAAAGAGCGTCTTGTCGTGGATCTCCGGATCGTTGAAAAGGTGGTCGATGCGACCGGTGTTGAAGCTGCTCGAGCGGCGGATCATCCCGTGGACGGTATAGCCCTTTTCAAGGAGCTGCTCGGCGAGGTAGGAGCCGTCTTGGCCGGTAATTCCGGTGATGAGTGCGGTCTTCATGGCGGTGGGCCGACTGGAGAGCGGGGAGATCGCGTCGGTGGTGTTAATATATAATACGTTTGTGGATGGAACGGGGGACGCGGTGGATGAGGAAGACGTAGAGGAAGAGATTAGAAGTAGCCTTGGCGTTTGCGGTCCTCCATGGCGGTCTCGGAGCGCTTGTCGTCGGCGCGGGTGCCTCGCTCGGTCTGCCGCGCGGCGGCGACTTCGGCGATGACGGCTTCGAGGGTGTCGGCCGTCGACTCGACGGCGCCGGTGCAGGTCGCGTCGCCCACGGTGCGGAAGCGCACGATCCGCTTCTGCGGCGTCTCGCCCTCCTGCAAGGAAATGAAATCCGTCAAGGCAAGGAACGTGCCGCCGCGTTCGACGACGTCGCGCTCGTGCGAAAAATAGATCGAAGGGAGGGGGATGTTCTCCTTCTTGATGTATTGCCACACATCCATCTCGGTCCAGTTGGAGAGCGGAAAGACACGGAAATGCTCGCCAGGATGCATGCGCCCGTTGAAGAGGTTCCACAACTCGGGCCGCTGGTTCTTCGGGTCCCACTGGCCGAAGTCGTCGCGGTGGCTGAAGAAGCGTTCCTTCGCCCGCGCCTTCTCCTCGTCGCGGCGCGCGCCGCCGATGGCGCAGTCGAAGCCGTTCTCGGTGATGGCGTCGAGAAGCGTGACCGTCTGCAGGGCGTTGCGGCTCGCGTTGGGCCCCTTCTCCTCGCGCACGCGGCCCTTGTCGATGGAGTCCTGCACGCTTGCCACGATGAGGCTGGCTCCGATGTCGGCGACAAACTTGTCGCGGTATTCAATCGTCTCCGGGAAGTTGTGCCCCGTGTCGACATGCAGGAACGGAAAGGGCGGCCGCGCCGGCCAGAACGCCTTCTTGGCGAGGTGCGCGACACAGATCGAGTCCTTGCCCCCGCTGAAAAGCAGCGCCGGGTTCTGAAACTGCGCCGCAACCTCGCGCAGGACATAGATACCCTCCGACTCGAGGTGTTCCAAATGGCTTACGTTGTAGCTCTGCGTCATGGTGAAAATCGAAAAACCGGCCAGTGTGTACCCGCCTCCCGCCATGGCGAGCCCCGAATTGGGGGAAATTCCTGAAGGGGCGGGTTCGCCCGCGCCCGTGAGCGGGCGCGCCTACGCTTACGCTTCTTCCGCGGGTCGAAGGCATTCTCGTCTTCGTTGGTGGGGAATATTCCCCGATAGCCGCCGTTTAATCGGGAAGAATACCCTATTTCTCTACAGCGAAACCGGGACTGAAAGAAATTCAAATGCCGCAAATATCTACTATAAAAGCACTTAGGATATCATCCGGAAAATTGGCACGGGGAATGTTGATGTAAAACCGCTGGCACACACCGGTGTCCGCATCCACCAAACGAGAAACAAACAAAAAGAAACTGTCATGAAAAAAACCTATCAACAAAAGATCCTCATCCTCGCAGGCCTGTCCTTTGCCTCCGGGTTCGCCCTCGCGGTCGAGCCTCCGGCGGACGGAGACGCAAACCGTCCGGCGCCGCCCGAAATCGAATATCCCGAAGTCGATCCGGTCGTGCCCGATGTGCGCGATCGACTGTCTGTCCTGCAGGCCGAACTGGCAGAGGCGCGGGAAACCCTCGTTGCATCGCTGGCGGACGCCTCCGAAGAAGAACGCGCCGAGGCCGTTGCCGCCTTCCGCGCGGAAAACGCCGTACTGGTCGCGCAAATCCAGGACCTCGCCGCGGAACTGCGCGAAAACGCGGGCGAATACCGCCCCGAGCGGCCCGAAATTCCGGAGGTTCCCGCCGAAGTGGACGAAGCCCGTGGTGAACTCGCCGTCCTAGAAGCCGAGCTAAGCGAATCCCGCGCCGCCGTCCTCGCCGAACTGCCCGAAGATGCCTCGCCCGCCGAAGTCGCTGCTGCCATCGCGCAATGGCGCCAAGCCAACGCGGATCAAGTAGCCGACGCCGAGGCACTCCGCGGGATCGTGAACGATTGGTCCGCCGACGTCCGCTCCGGCCGTGCGGAAGACCGTCCTGATGCCGATCCGGCTCTGGTCGAACGCCGCGAAGCCTTCCAAGCCACCGCTCAGGAGATGCGCCATGCCCGCGAGGAACTGCGCCTCAACCTCCGCGACGCTTCCGAAGAAGATCGCGCCGCGCTGATCGAAGCCTTCCGCGAGGAGCGCCGCGAGGCCATGCAGGAGCGCCGCGACCTCCGCCGCATGGAGCGCAACACAGGCGGAGACGCCGGGGGCAGCCGCCGCCCCGGCGCCTGATCGCCTCCGGCGCACAACCAATCGGCATTCACCGTCTGGTTTCTAACGGCGGGCGGTCACGGGACCGCCCGCCTTTTTTCCCGCCGTATCCATCCTACCACCTCAGAAAATTATCCGATGAATACACCAGCCAAACCCGCCACGCCCGACCCCGCCCGGACATTCACCTTCCTTGGACTTTTCATTCTACTTGGTGCAGCCGTATTGGTCGGCCTCGCTTTCAAAGCGCAGCGGAACAAAACACAAAAACAAATCCTCAGCCGCGACGCGCACCTTATCGCCGCCGTTGCCGAATTGGAGACACAACGCTTGCGCGGCAAAGCCAACGCTTATTTCGACGCTCTCGACTTCGCCCTCGCGGCAAGTGATCTCGAAGGCATCATCGGCCTCACCCTATTCGACAAAGACGGACAGCCAATAGCGGCGGTACCCGAGTCGATAATCCTACCCTCAGCACCCCTTGAATCCACCCCTCGTTCCGCCTCCGCGCATTGGCATCCGGGTTTTCCGATGCACTCCCTCTTCCTCGACGAAAAGACAAATGATCATCATCCGTTGATCGAAGTGCGGGTCCCGCTCCCCGACATCGACGGAGAAGAACACACGACCGCTGTGTACTGGATTGACGGCTCCTCCGCAGAACTTGAGTTTGGCGCTCTCGACAGAGACCTCACGCGCCGCGCCTCACTTGTCATGGCAGGATTCATCATTCTCATCAGTATCCTTCTAGGATTCGGACACCGTCAGATATCCCGCTCGAAGGCCCTCCATTCGGATTACCGGGATGCACTGCGCCAAGCGAACGCCGACCTCATTCTCGCGGCAAAGACCACAGTCGTAGGATCGCTCAGCATCAATTTTTTGCACGGGCTCCGCAGGCCGGTGGCGCACCTGCAAAATCTGCTCGCCGACATTCCCGACGCGGCAGATGCCCGTGCGACCGCCAACCGCATCCACGCGTTACTCGACCATACCGCGAACTTCCTCCGCGATGACATCAGTAACGGCCAGGTCTCGTACACCGCTTCTGAAATCCTCGACGAACTTGTCCGTCGCCACCGGCAAACGGCGGCAACACGGGGCATCACCCTGGAAACCCGTACGAACGCTTCCGAAGGCGCGGAACAAATTCCCGCACACGACGCCCGGCTCGCCCTTGTCATACTTTCCCAATTACTCGAGAAATCAATCCATTACATCTGTGCGGGCGGAAGGATTGATGTTGAAGCGGGATTCGGCATGTGGGGATGGAGTTTCTCCGTCTCCGACAACGGCCCCGGCATACCCGTCACGCTGCGCAACAGCCTCTTTCAAATCGCGGCCCCGGAGGATGGAACCAACGGCCTCGGTCTCGCCATCAGCCGCCAGATTGCGCGTCACATGGGCGGCGAACTCGATCTGATCCAGTCCAATGCCGGAGGATCCACCTTCTCTCTCCGTTTTCCCTCCGCTCGATCCCGGGCAAAAACCGCGGCTTCCGCCGAACAGCAGGAAGCTGAGCCGGCCGTCGAGACCGGCAAGCTGGCAGCTGTCTGACAACAATGGATACCCTGCGCACAATAACGACCCCGAGGAGCACTACGGCATACTCTACGCCGACCGGACACCGAAACCCGCCTTCCGCACCGTTCAGGTCATGTTTGATGACAGCGAGGCGGGTCGTCACCGCATCGCACTGTTCATCGCCGTGTTCTTCCTTGTTGCGTTCTCAATTTGGCTTTGGGCAAAGCTCACCCGATAAGGCCGATCCAGTTTAACCGACCGGCGGATCATCATCCAACGACGCTCGCGCAAGGCGGACCGTCCAGCTACGAGTTCAGCGGTTGGACTGAGCCCTTTCAGCCGGTCCCGGCCCCCGCCGTCTTCCCTCCGCCCGCCGGATCGACGGAGGCGGGGCGCCGGCGCTACTGTGCAGGAGCTGTCCGATCCTCAGAACTCCGCGAATGCCTGGATGGTTCCGATACCGGCGGGGACGGTTGCCGAGAAGCTGGCGGTGCCAGCCGCGCCCATCTGGACCTCGGGCGCACCCGGCGCGGGCAAGTCGATGATCTCGCCGCTGCTGGTCACACGGAGGCGCACGGGCGTGCCCTGCGGCACGTTGGTACCCTGCACGACAATCGTGACGACTCCCGCGGCCGTGAAGACGACATCGGGATTCTGCAAACTGCCGGTGGGCGGTTGCTTCACCGTTTCGCCGTCGACGGAGATGACACGCAATGTCGGCTGCTCGCTGAGATCGGGTGCGGCAATGGGCGCCGTGGCCGAGGGTGTCGGCTGTGTGTTCGCGGCCAACGGCCGGAAGAAGGCCTCAATACGGATGCGCCCGCCCTGGTTGTTCGTGGCGGAGCGACCCCCGCGCGCACGCAGGTTGCCGGATCCGGCGACGCGGTCGGCCATTAACTTGATGGCACCGCCGGAGCCGTGACCGCCCCACGATGCTCCGCCCCATGCCCGCTGTCCGCCGTCGGCATTGATCGAGCCGTTGACGGTGATGTCGCGCGAGGAGGCGATGAGGATAGCCCCGCCGCCCCCGCCGCCGTGGCCGCCGAAGTTATTATTGTTGGAGGCACCGCCCCCGCCGCCGGATCCGCCGATGATCGGAAGGAGGAGGGAGTTGCCGTAGACATTCAGGAACTCCGCGTGTTCCCCGTTTTGCCCGGAGTTGACACCGGGTGCGCCGCCGCCGGGACCTTGCCCGGGCGTCCCCACGTAGGAACCCGATACATCCCACCGGATGCCTCCGAGGCCGCCCGCGAAACCGCCGGGCCCGCCCTCGGCGTAATTGTCCGCGCCGGAGTTTCCGCCAGCGTCGTCGCCGTCTACGCGCACAATCCCGTCGATAAGCACATCTTCAGTGGCCAGCCAGACGACCGGCGTGTTTGTGCTGTTCTTGATGAAGCGGACCTCCGCGGTGGAGGGCACGTTAATGGAAGTGAAGTTCCAAATACCGTCGGGGCGGTTGCGCATGTCGAAGTGAAACAAGCGCCCGGAATGGTAGGACCACTCCCCATCCTTGAAGGTCCATGTGTCGGAGTTGCGGATGTTCGACACGGTGTTGGTAAACGAATCCATCCAGCCGAAACCCATGACAATCCTGTCGTTCACCGTGTCGTAGGCCGAGGCATGGTAGTAGCGGCGGGGCGGCACTTCGTCGAGGTCGAGGACGAACCAATCGTTGTCGCGGAACTCCCACGTGACTCCGCGGTGCGCGGAACCACCGAAGAGAATCGTGCGGTTGCCGACGGGATCGTACTCCATGCGGAAGCCCCAGTTCGGGTTGGGCCGGTCGTTGACCGTGACGACCTCGTTCCATGCGCCGCCTTTGAATCTCCACGTGCGCTGCGGCGAGGAACTGTAGAGGAGGATGGAGTTGTCCTCCGAGTCCCACACCGCTTCGAAGTAGCGATAGTTCAGGCTGGCAGGCGGCGTGCCAACCTCGTCGAGGAGCGTCCATGCCTCCCCGTTCCAGCGCCAGAGGTCGTTGAGGTTGGTGTTGCCGACACCGCGGCCGCCGAAGACATAGACATGCCCCGTGGCCGGATCGGCCACCATTGAGTGGCTGTAGCGGGCGGGCGGGCGCGGGGAGACAATGATCGGCGACCAGTCAGTGCCGTCCCATGCCCAGAACTCGTCGAGGAAAGTATTGTCCGCACGCAGCCCGCCGAACATGACGACAACCTCGTTGACAGCGTCCCACTCCATGGCGGCGCTGTGGCGGCCCGAGACGAAGGTGGTCTGGACCTGCGTCCACCCGGCCCCGGAAGCGTCGGACACCCATGTCTCGGGATAATACGTGCTGCTCACGTTGCCCCCGAACAGGACCAGTTGCTCGCGAACAGGGTCGAAGGCCATGGCGGGATTTTCCCGGTTGACCGGGTGCGCGGGGACAATGAGCGGCCCGTCCGCGCCGGTCGAGCCGCTCTCGAACGGTAGATCCTCGGCGAACACGGAGACGGGAACGCCCGCCCCGGCGGAAAAGACGGCGGCTGCGATCCACACCCGGAGCACGGAAGCCGTGCGTGCGGAGCTGCGTCTGGTGGTGTATTGTGGGTTTCGTGTCTTCATGATGGTGCCTTGTTGGTGAAGTTTCAATGTGGATACAAACGGATCACGGGGCGACGGCCTCGTACGAGACAAGTGGAGAGATCGCAATTTGTTCGCCCTCGTCCGGTTCGAGCGGCAGGGCGTTGAGGTAGCTCACGGGCATGGATGCGGCGGCATGGACCACTTGATCCCCGGCATCGTCGAAAAGCGCGTTGAGGTAGCTCACGGCGGGCGACGCGACATGAAAGACAACCTCTCCGTCCGGCGCGGCGGGCAGCGCATTGAGGTAGCTTACCGGGCGCGAAACGACCGTGAAAACCGTCTCGCCCGGCAACGGCGCGCGGGGCTCGGAATTCAGGTAGGCGATGGACGGGCTCATCACGCGCGTCCTTGGGAACGAGTTGGGATCGAGGGGATCGGTGCCTTCGTTGATCTCATCGTAATCGGTGAAACCGTCGCCGTCCGTGTCGATCTTGAAGGGATCGAGCCCGAGAAGGATCTTCTGCCCGTCGGTGAGACCGTCGCCCGAGGTGTCGTAGTGACCGTCCCATATACCGTCGCCGCTGGTGTCGCGGTTGCGCGGATCGGTGCCAAGAAGAAACTCGCCGATGTTGATGAGTCCGTCGCCGTCCATGTCGCGCATCCAGTCGGGGACGCCGGTGTTGCCCGTGTCCGTGCTGAAAGGGTCGAGTCCGTGCTCGATCTTCCACCAGTCCGGGAGTCCGTCACCCGAGGAATCGACATGGCCGAGGACGATGAACGTGGAGGCGAAAGGCTCGGCGATGACGTTGCCGGCGAGATCGGCGAGCGGCGGGCCGATGCGTACCTGATAGCGGCCCTGCGGAAGGTCGGCGGCGGCGGTGAAACGGGCGCGGTTGGTTGTGACGTCGAACGAGAGCGAACCGGCGATGACAGTGTCGTCAGCCGTATCGAAAATATTGTCCTCGCCCGCTCCGATCAGCCGGAACGACTGGGCGTTGAGCGTAGCCACGTCAATGGGTTCACTCATGACCGCCGTGACGATCCTCGCCTCGCCGATGTAGCGCCCGTTGGCCGGATCGACGGAGCGCACACGCGGCGGCGTCATATCGGGCACGAGTTCGATGGTGAGTGTCTCCGAGCGCGTGGTGTTGCCCCCCGTGTCGGTAGCCACGGCGTGGAGAGAAAAATGGGTGCGCCCCGCCGCCAGCAGCGGCGTGAGAAGTCGGAAGCCGAAGGGATAGTTGCCGTCAGTCATGCGAATCTCGTCGTCGACAAAAAACTGCACGTTGCGCACCTGCACATCGTCCCATGCGAGGGCGCTCACGTCCATGAGCTTGCCCTCCTCGAATTTTCCCTCGACGGCGTTGGTCGCGAGGTCGATAACCGGCGGCACACCGAAGCGGTCGAAGGCCTGGTAGTTGATCACCTGAAGGCCGGCGTTGCTGTCGGCGATAAAGGCGCGCCCGTTGTAGAGGACCAAGCTGGAGGCGAGTCCCGGCGTCTCGAACTCCGTAAGGAAGTCCAGCGCGTTGCCGTCATCGCCCAGCGAATACAGGGATACGTGGTGCGGACCGTCCGCCGTGCTGTTGGGCGAGACCGTGGCAACGGCCAGCCCGCTGCCAGTGGGGGCGATTTGCTTCCAGCCCTGCTGCGCTGTGGTGTGGCGCGCCTCGAGGACGGGCGTCCACGGATCGGCGATGGAGAAGACGTTAAGGCCGTTAAAGAAGGTCGAGTAGAGCCTGTCCGTGCCGGCAAAGAGTTTCAGCGACCGCTGCCCCGCCCCGGCGCTTCCCTGGGCCGTGACATGGCGGATAAACTCGAGATCACCGGCCTCGATGCGGAAGACGCTGATCGTGCCCGCGCGCAGGACATAGAGCGTGTCGCCCTTCACTGCCATGTCCCAGATCCGCCCGGAGAGACCCCGGTAGCGACCGATCTCTGCGCCGGAGATCATATCGACAGCAACGATGAGCCCGTTGTTTGTGCCGGCGATCGCAATGCTGCCGTATACGGCAACAGCATTCACAGGTTGCCCGAAGCCGCGCGTGAAGGCGATTTCGGCTCCCGCCGGATCGGAGATATCGATGACGGTCAACCCCGCTCCGCCGTCGGCCACCGCCACGCGCGTGCCGAAAGCCGCCACCGCAAAGGCGTCACCGGGTGTAGCCACCTGCGCGATACGCGTGGGCGCCCGGCTGGAGTCGACATTGAAGACGGACACACCGCCCGCGCGCGCCGCCACGACCGCAATGTTATTGACCGCCGTAATGTGGTGCGCCACGCCCTCCACCGGAGCCGTGCCGATGATTCCGGTGGCCGCGACCATGCCCTCGGCCAGCGGATTGATGCCCTGCCGCACGGCCGCGCCGTCAGGCACGCCGTCGCCCGAGGTGTCCGGGTTGAGCGGATCGGTGCCGACGACGAACTCGCGGATGTCGCTCAGACCGTCGTCATCTGTGTCGTCGTCGTCCAAATCGAAGAACCCCATGCGCGGGATCGTGAATGTCTCGCCCGCGCGCGGGGTGCGGAAGCGCGTCGCCCCGAACATAAGCGATTCGGCGTAGAGCGCGTACATCTCGTAGTCGGTCTGCGGTGCGAGGATGATGCGCGAAATGCCCTCGAAGCCCATGTCGCCCCTCGCCACGACGAAACGCTCCAGCTCGAATTCCGGATCCGCGAAATCTTCTTCCGACGGCTCACGGAAAATCACATAAAAGAAGCGTCCGCCGCCGGAGACATCTTCCGGCGCGATAACGGTGCGCACACGCTCACGGCGCTCGTCCACGGGATCGGGCTCGCCGTCGTCGCCGCTCTGCGCCTCCAGCCCGGCTCCGGCAATGAACGAATAGAGCAAGCACGCGCAAAGCCACACGCGTCCGCTGAAAATCGTCCCGGGAAGTGACTCTTTCATGATTGCACCCCTTTCCTCTTCCGGAGAGTGAACAGCGCCAGCACGGCGACCGCCGCCGCAAGCACGAGAAAGACGATCCACGGCCAAAGGCTACCCTCGCGCAGAAGCTCATCGACATCCTCCGGCGGGGCACCGTCCTCGCGCGCCTCCTCTTCGAGCTCCGGCACGGTAACCGCTTCCGGATCGGGAAGCTGCGCCCCGCGCCCCGGCACCGTCGCTCGAATGGCTCCAGGATTGCCGGTGATGAGCCCTTCTTCGCGCAAAAGCGGGCGCAGGAACGGCTCTTCGAAATACTGCCGCGTCCGGAAGATGGCGTCGGCGAATCCGAAGTTGAAGAAATTCGTCAGCTGCCACCCGCCCTGGGGATGACGGTAAACCGGCGTGTAGCGCAGCGGATCGCCTTCGATTCCCATGTCCGTGGGCACGTAAAAAACCAAATACACCGGATCGGCGTCGAGCATGAAGATGACCCTCGCACCGTAAGCCCGCATTTCCGCCCGGAACGCTTCGTAGGAGTCGCTTCCCTGTTCCTCCGCCCACTCGATAAAACGTCCGGCACTGAAATCGGTGTAGAGCTGCGCGTATTCAAAGGGACTGCCGACCGCGAAGAGCCCCATTGTCGTATTGAAAAAATCCACCGGGGCGTGCCCCGTTGGTCCCATGGGATTGAAAGCGTCGACCTCCGTGACCACTCCGTTGAAGCGGAAACGCACGGGATCGGAATCCGTGGGCGGAAGCACGTACTCGTAGGTGAAGGCATCCGGTCCGCGCTCGTCCGGACCCGTCTCCCGCGCGATATCGAAGGTGTGGGTGATGAGCGAAGTAAGCGGATCGCTCTGGATTCCCTCGTAGCGCAGGTCTCCGTCAGCATCGCGCTGGAAACGCAATGAACCGACGAAATCCGTGCCGTCATCAACGGGCACCGACCAGACGAGCAAACGGTCATCGCCCATGTGAACCACCCGCTCAAAGTGAAGCGCTTCTGGATAGGCCGAAAACATCATCGAAAACGCCTCGAGGAGCGACCGGTTGTCCTCCGGCGAGACACCGGGAATTCCGATCACGCCGCCTATGGCTTCGTCGATATCCCCTTCCACCAGCGCCCGGACAAATCCGGCCATGGCCTCGCCGTCGCGGTTCCCGTCCGGCACATAGCTCACAAACGGAGTGTCAAGCAGTTGCGAGCGCACTTCCACGACCATCGACGTCGGTATATCCTCGAGGTCGACGAGCATGGGCACTGGCCAGCGTTCCACTACCGTATCGTCGGCGCGGACAGTCAGGCAGTAGCCGAAAGCCAGAAGGCACACGACGCGGCGTCCCCCGAGGATTCGGTACATAGAGTGACAGTCCGTGTTCATGGATATATCTTGTATTTATAGAACACATCGACACCGAAGGCGGTGAACTTACACGAGAAGACAATCGAATCGAGACCGAGCACGCCTTCGATCCCCTTGCAGCTGTCACCCTTGATTCCACCCTTGAAGTTTGCCGCGATCGAGGCCGGGGTCACCTGGAGGTGGAAGTCCCGGCACCACCTTCCCACACACCCCTCGGCAAGTGCTTCCACGCGCGCTTCGAGACCGACGGAAATCCCCAATGTGAATTCGAAGGTGAAGCAGTTCTCGTCGAGACACCGGTTGCGCTTCAGTCCGATGCTGCCGCCGACGGACGGGTTGGCAAATACGAAAACACCCACCTCCATAACGATTGTCGCCCGCACGACCTTGAAGTCCGCCTGAATAAGGATCAGCGGTGGACCCCATACCTGGCCTTCCAGTTTTCCCTTCAGTTCCGCACCGGCGGAAACCTCCATCTTGCCATTGGACACCGGAGTCGTCGCCCCTTCCGGGCAACAGTCCTGCATCCACCCGCTCACTTCGCCCTCGGCGGCCTCGACAACCGCACGCACGCGGGGAACACGGTTCAGGACTTCGGCAAAGCGGTTGATCATCCCGGCGGGAACCTTCAGATTCGAAACACCCACGGCAGAGCGAATCTCGCCTTCCTCGCATTCGCAGTCCTCGGCATCGTCTTCGCAATCTTCGTCAGCGTCTTCATCAGCGTCTTCGTCCGCATCCTCGTCGGCGTCCTCGTCCATGTCTTCGAAGTCGTCGGCATCCTCGACATCGTCGCTGTCGTCGTCGAAGTCATCAAAGTCGTCAAAATCATCGCCGAAGTCGTCGCCGTCATCGCCGTCGCCGCCGCCGCCGCCGCCCTGCGAGCCGGGTCGCTGGCCGTGCCATCCGGGCTGGCGCACGCCCACTCCGGGCTCGGTAACGAGGAAATTGCCGTCTGCGGTCACCCGCATGGGTCCCGCGATTTCCCAGTCGCCGGTGTCGTGGTTGAAGCTCCACAAGGCGCTTCGCGTGCCGGGGGGCAGGCGTTCGCCGGTGACGGGGTCCGGCGTGTTGGGCAGGCGCACGGGCACGGGAATATCGAAATTGGTCGCGCCGTCGGTCTGGATGGTGATGACGAGCGGCAGGTCGAGGCCCGGCGGCAGGGGTTCGGGCAGGCGGTCGGGCGGCACCGGCGCGATGCCCACGCTGCCCCCGCGCGTGCCGTCGTCGGCAAAGAGCGAGTTCGGCGGGATGCGCACCTCCGTGCCCGCCAGCTCCGGATTCTGCTGGAGGACGACCGGCGCGAAATCGACGACCGTCTCCTCCACGGCGCTGACCGTCCGCATGGCCTGCGGCGGAATGTAAGGCAGGAAAATCTCACCGGTGCCGTTGACGCGGTTGTCCTGCCGCCCTGCCACGGCGCTCCACGCCTTGCCGATAAAGGGATAGTAGCCGTTGTTCGGGTACCCGCCCGTGATCGGACGCCCGTCGATATTCACGAAGAAGCGCCCGGCGGGCACGGGAGTGAGGTGGAAAAGCCCGTCGGTGCCGGTCGTCGTGCGCGTGCGCTCCTCGTCGCCGATGACCTCGAGAATGACGCCTTGGAGGGGCACGTTGACGCCATTGGCGTCGGGCTCCGCCGCGTAGACGGTGCCCACAACACCGGTGTTTACCACCGGCGCGTAGCTGAGGGTTTCGAAGTCGACGCGGCGCAGCCCCCCGGGCAATCCGTTGCCGCTGCCGTCCACGCCGCGCCCGAGAAAGTCGGAGACGCCGGCGGAATCGAAGGTAACGCGCACACGCGCCGCGCTCGGCAGGTACTCCAGATAAAAGAGCGTCGCCTTCATGCGGTCGCTCGACAGTTCCACACGCGTGAGGAGACGCCGCCCGCCGAAGGTTGCGTAGAGATTGTCGTTGGTGAGAATCGTGCTTTCCGACAGCGGCAGAGTGAAGCGCACAATCGTCTCCCGCGTGGGCGAGACATTGAGTTCGCCGTTCGTCGGCGATACGGTGAGAACGCGCGTGAGCGGCAGCGGACGTTCCGGCTGGCGCTCGAGGATGATGGCGACAAGCGCTTCGACATCCGTCTCCGTCACCACCCCGTCCTGGTTGATGTCGGCGTAGGGCACCGCCGACGCCGGGAGGAAGCGCACGGCCTGCAGGTGGTTCACGAGTAGGGCGAGGTCCTGGACGTTGACGACTCCGTCACTGTTGAGGTCGCCGAGGACGGGTGCCTCGGCGGGCCACAGGGGCGCGGCGGCCCCGAAAACGGCGGTCGTCCAGAGCAAAAGGACGCGCAGGTGCGTGGGAATTCGCGCTTTCATGGCGAGACGACGAATGTCGTGTTCGAGTTGAGGTCGAGGAAGGAGCGGGACCACGGATTGCCCCCCGGCGTGTAGCGCAGCCATGCCCCGTGTCCGTGCGAGTAAAGGAGGGCATGGGACTCGTTGTAGAGCGTCTGTCCCGTGAAGACCCAGCCGAGGTCGCCGAACATCGAGTAAAAGAGTGCCTCGTCGTCCGAGCTGGCGATGTAGAAGCGCAGCCAGCCGTGCTCCTCGTGCCAGACCCACGGCCAGTCGCTGTCGTCCACCCAGCCGAACCACGGCGAATCGCGCCAGTCGGTTCCGCCGACTTTCGGCAGGTGGCGGAAGAGGCTCTCCGGCTCGCCGCCTGCCTGCGTCAGCGTGAAGACCGTCTCCCCGATGGAAATGGTCGCCACGCGCGGAAAAACTCCGGGATTCGCCGTGAAGGCGTATTCGATCACACCGGAACCCGTCCCGCTGCCCGCCGTCACCGAAAGCCAGTCCGCGTCCGACGCCGCCGTCCACGCAACCGCCGCTGTCGCCGTGACCGCTATGGTCCCGCTACCCGCCTGCGCATCCACCTCGCGCCACGCCGGATCCAAAGTGAATTCGACGGTGTCGACCACCGTCAACGTCGCCCCCGCGCTGTCGACCGACACGCCGAAGGCATCCGTCACCCGCACCCAGAAGGTCGCCGTCTCCGCGAGCGCCGCCACGTGCAGCGTCGCCGCCGTGCCGCCCGCCACGGGATTGCCTGTCATGCCCGGCGCGCCACGGTACCACTGGAACCCGATGTCCACCCCCGAGGCCGCCACGGAGAGGCTCACCGACGAACCCGCCCCCACCGTCTGCGACTGCGGCTGCCCCAGTATCGCCGCCTGCGGAAAGCCCGGCGCGCGGTCGATACGGACGCCCTCGGCATTGCTGAAAACCATCGCCACAAGGTCCGGTTCGGCGAACGCGCCGCCCCCCTGCGCATGGAAGCGCAGGTTCAGCAACCGACCGTCCGGCATGAGCGCGTTTGTCGGCGAGTGCAGGACCACCCGCGCCAGCCCGCCCGCAAGCACCTCGAAATCGACGGTGTGATCACTCGGTACGCCCCCGCCCACTTCGACGGTGTCCAGCTCCACGCCCTGCGGCAGGGCAAAGTCGAACTGCATCGCCACCGGGCCCTCGCCCGAGACAAAGAAAAACGGCACCTCCACCTGCGGCGGCGCGCCCGCCGGATCGCCGAGGCCGACTTGCGTCACGGCGTCACCCCGGAGCAGACTTGCCAACACCACAGACGATATCAGAACCCAGGACAAGGCGACCGGAAAACGAATAGACATTTGAATGAGAGAGGTAAGCTGCGGTTCGCTGTGAACCGAGAAGACAATCCCACGATCACAAACGGGTGTCAACAAAAACTAATGCACCCGATAAGCTGTCTTTACCCCATTTCAGGCCGGAATTACACCCTATGCAATTGAATTCCCGATACGGTTGTGTAAAGCAGGCGGAGAAATCCGCAGCCGCCCTTTTTTCCGGGCGATCCGGGGTTCCGCACGGTCCGGCCGCGACGCCCACCGGACCGGCGGTTTCAGCCGTCGCACGCACCGGAAACCCGTCTTTCCGCGGCGTCCATGCCGTCGGCCTAGGTTTTCCACCACTCCAATACTCCACCGCCCTACCGACCGCGGGCGGCAACCGCGGCCTCAGTCGGCGGCCTTGTCCTTCTCCGGACCGCCATCGCCGCCGCCCTCTTCCTCTTCAACGCCGAAGAGAGCGTATTGCAGCACCTGGTGGCCCGCGAACTCCATGTCGTGCACGAGCGCGCGCACCCTTCCCGCGAGAAAATGGTGCGCAAGGTGCGCCATCACTCCGATGCACAGGCCGACGACCGTCGTGAGCATGGCCTCGGCTGCCCCGCCCGCCATTTCCGTGAAGCGCGGGTAAGCCACCAGCTCCCCCTCCCGCAGATCGTAAAAGGCGTGGATAAAGCCGAGGAGCGTGCCGATGAGGCCGAGCAGCGGGGCGACGCGGGCGACCGTCGCCAGCGTGCCGAGCCGGCGCTCCAGCATGGGAATCTCGACAAGCGCGGCCTCCTGCATAGCGGCGCGCATGCGGTCGTCCGATTCCTCGAACTTCAGGAGCCCGGCCTTGACCACGGCGGGCACGGGGCCGGGTGTCTCCTCGCAGACAGTTAGCGCCTCGATGAGCCGGTTTTTGCGCAGGAGATTGCGGATGCCGGCGAGAAAGTCGTTCGAGCGGATCTGGCTCTTGTGCAAGAAAAGCGCACGCTCGATGAAGACGATGAATCCAAACAGGCTCACCGCGAGCAGGATCCACATGACAGGTCCTCCCCGGTCGAGCAACGATGCCTCGATCAATCCCATGGCGTCCGACCCAAAACGATGCCCCGCCGGAATGCAATCCATGATACGTTTGCCCGAGAGCGGGCTTGACGCCGGAGGGGACGGGCCAAGCCTCTTCGCCCATGGCCGGGTTGGCTGATGATTTCGTGGAGGAGTTGAAGGCGCGCGTCGATATCGTCGAGCTGGCCGGGCGCTACACGAATCTCAAGCGGCGCGGGCGCAACTGGGTGGGCCTGAGCCCGTTCAGCGACGAGAAGACGCCTTCCTTCAATGTCCTTGCAGAAAAGGGCATCTTCAAGTGCTTTTCCACCGGTCTCGCGGGCGACATCATCACCCTCGTGCGCGAGAAGGAGCGCATGGAATTCGTCGAGGCGGTGGAGTTCATCGCCCGCCTCTTCAACGTGCCCGTGCGCTACCGCGAGGGCGGCGCGCCCACCGTCAACCGCAGCCTGCGCCGCGAGATCGAGGAGATCCAGGATTACGCGGCGGAATACTTCCACGAGCGCTTCCTCGCCGAGGACGGGGCGGGGGCGGAAATCCGACGCTACTGGACGGAGGAGCGCCGCTTCGATATGGACACCGCCCGCGAGTTCCGCGTCGGGTTTGCCCCGCCGGGCGGCTTCCACCTCAACAAGCGTCTCGTCGACAAGGGGTTCTCCGTCGAAGCGCTGCGCGGGTGCGGGCTCTTCTACACCCGCGACAGCGACCGCAACCCCAATGTCTTCCGCAACCGCTTCCGCGGGCGGCTCATGATTCCCATCCGCGACGCACAGGGGCGCATCGTCGCCTTCACCGCGCGCGTCCTGCCCCAGACGCCGGAGGACGACCCCACCCGCGACGCGAAATACGTCAACTCCCCCGAGACCCTCGTCTTCCACAAGAGCCGCCTCCTCTTCAACCTCGACCGGGCGCGCGACCACGCGGAGAAAAGCGGCGGCTTCCTCATGGTCGAGGGACAGCTCGACGCCGTCCGCTGCTGGTCGGCGGGCCTGCGCGCCGTTGTCGCCCCGCAGGGCACCTCCGTCACCGAGGAGCAGCTGGCCCTGCTGCGCCGATACCACCCGCGCGTCGACATCCTCCTCGACGGCGACCGCGCGGGCCGCGCCGCCGCCCTGCGCATTCTCCCCCTCGCCTTCACGGCGGGCATCGAGGCGCGCTTTATCGCCCTCCCGCCCGAAGCCGACCCCGACACCTTCCTCCTCGAAAAAGGGGCACCGGCCGTCGAGGTACTCCGCGCCGAAGCCATGGCGCCGATGCCCTTCGCCGTCGCCGCGCTGCTCGGCGACGACGGGGATGCGCCGACTCCCGCCGACCGCAGCCGCGCCATCCAGCAGATCGCAGGGTTCCTCCAGGGATGCGCAAGCGAGGTCGCACGCAGCGCCTACCTCGCCGAGGCCGCCGATCTCCTCCACGTCGACGCCGAAGCCGCCCTCACCGACGCGCGCCGCCTGTGGTTCCGCCGCCAGTCCGGCGCGGCGGCGCAGGCGCGGCAGGCCCCCGCCGAAAGGAAGGACGCGCCATCCGCGAATAACCGGTTGACACCGTTGGAGAATGACCTACTTTGGATCATTTTGCTGGATGATCGCTGGGTGCAGCCTCTGGCCCTTGTCATGGAAGATTCCTGGCTCAACCGGGAAGTTCCGGCGGGCCGGGTCCTCGGCAGGATTCTGGCCGAGGCGCACGAGGGAACATGGGAGGGTCCGGAGAACGTGGAGAGTCTGCTCGAAACACAGGAAGAACGAAACAGCTATTACAGTCTGGCATTCCGCGAGGGTTCTCCCGAAGACCCTGCGGAATACGTTCACGCCTGCGTGCACTGCCTCGCCGAACGCTTCAAGAAAAGTGAACTCGAGCGGCTTACCCGGGCCATCACGGAAGCCGGGGCGGAAACGCCCGTCGCCGACCTCCTCCGCCGCCGCAGCGAGGTCCGGTCTCTCACCGCCAACATCCCCTTTCACCTTCTCCAGATAGATGACGCCCCGCGCCCCTCCGGCGCCGTTTCCAGTTAACCCGATTCATTTCCACGATGCCTACAGAACAATCGTCAACAAAGTCGAAGACGCGCAAGACCACTTCCCGCAAGGCGAAGTCCGTGAAACCCGCGGACGCCGAAACCGAAGCCGAAGCCGGGGAGCAAGCCGAAGCCGGTGCGGCGGAACCCGCCGCCACGAAGAAAGCCAAAGCCGCCAAGTCGGCGAAAAAGCGGGTAAAGAAAACGGCGAAAACGGCAGCCGCCGATTCCGCGGAGCAAAAGCCCGCGGCGTCGACGAAGAAAACGGTCAAGGCCGCCAAGGAGGCTCCCGCCAAGGCAAAGAAGGACGCGAAAGCCGGAGGTAAATCCGCTGAAGAGGGTACGGGCGAGAAGACGGAGGTCAACGACCGCATCCGCTCTCTCATCCGCAAGTCCAAGGAGCAGGGCTACCTCACCTACAAGGACATCAACGACGAGTTGCCCGAGACCGTCGACAGCCCGTCGGAGATCGAGAACGTCATCACAATCCTCGAGAACCTCGATATCGACATCATCGATTCGCAGGAGGTCGAGACCTACAAGCAGCGCCTCGAAGAGCACACGGAAGAGGAGATCCGCACGGCCCAGGCCGACATCCTCGATGACCCCGTGCGCATGTACCTCAAGCAGATGGGTCAGGTCCCCCTCCTCACCCGCGAGGAAGAGGTCGCCATCTCCAAACGCATCGAGGAAGCCGAAACCCGCGCCGCCGAGGCCCTCTTTTCCATCGCCTTCACCCGCGAGTTCCAGCGCGACCTCGGGCACCGCCTCATTTCCCGTGAAGAACGCTTCGACCGCGTCGTCCTCGACAAAAAAGTCGAGAGCCGCGAGGCCTATTACAAGCAGTTGCCGGACCTCATCGAGGCCATCGACAACATCGAGAAGAAGCTCGATAAAACATGGCAGGACCTGCGCGCGGCGGAGGAGGATGCCATTCGATCCCGCGCCGAAAAACGCTACCGTAAGCTAGAGCAGGAACTTCCGGCGGTCTTCCGCAAGTTCTGCTTCAAGCTCAAGGTCTTCGAGGAATACCTCGAGACACTCGATCCCATGATCCGCGAGATCAACGATCTCGTCGACAGTCTCTCCCTCGCCCACCGCGCCCACACGCGGAAACGCCGCCAGGTCGACGTCGAGCGCGTGAAGCGCCGCCTCAATGAGATCGAGGACCAGCTCCGCATCGCTCCGGAGGACTTTCTCGGCACGATCCGGGAGGTGCGCAAGGCCATGCGCCAGGCCCACCGCGCCAAGACCGAGATGGTCGAGGCCAACCTCCGTCTCGTCATCTCCATCGCCAAGAAATACACCAACCGCGGCCTCTCTTTCCTCGATCTCATCCAGGAGGGGAACATGGGCCTCATGAAGGCCGTCGAGAAGTTCGAATACCGCCGGGGCTACAAGTTCAGCACCTATGCCACATGGTGGATCCGGCAGGCCATCACCCGCTCGATCGCCGACCAAGCACGCACGATCCGCATACCCGTGCACATGATCGAGACCCTCAACAAGGTCATGCAGGTGCAGAAGCAGCTCCTCCAGGAACTCGGCCACGAGCCGACGGCCGAGGAGGTCGCCGAGGAAATGGATCTTCCCGTCGAGCGCGTGCAGCAGATCATGAAGATGGCGCAGCAGCCCATCTCCCTGCAGAGCCCGGTGGGCGACAGCGACGATACGAACTTCGGCGATTTCATCGAAGACAAGGGCGCGGAGAATCCCTACGACATGACCGCCTTCAGCCTCCTCCGCGAGAAGATCATGGACGTGCTCGATTCCCTCACCGACCGCGAGCGACGTGTCCTCAGCCTGCGCTTCGGCCTCGTCGACGGCTACAGCCGCACGCTTGAGGAAGTCGGCAAGCAGTTCAATGTCACCCGCGAGCGTATCCGCCAGATCGAGGCCAAAGCCCTCCGCAAGATGCGCCACCCCACCCGCATCCGGCAGCTCCACGGCTTCTTCGAGCCCGAGGGCGGCAAAGCCAACAACGACAGCTGAGGGCACACGCCGCCTCACACCCCGCTACGCCATGCACCGACGCGCGCCACCGGGGAAACCCGCCGCCGCGCGGCTGCGTGCGGCGATCGCAGTCCCGTGCGTCCTCATCCTCGCCGCCTGCGCGGGCACCGGCGACGCGCCCCGGAGCGGCGGAACCTCCGCGCGCGCCGGGCCGCCCGAAACCGTCCTCCTCGACACCCGCACGCTCGGGGCGCTCGCGTGGTTCGACCCGGCGCGCGGGCACGGCGTCATGCGCCTCTACACCTCCCGCCCGCCAGAGCCCGGCACGCGGGTCGAAACCCGCGGCGACAGCTTCCGCGTTACGGCCCGCTGGGAGGTCACGCCGCTGCGCTACGGCGAATCCATCGGGCTGCGCCTCCTCGAAGGCACCCCTGCCGCGGGCGACGCCGTCACGGTTTCGCCGCATACGGATCCGGATAGTCCGCACCCCGGTTCTTAAACCGTTTGTGCAGCCAGAAATACTGGTCCGGCGCAGTCCGGATAAACGACTCCAGGAGCTTGTTGACCGCCCGCGCGTCCGCCTCCGGACTCTCGCCGGGGATGTCCTCGAGCGGCGGGTAAATCGTCACCGTGTAGGTTCCGTCGCCCTCCCGCCGCCCGAAAAACGGCACGATCACCGCGCCAGCCATCTTCGCGATGCGCGAGGTCGCCGTGTTCGTCACAGCCGGCTCCCCGAAAAACGGCAGGAGCGCCGTGTATTTGAACAGCTTTCCTTGATCCGGCGCGTACCACACATGGTCCCCCGCCTTGAGCGCGCGGATCAAACCCACCATGTCGTCGAAGTGGATGATCCGCTCCATCAGGCGCTCCCGCGAGCGCGTCATGTACTTGGCCACCGTCGGATCGTTGGGTTTCCGGTAGAGACAGCTGAAGCGGTGCCCCAGATTCACAAAACGCCCCACGATCTCCAGCGTCGTGAAATGTGCTGTAAGCAAGAGCGCCCCCCGGCCTTCCTTCCGCAGGCGCCGCAGGTGCTCCATCCCCTCCACACGGGCCAGTCCCTTGAGGCGGCGGTCCGGCGCCCACCACGCCATCCCCACCTCGAACAATCCAATCCCCATCGCCTCGAAGTGGCGGCGCACCAGCGCCTCCCGCTCCTTCTCTCCCATTTCCGGGAAGCACAGCCGCAGGTTCGTCAGAGCAACATCCTTCCGGTACGGGTACACCGCATATGCGATACGGCCGAAGCCGCGTCCGGCCGCCGCCTGCACCCGGAAAGGCAGGCGCGTGCACAGCCACAGAAAACCCAGCCCGCTCAACATCAGCGCGCGCACCAAGCCTTCCCGCACCCCGCTCGTAAAGGTTCCTGCCTTCATATCGCGCGTTTATCACCGCTCTGCCTGCCCGGAGGCAAGCCACCACCCGCTCTTTCCCGATCATACATCCAATTGTCGCAGTCAGGCATCGGCGGGACGTGTTAAAAATCTGAAGCGAAGTGGCTTGGGCGACGCAGAAAAGCGCACCCGGAAAGTGCGTTGAGTGGGGCCGGAAAGTGCGTAGCAGTCCAGCGGATTGGTAGCCGATCAAGATGATCCGACGGCGAGACAGGAAAAGAGGGTCACAGCCTCGGTCGCCGCGCATAGCAAAGCGCCGCCTCGTCCAATTCGGATTCGCAACAGGCAACCGGCTCACGTTGTCGCCGCCGCCTCATCCGTTTCGACATCCTGGCGACAAAGCGCCGCGTGCCTAGGGCCGCGCCCCGTAGAATTCCGGGCACGCGCTCCAACAAGTTCAATTCCGTCCCACTCGAATTCTCCCCTCCATGTCGGATTCCGCCCCGAGTGTCATCCTTCACCCGCACCAGCAAACCATAGGATTCAATGAACTTTCTCCCATCCTCTCCCTCTTCTCCATGCGGAGCCCGCACCTTGCTCGCCTCCCCCAACATCCCGGCAATTCCCGCACGCGCCCACGCCCGCAGCGCAGCCGACACCTCCCCGCCCACCGCCGCGCCGTAGCCGCTCCAGCGGTAGGCCTCCGCATGCTCCGCGAGGCCCGCCCGCACCGGGTTCAGCTCGATATACGCGCCCACCACACGCAGCACGTGCGGGCTGTCCTGTACCACGCAGCTCTTGTAGCGCTCCGCCCAAAGCGTCCCCACGCGCCCGCGCTCGCCGTTGTACCACACGCTGTAGCGTTGCTTCAGCGTCTTCATGAACCCCGCCAGGTCGCCCATGCGGCTCCGCAGATGCTCCCGCACTTCCTCCGCGTCCCGCAGCTTCGAGTCCAGCACCGAGGCCACCCGCCGCGCGTCCATGTTGATATACGGGCACTTGTCCTCGCCGTAGAGCGCGCGGAAGCGCCGCACCAGCTCCTTGTCATCCACCTCCTTCGCCCGCGGATCAACGCGCACGAGGACGTGGTAGTGGTTCGACATCACGCAGAAGGTAAGCACCTCCACGCCGCAGAACGCCGCCACGCGCCGCAGCTCCGCGACAAAGCGGTCCTTCGCTTCCCCGTCGCCCAGCAGCCGCTCCTTGTTCACGCACCGGCCATAGCAGTGATAACACGCTGATTCGCCCTCCGGCGCTACCAGCCTCCTTGGATAGGGTCGTCGATACATAGGCAAATTCCTTTCGCAGATTCACACCTTAATGGCAGGTCAAATAAATGTCCGCAATGTATAAGTAAGGTCAATAAAATAATGTATGTCATTTGCTCTTTGCTTGCGGTTGCGACACAACAGCGACGGACCTTTGCCTGGCCTGTTATGAATGCGTTGGCCCGTTTCCTTCTTTCGCCTTGAGGCACGGCGCGCGGCCTCGTCTCCTATGGCCGAGTGAACCCGCACACCTGTAAGAGCGGACCCTTGTGAAGAGCGCCCGCGCCCGGTGTGGTGTGGCGTGCGGTCCTTGAATACCGGTGCGAAGCGCGCGGCAGGAGGACTTCACTCAAGTTCGACGAGCAGACGCAGGAAGGTCCGGTCCGAAGGCGTCTCGGGCACGATTTCATACACTGTATGCGCCGTCGTTGTCTCGACGATCTGTATCCACTCTTCCGCGACCGGTGTCCATTCCACTGCATCGACGGAAAATACAGGCGTCACCGCCGCTTCCCATGCCTCGTTGGCGACGCTGTAGCGGAAGCCTACGGTGCCGTCTGCGGCAGTGATATCGACAACGGCCGACAGAACCGGTTGCGCTGGGTCAAGCCCGAGCGCGTATTTCACAAGGTTCTGTATACCGTCGCCGAAAGGTGTGGCGAAGGGGCTCTGTTCGGCGGCGGACAGGCCGCGGCCTGTGATCCAGTCGGCGTAGGAACCAGGGAGTATTTCGACCGGCTCAAACACGGCATGCACCGTCATGCCGCGCACGACCCGGTCGAACGCGCGGTCCCAGCCGGCGAAGGCAAACCCCGGAGCAGCCGTTACCTCCGGGGCGATGGCCGCTTCGCCGTAGGCAACGGTTTGGGCGGCAGCGCCCGTCCCGATGGTTCCCGAAGGTCCCGCATCGAAGGTCACGGTGGCGTCGGGCGCCGTGTAGGCTGCGCCGTCATAGAGAATGTCGTCCGCCAAGAGCGTGTAGGTCCGCCCGCCCACCTGGATGTGCGCGTCCGCAACGCCGCCGCCGAGGTGCTCCACAGCCGGATGTGCGCCGGAAGCCTGCAAGGTCATGGCCACGAGAAAACTGCCGTCGCCGTTGCCGTGCACAAAGAGATAGCGGTTGTCGAAAATCCGCGGGTTGGTCACGGAGTCCTCCGTGTCCAGTGTGCCGCCCTCGCTGAGGATGTAGCCGTCGCCGCGGGGGCGCGTGCCGGTGGTTATGGACGGTGTGCCCCCCGGATGGAGGATGGTACCCCGGAGCGTGGCCCCGTTGAAACCGGTAATGGTGAAGGTATTTCCGTCCACGGAGACAGTGTTCTCAAGGAAGGTCGGAATCTGCCAATACATACCGTTGCCCGAGGTGTCCGCCACAACGAAGACCGCGTCCGCGCCGGTGGCGGATTCATCGTAATCGGCCATGAACCATCGTTTGTGACTGGCGGTGCCCACGCTGCTTGTTGCCATGTATCCGATGGCGTGCCCGCCGCCGTCGGTTTTGACGAGCGGTGTGCCTATCGTGAAACCGGTGTTGTTGTTGGACGACGTGAGGGTGTTCGGATTACTTGGATACACGGTTGGCTGATTACGCCGGTTGGCGGGATTGTTGCGGCCGCCGCCGATGACAAATGGGGCTCCCGCCCCGAGGACGCGGATGCCGAGGCCGTCGGCACCACTGTGCGCCTGTCCGAGGGCATAACGCTTCGTCTTGAACTGCGCGAGGATATCCCCCGGTCCGTTATATCCGTCGCGGAAAGTGTATACGCCGAGACCGCCGGAATCGTCCGAAGCCCGGTGCCAGTCCCAGTTCTCCAGAGGGTCCTGCGGCGCGATGTCGTCGGGATAGTAGAGGATTGACCAAAACGCTCCGTGGCGCACACTGTCCCAGTTGCCGCCGTGCGGGGCAAGCGCGCCCATGAAGCGGTCGTAGGCATGGCGTACCGCGCCGCGGAAGTCCTCCGGTGCGTAAAAGAAGGCGAGCCCGTAGATCCCTTCGCCGCCGACGTGGGCGTTGTCGTTCGACCAGTCGGTCTTCACACCGCCCGTTCCGTAAACGTCGAGGGCCGTCGTCGCCCCCGCGAATCCCGTCCACGTCTTCCACTGCATGCGCGAGGTCGCACGGAGGTCGCGCGCGGGTTCGGCCCGCGCGGCGGCGACTCCGTAGGGGCCGACGAACGAGCCGAGGGCGTAGGCCGTGTAGCCGGATCCCTCGGGATTCCACCCGCGCGAATCACCGTGCCCTGCGTTGCGGTTGAGGTAATTGATCACCCGGTTGTGGGCGGAGACGGCGAGCGACTCGTCGAACGGATGGTCCGTCGCCAAGAGGGCGAGACCGGCGGAAGCGCCCCGGTTGGCCTGCCAGTTGCTGCCCGCGTCGTTCGCCTGTGAGGCCCCTCCGTGGTTGACGATGACCGCCGCTATGTCGGCGAGCCGCTGCGAGGCATCCGCGTTCAGGGCGGCATCCCATGCCTCCGAGTGTGCACAGAAATCGTAGATGATGGCCAGTTCCTTGGCATACGAGTAGAGGGAAAGTCCGAAGGTTGATGTCGATGTCCACCCATTGCCAATGACGGCGAACGCGGCGAGGACGTCGTCCCGCGCATCCTCGGCATAGCTCTCGTCGCCCGTGAGGATGTAGAGCTTGGCCGAGCCGCGGGCGCGCATGAGGAGCGAACCGCCGTTGGATTCGTTTGTGAACCGGTAGAAATCGCCGCGGTCACGGTAGACAATCAGCGTTTGGAACATGCTCGCGTAGGGCTCTCGGTCGAGCCGCTCCCGGATGCCATCCAAATCATCGGCGGAAAAGAACAGTCGCGGATGCTCCTCCACGGACGCCGGTCCGGCAGTCATGTTGTCCGACGCGGCGGCTGTGCCGGTCAACGCGCTTGCGCAGACCGCGAGAATGAAACAAGCGCGCGACAAAAGCCTGCCGGACGACCGGAGTAAAACGGGGGGAAAATTCATCGGGGAACGGGGAAAAACACTCAAGATACAGGACATCCGCCCCAATGAAAGGAAAAACCCGCATTTCTTCACGGGCCCCGCCTGAAGTTTCGCCTTGAACCGAGTGGAGGCATGGCGAGCATCTGTCACGCAATTGTGACATGACCGTAACCTTCATGCATTTCCAAGCCCCCGAACGACCGTTCCACCGCAACGCCCGCGTTCGAACGGCGGCACCCCCGCCAAAGCCCTGCGGCCAGCAGATTGCCACCTGCCGATGAAGCCGCCGACAATGCTTCCGACTTCGCTCGTCACCGCGCTGAAAATCGGCGCGATCATTCTCGCGCTCTACCTCTTCATTGTGGGCGTGGGGGGCATGGGCCACTCCTTCAAGCTCTTCGGAGCGGCTTTCGCGGAGCAGGTTCTGGCGGCGACCTCGAATCCGTTCAAGGCGCTGTGCATCGGTATCCTCGCGACTTCGCTTGTGCAGAGTTCGTCAACCTCGACGTCGATCATCGTGGGGATGGTGGCGGGGGGAGCCCTTTCCGGGCAGGCCGCCGTCTTCATGATCATGGGGGCGAACATCGGCACTTCGATCACGAGTATGCTCGTCTCGCTCGGGCACATCCACCGCAAGCAGGAGCTGGAGCGGGCGTTTGCGGTGGCTTCAGTGCATTGCTTCTTCAACCTCTCGGCGGTCGCGATCCTCTTTCCGATCGAGTGGAGCACCGGCTTGCTGAGCCGGGCGGCCTCGGGCAGCGCGGACCTTTTCGCGGGACTCGGCGGGATGCGCCTGAGCAATCCGCTGAAGGCGGCCACGGAGCCGACCATCGATGCAATCGCGGCGCTGTGCATGCACAACGGCTGGATCATGCTGGTGATCACGGTGGCGCTGACCTACGGCATGCTGGTGTGCATCGTGAAGCTGCTGCGCAGCATGGTGCTGCACCGCATGGAGCAATTCTTCGACACGCACCTCTTCCGCAACAGCGGGCGGGCGATGGCGTTCGGGCTGCTGCTCACCTTCGCGGTACAGACGAGCTCGGTGCCGACGGCGCTCGTCGTGCCCCTCGCCGGGGCGGGGATTCTGCGGCTCGCGCAGGTGTACCCCTACTGTCTCGGGTCCAACCTCGGCACAACCATGACGGCGATGCTCGCGGCGCTGGCGACGGGCAGCGATGTGGCGGTGAAGGCAGCCTTCGCACACCTGCTCTTCAATATTCTCGGCATCCTGCTCATCTGGCCGATTCCGGCCATCCGGCGGATCCCGATGAAAGTCGCCGAGTTCATGGGAAGGCGCGCGCGCGACAACCGCTACCTTCCGCCCGCCGTCATCGCCCTGCTCTATTTCCTTGTTCCGGCGGTCTTTGTCTTTATCCTCAACTAAAAATCACCCATGTGGCGCAATCTTTTCAACATCTTCAAGCAGGACAACCTTTTCACTCAGGCACTCCACGAGTCGCACGAGATGCTCGACCTCGACCTGCGCATGATCGAGGCCTCGGTGGAGTCGCTTCGCCGCTCGGACGACGGCTCCATCAGCATCGATATTCTCGGGATGGACAAGCGCATCAACCGCTTCGAGCGCGACGTGCGGCAAAAAGTCCTCACCCACCTCGCCGTGAGCGGCCCGAGCGACCTCTCCAGCGGTATGGTCCTCGTAAGCATCATCATCGACATTGAACGGATCGGGGACTACGCGAAAAACATTCATGACCTCGCCCGGCTCCACCCCTCGCGCCTTACGGGCGGCGCGGTCGAGAAAGACCTTGCGTGCGTGGAGGCTCAGACGCTGGAGCTATTCCGCGACACCGTCCACGCCTTCCGCGAAAACGACGTGGAGAAGGCACGCAGCGTGATGGTCGGCTACAAAGAAGGTCTGTCGGCGGCCTGCGAGGGTATTGTCGCGGCCATCGTGGAGGCGCGCGCGGGTGATCTCGATCCGGGCACGTCCGCCGCCGTGGCGCTCTACGCCCGCTACCTCAAGCGGATCGGCGGGCACTCACGCAATATCGTGACGAGCGTGGTCAACCCGTTCCACCGCCTCGGCTACAAGGAGAAGAAGCCGAAGAAGACCCTTTGAGTTCCGCCGCGCCCCGCCACTGCCTCACAACTTGCCGACCGCCGCGGCCAGCACGTCGCACGCCTGGTCAATGTCGGAACCTTCATGGGCTGTGCTGATAAACAGCGTTTCGAACGGACTTGGCGCGAGGTAAACGCCTGCCTGCAAGGCAAGGTGAAAGAGCTCTTTGAAGCGGGCGGTCTCGCTGGCGACAGCGTCGTCGTAGTTCATGACCGGTTCGTCGGCGAAAAAGAGGCAGAGCATCGAGCCGGTCTGCGGCACTTGCAGGGGGAGTCCCTTTTCCTTTGCCGCCCCCCGCAGGGCGTCGGCAAGTCGGCGGCCCATGGCGTCGAGCCGCGCGTAGGGATTCTCTTCGACGAGTAGCCGGATCGCGGCGATGCCGGCGGCCATGGCCAGCGGATTGCCCGAGAGCGTGCCCGCCTGGTAGACGGGGCCTTCCGGCGCGAGCTTGCCCATGATATCGGCGCGTCCGCCGAAGGCACCGACAGGCAGGCCCCCGCCGATGACTTTGCCCATGGCGGTAAGGTCGGGCGTGATGCCCTCGATCTCCTGCACCCCGCCGGGAGCGATCCGGAAGCCGGTCATGACCTCGTCGAAAATCAGCACCGCGCCATGCCGGGTGCAGAGGTCGCGCAGTTGCTTCAGGTAGCCATCGCGCGGCAGGATAAGGCCGCAGTTCGCCGGATAGCTTTCGACAATCACGCCGGCGATCGCCTCGCCATGGTCATAGAACACGGCGTCGAGGGCCTGCGGGTCGTTGTAGGGAAGCACGAGCGTCTCGGCGGCGAAGGAAGCAGGCACACCTGCACTGTCGGGATTGCCCAGCGTCAGCGCACCGGACCCCGCCTTGACGAGGAGCGAATCAACGTGCCCGTGGTAACAACCGGCGAACTTCACGATCTTGTCGCGGCCCGTGAAACCGCGCGCGAGGCGGATACAGCTCATCGTCGCCTCGGTGCCGCTGTTGCAGCAGCGCACCCGTTCGACGGAGGGCACGAGCCGGGTGATCCACTCGGCCATTTCAACCTCATAGGGATTGGGCGTGCCAAAGCTCGTGCCGGCTTCGAGGGCTTCCGCCACGGCGGCGCGGATGGCCGGGTGATTGTGCCCGTGCACGGCGGGCCCCCATGTGCAGACAAAGTCGATCAGCTCCCGCCCGTCCACGGTATGGAGGCGCGCCCCCTCCGCCCGCTTCGTGAAGAAAGGCGTGCCACCGACAGACCGGAAGGCGCGCACAGGCGAGTTCACGCCGCCGGGAATGAGCTGTTTCGCCCGCTCGAACAAAGCCTCCGAGGAAGAACTACGGTTTGCCATATCCATCACCTTGGAGGAGACACCCGGCGGAAATCAAGACCTCGCAGCGGGCCAATGCCGCAAGGCCAAGGCGAAATCGCGCCCGGAGAAGACAGGGACTCGCGCACGAGATGAGCGTTTTAACTTCCGCCTATTCTCCTGCTTCTCCTTCTCCTTCGTCCATCGGCTCCGGAACGACGCGCACGAAGATGTGGTCCTCCGTGAGGTATTCGCGGGCGAGCGCCTCGACCTCCCCGCGCGTGATGGCGGGGTAATCAGTGAAGAGGGTGCGCGCCCAGTCGAGCTGGCGCGGATGCTCGCGGGCGCCGAGGAGGACGGTGCCGAGCCAGTAGGGATTGGAGCGGGCCTGGTTTTCGAGGCTGCGTATCCTCGGGTTGAGGACACGCTCGAACTCGTCGTCGCCGATGCCGTCTTCGACGATGGAGGCGGCGATGTCGCCGAGGATTTCCCCGATGAGACCGAGGCGCTCAGCGTCGACATTAACGATGGCAACGAGGTGGCCCATGCCGTCGAAAACCCGGCTGGCATCGTGGTAGGCAAAGGGAGAATACGCCTCGCCCAGTTCGTTGCGGATACGCACACGGATGCGCTCGTTGACGACGCCGGAGAGGACGGCGAGCCGCCGCGCCTTGCGGATATCATCCGTGTCATCGGTCAGCCAATACATTACGGCGCGCGCCTGCGGTATCGACGTGCGGTAGGTGAAGGTCTCGTCCGCCGGACCGCGCCGGAGGTCCACCCCGCGGGCGCTGTCCGGGACGGACTTTTCCGCCTCACGCTCCGGCAGGGCGCCGAAGGTGCGCTGCACGGCGTCGATCACGTCATCGGGATCAAAGTCGCCGACCACCGCGATCTCCAGTGCCGACGACGCCAGCGCACCGGACAGCCACTCACGCACGGTCTCCGTGGAGTGGCTCTCGAGCACTTCCCGCGGCGGTATACCGAAGCGGTAGTCGCCGTTGACAAGGAAACGGTCGACACGCGAGCGCATGACCCCGTCGACGGTGTGGTTCACCTGCTGGTAAATCTGCGGGATGACCTGCCGGAAACGCCGCTCTGCCTCCGGACGGAAACCGGGCGCAAGGATGTGCGCGGCCATGAGGGCGAGCTGGTCTTCGAGGTCGCGCGGGGTCGTGGAGCCGGTGAGGACAAAGGCGTCGTCGCTGACGCTGAAATCGACCCCCACCGTCTTGCCCGCGAAGAGGGTCTCCAATTCATCTGCGCTGTGCGCCTCAAGCGCTCCGGGCACAAAGATATAACTCGCGAAGAAATCGAGCCCCTCCAGCTCCGGCGTGAGGGAGAGGCGCCCCTTGCCGAAGCGCGCGCCGATGCGCACGCGGCTGCGCTCGAAGTCCGTGCGCTTGAGGTTGAGAACAACGTTGTTGGCAAAGACCACCTGCTCGGCGTCGAGGTCCTCCAGCTCACGGCGCTCCACGATAGCGGAAGGTTCGCCGATGACCGCGTAGACAAAGTCGGTGGCGACAAACTCCTCCGGCGGATCCACCTCCACCGTGTGGCTTGCCCGGAAAGCGGCGCGCATGCGTTTGTAGGCGTTGTCCACATTTTCTTCGGATTCCATGCGGACGAGGCGGTCGCCCGTCTTTGCCCAGAGGTCGACAAACGCGGCATGCACGGATTCGGGGGTGGCCCGGTCGAGAACCGCGCGCGCCAGATCAAGGTTCTGGCCGGGACTGGTGAACACCCGGCCGAGGCTGACGGCGCGCACGAGGCCGTCGGCAAGGGCGCGCGACTCGCGGGACTCCGCCTGTGCGGCGGCGCGCTCGTAGCTGTTGAGCACGTTGGCCCGCGCGACGGCGAGTTCGCTTTCGTGAAAGCCGTGTTCGAGCGCGCGGCGCTTTTCGAGGACGATCCGCTCCAGCGCGTCTTCCCATGTCTCCGGGCGCGTCGTCGCCTGGAGCCCGGCGAACTCGGCGAAATCCAGAAACGAATACGCATAGGCACCCGCGGAGGCAAACGGGGCGTCTTCGGAGCGCGCGATCATCTCGAAGCGGCGGTTGAGGATGGATGTGGCGAGATCGCGCAGAATGGTGCCCTCCCGCGTCGCGCGGGTGTCTCCGGCGTCATCCTGCTCCCAGACGGTGAACACATTCACTTGCGTGCTGCCCAGTTCGGGGTCGTGGTAGAACCGGTAGGCTTCTCCCTGCGGCAGGATCGCTCCACGGGAGGGGTCCGGGACCGGCTCCGGATTGGGCTTGGCGTCGCCGAAAAACTCTTCGATCAGTGCCTCCGCCTCGCCGGGGTCAATATCGCCGACAACCACCACGGCAAACCGGTCCACCGTATACCAGCGCTCGTAGAAGCGGCGCATGTCTTCGTGGTTCATCGTGCGGATGGCCTCCTCGGTGCCGATGGGGAAGCGGAGCCGGAGGGGCGAATAGGGAAACGCGAAATCGTAGACATCCAGTATGGACCGGAACGAAGCCGAATCGCGGTCGCGCTTCTCGGCGAGGATTACGCCGCGCTCGGACTCCGCCTCCTCCTCAAGGAGGAGCATGCCGTCGGCGTAGTCCCGCAGGGCGAGAAAGGCCGGGCGGATGAGCGCGTCGTCCGCTTCGGGTACCTCGAACTTGTAGACAGTCTCGTGGAAACTTGTGTGGGCATTGGTGTCCGGGCCGAAGGCCATGCCGAGGCGCTGGCCCAGCTCGATCATCTCGCCGGGCGAGAAATGAGTCGTTCCTTTGAAGCCCATGTGCTCAAGGTAATGCGCCATGCCCCGCTCGGCGTCCTCCTCCATGAGACTGCCGGCTTCCACGAGGAGACGCAGGCTCACCCGCTTGGGCGGCTCGCTGTTGGGCATCACGGCGTAGCGCAGTCCATTGTCGAGCACACCGAAGCGCACCACCGGGTCGGCGTCGAGGTCGCTGCCCTCATGCGCCCACGGCCGCACCTCAACGGCAAATGCCGCGCCGGCAAAGAGAAACACCGCGAAGGCGGCGGAGAATACCGCTTTGACCTTGTTTGCGCCGAAGCGTCCTACCATCGTCTTGAGCATCATCGTGATCTGGTTGTATCGAATTAGTTTTCTTCCGGCCCTCCTTTTCGCCTTCCCCTACTACGCATGGAGAATGTGGCGGCGGGGCGGCTACCGGTCCGGTTTCCTAAACCGGTTCGGCCTTTTCCGCAAGCTTCCGGCACCCGCTCCGGGGGTCAAACGAATTTGGCTCCAGGCCGTCAGCGTGGGCGAGCTGCTCGCCGCCGCCCCGCTCATCCAGCGCCTGCGCAACGCCGGCCACGAAATCATCCTCACGACGACGACAAGCACCGGCTTCGCCCTCGCCCGGCGGCGGCACGCGGAAGACGTAACACTCACCGGCGTGTTCCCCCTCGACTTCTGGGCAACAAGCGCGCTCGCGTGGCGGCGCCTGCGCCCTCACGCCGTCATTCTCTTCGAGAGCGAACTCTGGCCCGAGCACCTGAACCAGGCCGGACGCCGGGGCGTTCCCGTCTTCCTCGTCAACGCCCGGCTCTCCGAGCGTTCCTTCAACCGCTACATGCGCCTGCGCGTCGTCGCCCGCCCGCTCCTGCGCCCGCTCACCACCGTCCTCGCGGCCAGCCCGACGGACGAAAAACGCCACCGCCGTCTGCGCCCCGGCGCCGACGTCCACCTCACCGGCAACCTCAAGGTCGACTTCGACCCCGAACCGCTCCTCGACGACGGCGCCAAGCGCGCCCTCGCCGCCGAATGTGGCTTTATTGACGTCAACGGCCTTTCCAGCTCGGCGCCGCCGCCAGTCCTCCTCGGGGCCTCCACATGGCCGGGCGAGGAGGCGGCGCTCGTCGAAGCGTGGAAACAGCTCTCCGCCGAAAATCCCGCCCTCTGCCTCCTCCTCGTGCCGCGGCACGCCGAGCGCCGCCGCGAAGTCGCCGCCGACCTCCGCGCCGCCGGAATCGACCCCGTGTTGCGGACCGACCTGCGCGCACAGGCCCGCCCCGCCCCGGCGGGCACCCGCGTCTACGTCGCCGACACCACCGGCGAACTGCGGCGATTCACGCAATTGGCCGACGTCGTTTTCGTCGGAAAGTCCCTCCCCCCCCACCGGCAGGGACAGACACCGATCGAAGCGGCGGGCTACGCCAAACCGGTTTTCTTCGGCCCCGGCATGAAAGAGTTTTCCGACATCGCCGCCGCCCTCGTGCGCGAAGGTGCCGCCGAAATCGTGCCGGAGGCCGGGCAACTTACCGCCTGCATCCGCCCGGTGCTCGGCGATTCCCAAGAGCACGCCCGGCGCGGCGCCGCCGCCCGGCGCTGGTTCGAAGCCAACCGCGGCGCCGCCGACCGCGCGTGGAAACGCATCCGCGCAGGGCTGGAAAGCAACGACAGGCGCAAGGCGCCCGACTCAAGCCAGCTGTCCTGATTGAACTGACAGAACTCCACGGACAGAATGCCGCTGCTCTTGGTGCCGCAAGGCAAGGCACGCAAAAAACTTCTATTTCTCGAAGAAAATTTAGTTTATCCCAAAATCACCATGATTAATGATGATGATGACTGAGAGAGACTCAATGACTTCCTGCCTTCGCCGTGCTGCGATAATATCTCGATGAAAATATGCTTGTGTGGTGTCTCTGATTACTCCAAAGTCCGCTTCATCATGGGCGAGATTCGAATCAAGAGAGAGGACGG
>SLLG01000060.1 GCA_007134215.1 Opitutales bacterium | reverse complement strand
GCCGAGGTTCTGGCCTTTAATAGAGCCAATGAATACGTCACGGCCGCGACCCATTTCCGCAATGTCGCGCCATCCTCTCAGAATCTGGATATCGATGGTGACGGGGTTACTGATACTCGCCGGTTCCACGCTTTTTCAACCACAGTGCCTTTGAATCCTGCCGAAAGTGAAGGGATCCACGGTGGACGCTTCTACGGTGGCTATCTGGTAGAGCGCTTCAGCGGGACAAATTTCGCTTGGCAGAGCTGGCCAGGGTTCACTGGAGGAGCTGCACTTGCCATGCGTTTCAACAGCAACTACCCATCGACGGTGGATTGGGTGCTATACTGGGTACGGGAAGACTTCAAGGACGTGGAGCCTGAGCAAAACGTATTTCTCGGCCCACAATCCTCCTTGCGCATCGACATTCAGGAGGTTAACTGGAACTACCTGGATGTCGGTCAACTGCGCTGGTTGGTGCGCGCCAATGACAAGTTCTATGTCTCGCAAACAGTCATTGCCAATACCTTGATGGGGCGCACCCTCAGTGGCACCCAATTGACGGGAGAGATGTGGGCGGAGTATACCCCGGTGGCCCCGATTGCCCTGAACTTTGATCAGGCTAACGCCAGCTTCCATACCACGACTCAGGAATTGGGCCCGATTCAGGGAGTTGGGTTCCTCGCCGATGCGGATGATACCAGCTTTAACCGTCGCTTCCGCTTGATTGTCGATGGATTTTACCTTGAAGCGGAAGTGATCGATGTCATCGATTTGGCACCGGTCATCAGCGTGGAGCCCGTCGCGACAACGGAGGCAGGAACGCCTGCCGCGCTGGAGTCCACTGTGGAGTTTAATAGCGAGGTCGGCGCGAGTCTTTGGTCCGTCGTTTACGGCCCGGGAACCGTAAGCTTCGGTGACCCCGAGTCCGCCCAGACGACCGCGACGGCCAGCCTGCCCGGCGAATACAGGCTGCGCCTGAGCGCTTGGGATGATGGGCAATCCAGCTTCCGGGAAGTGGTGTGGATCGTCGATCCCGCCGAAGGTCCCGACCTGACCGCTATTGAGCTTTGGCGTCAGGACAAGTTCGGCCACCTCTCCGGCGGCGTGGACCATCCCGATGCGGCCCTCCTCGCCGACCCGGATGGGGACGGGATCGCGAATCTCCTCGAGTTCGCGCTCGGGGGCAATCCGTTCATCCCCAATTCCGCGCAGCTGCCGGAGTCGGGCTCGGCGGAGATCGGTGGCGAGCGCTACCTGACCCTCAGCGCCTCCCGCAATCCGGAGGCGACGGATTTCATCTTCACCGTGGAAGTCTCCAGCGATCTCGCCGATTGGCACGGTGCCCTTGGCGACGACGTTGTCATCCTCACCGACACCCCGTCGCTCCTCGAAGTGCGCAGCGCCCAGCCCATTGGCCCCGGCGCGCCGCAGTTTATCCGCCTGCGCGTGGTCAAGACGGAGTAGGGCCTGACAGACACCGTTAGGTCGGGGGCCAGGATGGCCGCCCGGCCACGGGGGGGGGGCCGGTGGCTGGGCGTAGGCTGAAGCTACAGCGAGGCACGAACGGTCGCGGCCTTGGAGCGTCCGCGCGGCGCTACGCTCGCTGAAGCTTCACGCTACGGCGGTGCGTTGGCTCAGCCGTGGCGCAGCCCCATCCTTGGGCCAACGCGTGGGGGTGTGTTCTCCGACGCGCGCGTGTCCGCCTTGCCCGCCGCCGTTGTCGATGCTGGAAAGCCGGAATCCGAACCTTGCGAGTTTGAGAGCCCAACCGGGTTGGTTCCGATGCGAGTCTAACAAGAGGCAATGAACCCGGATCTCCTTGACACACGTCCAATTTCGGTGAAAATGCACGTATGAAAAGCAAGCTCACTTTGTCTCTGCCGGAGAGAACAATTAAGGAAGCCAAGCGAATCGCCAGAGTCCGGCGCACAACCGTTTCGGCCCTTTTTGCGGCTTCTCTTGAGCAGTGGCGGACTGAGTCCGGCGAATTTGAAGGGAGTGAAACCGTAAAGCGTGGCGATATGGCCGACCTGCTCGGTGTGTTCCGGCCCCAGGCTCCCTTCGATGCCCGTTCCGCTCGCATTCGTGAAAAGCATGGATAGGCTCTTTTTCGACACTAACGTGCTTCTCGATGTTCTTGAGGTGCGTGCGCCTTGGTTTCCGGAGGCGGTCGAATGTCTCGCGCGCGTCCGTTCCGATCAGTGCCGCGGCGCGACTACAGCGATCACGCTTTCCGACATCGCGTACATCCAGCGAGCAACAGACACATCGAAAATTTACAGCGTCTTTCAATGTCTGCGGGAGTTCCTTGAAGTCGCGACGCTGGATGCCGCTGTTGTGGATGCATCTCTGGGCAATCGTTTGCCGGATATCGAAGACGGGTTTCAATATCAGGCCGCGATCGCTTGGGGAGCGACGCATCTGCTTACCCGCAATGTGAAAGACTTTCCTTCCGACGGCGTGCTGAAGGTCGAGTCACCGGCTGAGTACCTCGTCCAACGGTGCAAGTGACAAAGTGCGGTTGTGTGCAGGTTTGCGCACGCATGGTTCAGGTCCTGAAGGCTCGTGGCGCGGCTGACAGCAGGCGGGGAGAGGAAGAGTGGGGCGGTCTCTTTGGTATTGACGAGGCTGGATATAGCATATGTTATATTACGGAAAAGACGGAAACAGTATGCCGCCACGAAAAGCTTCAAAAGGAGAATTTTCCGAACGCATCAAACGGATGCGCGGACAGCTTGGCCTGACACAAGAGGCTTTGGCGGAACGACTTGGAGTCTCCTTTGCGACGGTGAACCGGTGGGAAAACAAGCAGACGCACCCGTCCCGGGTTGTCCTTGAAAAGTTGGCGCAACTTGAGTCCGAGCTTCGGGAGGGACCTGAGGAAGAGCAGGATGCAAATGCCGCCGTCCGGCCCGTCCATCTGGATTTCGCGGCAAACGCGGATGCGGTCCGGGCGATTGCCGAAGGACAGCGACTTGGCTTTGGGCACATTACCAATCCTGCCTTCGCCACTGAAATCTCCCGGATCGATCCACTCCCCCACCAGCGCATTGCTGTTTATGACAAGATGCTGCGGCAGAAGCGCCTGCGGTTCCTTCTCGCGGACGATGCGGGAGCCGGGAAGACCATCATGACAGGCCTTTATCTTCGGGAGATGTTATCGCGCCGTGTCATCAAGCGAGTTTTGATCATTCCTCCCGCGGGCCTTCTCGGCAACTGGCAGAGCGAGATGAAGCATCTTTTCAGCTTGGATTTCAAAATTGTCTCGGGAAGTGAAGCCGCAACTGCGAATCCTTTCAACGGCGGCGGTTCGGACCGCGTGATCGTGAGCATTGACAGCCTACGCGGCGACCGGCTCTTCAAACGGTTGGCCGAGCCCTCGACCGACCCTTACGACTTGG
>SLLG01000125.1 GCA_007134215.1 Opitutales bacterium | reverse complement strand
TCATCACGCCGGACAACCGCATCTGCTTCATCGACTGGGGGCTCGCCGGGCAGCTCACCCGGCAGATGCGCTACAACCTCATCGACCTCTTCGCCGCCTGCAACGAGCGCGACGCCGCGAAGGTCGCGCAGATCGCCATGCGCATGGGCCGGACGAACCGGCGCATCGACCGCCTCACCCTCGAAAAGGCCGTCACCACCGTCCTCTTCAAATACGATGAGGATCTGCGCAACATGGACAACCTCGGCCATGTCATCTTTGAGCTGATCTTCGTCTTCGGGTCCAACGGCGTCCACGTCACGCGCGACTACACCCTCCTCGCCAAGGCGATCATCTCGATCGAAAACACCTCCACGCGCCTCGACCCCCACTTCAACCTCGCGACGGTCGGCAAGCCCTACATCCGCAAGCTCAACTGGGAGCGCTGGAACCCCGCCAACGTCGTGCGCTCCGGCTTCAGCGGGCTGCGCGAACGCATCGAGACCTTCAGCGAGCTGCCCGCCGACCTCCAGCGCGTCCTCCACCGCCTCGAGGACGAGGAGATCGGCATCCTCCTCGAACACCGCGGCTTCGGCCAAGTGGGCGAGACGATCCACAGCGCCTTTTCGCGGCTCGCCCTCTCCGTCATCATCGCCGCGCTCATCATCGGCAGCTCCATCGTCATCAACACCGGTATCGGCCCGAACCTCTGGGGCTACCCCGCCATCGGCGTCATCGGCTACCTCCTTTCCGCCGTCTTCGGCGTCTATGTCGCCTTCGACATCCTGCGCAGCCACAAGGTCAAAGAGCGCCCGCGCAAGAAGCGACCGAATTCCTGACACCTTCTTTACGCGGCTTCGGCGGCCAAACCGGCCGACCGGGGCCATATCCGGCCGGAATTGCCAAGAGAGCGTAAAAGATGCCCGCGGAGCCCCGGATCACGCGGGTCGGGGTGGACTTTTACAAATGGATAGTCTACCCCATGCTGCTCAAAGACTCTTCATCCTTCACCGATTCCGACACGACCATGGCATTGATCTCCTCCTCCACCGCGCAGCCCGCCGCTTACGGGCAAAAGAAGAAAGTCTCCTTTTGGGAAGGCCAGCGCCTCGCCAAGCAGAAGGCCTACGAGCGCCAGGCCCCGAAGAAGAAGGTCAAACTCGACCAGCTGACCGTCTTCACCCAGCAGCTCTCGTCCATGCTCGACGCCGGGCTGCCCCTCGTCTCCGCCCTCGAGGCCCTCGAGGAGCAAACAGAGCACCCCGTCTTCCAGATCATCATCCGCAACGTCAAACAGGACGTCTCGAGCGGGACCTCTTTCTCCGAAGCCTGCCGCAAATACCCCAGGGCCTTCCCCAACCTCTTCGTCTCCATGGTGGAGGCAGGCGAGGCCTCGGGCGGTCTCGCCGACATCCTCAAAAAAGTCGCCATCTACTTCGAGGACACCGTCAAGCTCGTGCGCAAGGTCAAGGGCGCCCTCACCTACCCCGCCGTCGTCATCGGCATGGCCATCTGCCTCGTGCAGGTCCTCCTCATTTTTGTCATCCCGGTCTTCGCCGAGATGTTCGAGAGCTTCGGGCAGGAACTCCCGAAGCCCACGCAGATGCTCATCGAAATCTCGAATTTCATGGCGTCCTACCGCTTCGTCATCCTCCTCGGCGTCCTCTTCGGGGCGGGCGCCGTCCTCGGCAAGCTCTCCCGCACGCCGCGCGGACGCGTCATCAAGGACCAGTTGATCCGGCGCGTGCCCATCCTCGGCGGCCTCCTGCAAAAGGTTGCCCTCTCGCGCTTCTGCCGCACCTACGCCATCCTCCTGCGCAGCGGCGTGCCCATCCTCCAGTCGCTCAACATTGTCGCCTCCGCAAGCGGCAACACCTACATCGAATCCGCCTGCTCCGCCATCAGCAAAAACGTCAGCCAGGGCGGACAGCTCTCCGACACCATCGCCGATCTCGACTACTTTCCGCCCGCCGTCAAACACATGGCACGCGCCGGTGAACAGACCGGCAATGTCGACGGCATCATGAACAAAATCGGCGACTTCTACGACGCCGAAATCGAGACCACCGTGGAGTCGCTCACCTCCCTCATGGAGCCGATCCTCATCTGTGTGCTCGGCATCATCATCGGCGGCATCGTCATGGCCATGTTCCTGCCCATCTTCAGCCTCGCCGAAGTCGTGGGGAGCTGAGGCGGCGCCCTCGTGAGCATCGTGCCGACGAAGACCGCGGATGAAACCTGGAAGCTGGTCATGCGCGATTGGGTGGACTATCCATGGCGGACTGTGGCGACGCCACCGGTCCGCACCTTTCCCTTCGTGATGTCGCTCTCTACGAGATCGAGGAGGTGGCACCCGGAACGGGCGGTTCAATCGGCTCCATCACGCTCGAAAGGATACCTCTCCGAAGGACCGGGGTTCTGCCCGCTCCCGACCAAAGCGGCCTCCTCGTCTTTGACCGGATGCACGGACTTCCGCTGTCCGGCCACGCGGTCGCGTGGATTCGGGACGAGTGGTTTCATCTTCTTCGGCACGATCCCGATGCGACCGGTTTCCCTTGGACAACAACTTCCTTTGCGCATCCCTTCGGACGCCGCCTTGACTCGCGGTTCGTCCACCTGTCCGAAGAAACGGTGATTTTCGGCCGCGAGGCCGGGCCGCAACCTACGATTTGAGACCCGGCCGTTTCCGCTCGCTTCCGGTCGCTTCCGTGGTTCAACGACGGCCGGGCCGCCGTGGGCAACCGCGTCGAGATCCCTTCTTTCGGATACCTCAGAATGGTCCCGCCTTCGAGAACGAACGCTACCCTGCCGCCGCGTTCCAAATTTCTCAAATTTCTCAGAGAAATTATTTGTTCACAATGTATTAAATAATGAGATACAAAAGGAGGATTTTGCTTAAGTCCGCTTTCTATCATTCAAGTGTTTTCTTTTCTCAGAGATAAACATACAGCTCAAAAGGACTCTTTGAGTCTATTCCCGGGAAAACTGGGTTTATCAATGGTCTACCATTGATTAGAGACCGGGACTGAGGGCGACGGACCGTTTGGGCGGGGCGTTACGGTAGGTATGGGCCGACCAGCGCACGGGTGACCGTCCGCCGGACTCGCCTGCCGCGGGGTTGTCTGGTCGCGCGGGCTTTTGACATCCGGTTCCATGTGGCGGGGGGGTGCGATGCCGCCGACGCAGACGGATCTCCGGAGATCGACGCATGGGATTCCGTCGACGCCGCCCCTGAATGCGCCGCGGCGTATCCGGATGCGGAGTCGGGCGAAGGGACAGCCCGGGCGAAGCCAGTGTAACACCCGTGTGACACCGGGCTTTTCGCTTTGACACCCCCGCGCGCCGGGAACTTTCTCATCGGCAATGATCTCGGTGTCGGTGGAGAAGGTGGTCAAGCGGTTCGGGGAGACGGTTGCCCTGAACGCTGTGAGCGTTCACGTCGAGCCGGGTGAGCTCTTTTTCCTCCTCGGTCCGTCGGGCTGCGGGAAGACGACGCTGCTGCGCAGCTTGGCCGGATTCTATATTCCCGACGAAGGCCGCGTGCTCTTCGGCGACGACGACGTGACCCGGCTTGAGCCGCACAAGCGCAACACGGGCATGATGTTCCAGAGCTACGCCCTCTGGCCGCACATGACGGTGGCGGAGAACGTCGCCTTCGGACTGGAGCAGCGAAAAATGTCGCGCCCGGAAATCCGCAAGCGCGTGGCCGAGGCCCTCGAATCCGTGCACATGGGGCCGTACGCCGGCCGCAAGCCCAACCAGCTCTCCGGCGGCCAGCAACAGCGCATCGCCCTCGCCCGCGCCCTTGTCATCCGCCCGCGCTGTCTCCTTCTCGACGAGCCGCTCTCGAACCTCGACGCTAAGCTCCGCCTTGAAATGCGCACGGAGATCCGGCGGGTGTGCAAGGAGTTCAAGCTCACGACCATTTACGTCACGCACGACCAGAAGGAAGCGCTTTCCATCGCCGACCGCATGGCCGTGCTCGACATGGGCAACATCCTGCAGGTCGGCAGTCCGCAGGAGATCTACCGGCGCCCGCGCACGCGCTTCGTCGCCGACTTCATCGGCGAGACCAATTTTGTGAAGGGCACGGTTTCCCGCAGCGAAGCGGGCATGGTCCTCGTCGACACTCCGCTCGGCACCCTCAACGGCGTCCCTGCCGACGCGGACGCGCCCCCGCCCGCCGGACGCGAGGTCACGCTCTCGCTCCGCCCCGAGTGCATCCGCATCGAGACGATGCCCACCGACGAGAACTGCTTCGGCGGCAACATCGGCGAAGCCGTCTACTACGGGGAACTCGCGCAATACGCCTTCCTCCCCGGTAGCAACGGCGGCGACCCGCTCAAAATCTTCGAACTCAATCCCCGCCACCTCGGGCACGGACGCAAAGAGACGCTCTACGCATTCATCGATCCGGAGGACGTTGTCGTCCTCGCCGAGTAAACGCGCGTCGCCCGCGCCAACGCACCACGCCACCGAGGCCATGAAACAAAATATCGGGATCGCCCTCGCCTTCGTCATCGTCATCGCGCTCCCCTTTGTTTTCCAGCCCGAGCGCATCTCGCTGGAGACGCCGGACGACACCGTCGTCGTCATCACGCCGCACACCGAGTCGATCCGCCAGGAATTCGCGGCGGGCTTCGCGGATTGGTACCGCGAGCGCACGGGCCGCACCGTGCGCGTCGACTACCGCGTGATCGGCGGCACCTCGGAGATCGCCCGGTTCCTGAATTCCGAGTACACCAACGCCTTCCGCCTCTACTGGACCTCGCGGGCGGGCCGTGAGTGGACCAACGAAGTGCAGGAGGGCTTCAACAACCACCGCCTCGACCTCTCCGGCGACCCCGCCGACGATTCCCCGGCACAAGCCGCCCGCCGCGCCTTCCTCGCGAGCAACCTGAGCTGCGGCATCGACGTGTTCTTCGGCGGCGGCACCTACGACTTCATCCAGAACACCAACCGCGGCTACCTTGTCGACGCCGGTCTCCTTGACCGCCACCCGGAGTGGTTCATGGAGACCGCCACACCTGGCGAAATCCCGCCCGCAATCCCGCGTGAGTTCGCGGGCGAGACCTTCTACGACGCCGGAGGCCGCTGGTACGGCGCCGTCCTTTCGAGCTACGGCATCATCTACAACCGCGACAGCCTCCGCCGCCTCGGCTTCACGGAAGCCGAGCATCCCCGGCAATGGGCCGACCTCGCCGACCCCCGCCTCTTCGGCGAAGTGGCTGTCTGCGACCCCACCAAGAGCGGATCCATGACGCAGGCCTTCGAGATGATCATCCAGCAGCAAATGCAGGAGCGCCTCGCCGAACTGAAAGCAGACCACCCCGGCAACGACCCCTCCGCCCTCGAAGCGCGCGCCGTGCGCGAGGGCTGGATGCGCGGCTTCCGGCTCATCCAGATCATCTCCGCCAACGCCCGCTACTTCACCGAGACCTCGCAAAAGCCCAACATCGACGTCGCCGTGGGCGACTGCGCCGCTGGCATGTCCATCGACTTCTACGGACGCTTCCAGCAGGAAAACATCGTCGAGCGCAGCGGCGACACGCGGTTCGGATTCCATACCCCGGCGGGCGGCACGACCATCTCCGCCGATCCCGTGGGCAAACTGCGCGGTGCGCGCAATCCGGAAGTCGCCCGGCTCTTTGTTGAATACGTCCTCTCCCCGGAGGGCCAGCGCCTCTGGAACTTCCGCGTCGGCACACCCGGCGGCCCGCGCACCTTCCCGCTGCGCCGCCCGCCCATCCACCCCGCCCTCTATACCCCGGAGCTCAACGAATACCGCTCCGACCCCGACTTCGTCCCCTACATCGCGGCACAGGACTTTCACTACCGCTCCGACTGGACGGGCCGGCTCTTCAGTGAAATCCGCGCCCTCATCCGCATCTGTTTCATCGACGCGCGCAAAGAACTCGTCGCGGCATGGGCCGCCATCCTCCGCGCCGAGGCCGAGGGGCGCCAGCTCGACGCCGACCGCGCCCGCGCCGTCTTCACCGACCTCAGCCGCATCAGCTACGACCGCGCCTCCACCGAAATCCGCGAAGGCATCCGCGGCGCGCCGCTCGACGAAGTTCGCCTCGCCCGCGACCTCGGCAACGCCTTCCGCAGCCAATACAACGAAGCCCGCCGCCTCGCCGACGGCGGATGAGACCCGCCCGCGCTTCCGCCACGAAGCCGCGACGCTGCCCTCCGCCCGGCCCCGCCCCTCCGCCTACGCGACGGTGACTTCCTTGCAGAGGTAGACGTCCTGGATGGCGTTGAGGAGTTCGATGCCTTCGCTCATGGGGCGCTGGAAGGCTTTTCTTCCGGAGATCAAGCCGGTGCCGCCCGCGCGCTTGTTGATGACGGCGGTGGCGACGGCATCGGCGAGGTCGTCGCTTCCGGAAGCGCCGCCCGAGTTGATGAGGCCCGCGCGGCCCATGTATCCGTTGGCCACTTGGTAGCGGCAGAGGTCAACCGGGTGGTCGCTCGAAAGCTCCGCATACATCCGCTCGTCAAACTTGCCGAACGACTCGCCGCCTTCGTTCAGGGCTTTGTAGCCTCCGTTGGTTTCCGGCAGCTTTTGCTTGATGATGTCGGCCTGGATCGTGACGCCAAGGTGATTCGCCTGCCCCGTCAGGTCGGCTGCGACATGGTAGTCATCTTCCTCTTTCTTGAACGCGGAATTGCGCAGGTAGCACCAGAGGATCGTCGCCATGCCCAGCTCGTGCGCGTGCGCGAAGGCCTCGCTGATCTCGACGATCTGCCGGTCGCTCTCCTCCGAGCCGAAGTAGATCGTCGCGCCGACGGCCGCCGCGCCCATGTCGTAGGCGCGCTCCACGGTGCCGAACATAATCTGGTCGTAGGCGTTCGGCCACGTGAGCAACTGGTTGTGGTTGATCTTCACAATGAACGGAATGCGGTGCGCCCACTTGCGTGACACGCTGCCGAGGACGCCGAAGGTGGATGCCACCGCGTTGCAGCCGCCCTCGTAAGCCAGCTCGACGATCTTCTCTCCGTCGAAATACTCCGGATTCTTCGCAAAGGACGCGCCGCCGCTGTGCTCGATGCCCTGGTCGACCGGCAGGACGGACAAGTAGCCCGTGCCGCCGAGGCGCCCGGAACCGAAAAGCCGGGCGAGGTTGTTGAGGACCCGCTGATTGCGGTCCGTCAGCGCGTAAACCCGGTCGATAAAATCCGGACCGGGAAGGTGGAGGTGCTCCTTCGGTATCGTCTTGCTCTCGTGCGCAAGCAGCTTCTCCGCGCGTTTGCCCAGTCGTTCTTCGATGCGTTCGATCATTGAGGCCTTTCCGTTTGGATTCTTCATCTACGCTCAAGCCTACCACACATTGCCCGGCTCTCAAGAGACTCCACGAAAATCTCAGGGACGGAGACAAAAAAACCGCCGGGCTGCGGGCCGCGGCGGTTGCAAGAAAGGAACGATTGTCCGGAATCACTTACGCAAACGACGGCGCAGGACCATTCCGGCAAAAGCCAGCGCCCCGAAGATGGCCGCGTAGGTCGACGGCTCGGGAATGAGCGTGAGCTGGAAGTCGTCGAACGTGTAGACGGTTCCGCCCGCCGTGCTCAGGCCGACGGCACCGATGTTCGGATTACCGCCGAGCGGGTAGGTGTAGGCGTCGGCCACCGGATTGCCGTTGACGAAGGCTTGGTAGGACCACTGATCGTCCGTTGTGTCGAGCCGGACCATGAGGGTATGGAACTCGCCGCTGGCATAGGTGCCCGAAGGATCGCCGCCTTGGTTTCCGCCAGTTCCTTTGCCAGCAAATGTGAGTGTGGCACCATTGTCACGCAAGAGAACCCATGCGAAAGCGCCTGCGGGATCGTTGCCGAAGGCGAAGTTGCCCGCGCCGCCGCCGCCGATGCCCGCGCCAGGCTGCAAGAACCCGACTGCATGCCAGTCGTTACCGCTGCCGACGGGGTTGACCCGCACACTCAACTCGTATATGCCCGAGCCCGGCGTGAAGGGCAGGAAGGCGTTACCGCGGTCTTCCGTGAACGTCAGGACGGATCCGTCGGTCACACGATCACTCGCCGCCGCTACCCATGTCTCGGTGCCCGGCCGGGTATCCGGCGCCGAGCCGAGGAGATCGCCGCTGCGGTTGAAGGCATCTTCGTAGATCACTTCCACGACCTGAGCCGAAACCGTGGCGGCGGTGAACACAAACAAGCCGCCAAGCGCCAGCGGGAGTGACAAGTAACCGGATAGGGATTTATTCATTGGTTTCTTCATGTTTATTAATTGCGGGGATGGAGGTTTGGAGGTTAATCAAATGGCTGCGTTTGAACAGCCGCGGAGAGACTGGCGAAAGGCGGCAGCAGAGGTCAAGGCTAAGATTGTCTTTTTTTACCTTCGGCAGGAACCGACCCGTGCATGGCCCTGCGGAAGCGTCACGCCCCGCCCGTCCCGCCGGGGAGGCGCCGGAGGCGCGCAGCGAGGATAATGGCCGCGCCGAGCAACAGCGCGGCGAGCGAGTAGACGGTACCGCGGCTCAAGCCGAGGAGAAGGGAGGCATCGGGCTCGCGGAAGACTTCGCCGATGACGCGCAGGACGGCGTAGGCACAGAGAAACTCGCCGACAAGCCGGCCGGCGGGCCGCCCTTTCCCTCCGCTCCAGAATCGCCACTGCATGAACGCGAGAAGCACCAGCCCTTCGAGAAAGGCGGCGTAGAGCTGGGAGGGATGGCGCGGATTGGCGTGGTAGCCCCACTCCGCCACGTAGACGTAGGCGGCGGAGCGGTCGAGCGGGGCGGCGGGAAAGAGAACGGCCCAGCCCACCTCGGCGGGCTTGCCCCACAGCTCGCCGTTGATGAAATTGGCGACGCGTCCGAAAAACAGCCCGGCCGGCGCGGCGCTCGCGACGAGATCGCCCACATGCCACAGGTTCACCCCCATGCGCCGGGTGGCGATCCACACCGCCAGCGCCACCCCGATGAAGCCCCCGTGCGACGACATGCCGCCCTCCCACACGGCGAAGAGCCGCAGCGGATGGCGCACCAGCTCCCCGAAATCGTAGAGCAGCATGAATCCGACCCGCCCGCCGAGCAGAACGCCGAGAATGAGCGCAAGGAAGAGCCCCTCGAGGCGGGCCGGATCCAGCGCCGACCGCCCCGCGCGGTGGTAGACGCGGAAGAGCGCGTAGGCCACGGCGAAACCCGCAATGTACGCGAGGCTGTAGTAGCGGAGCCCGAAGTCCTCCGAAAACCGGATGAGAAACGGGCTCAAGTCATGAACCCAGTAGCCGTGTGTCGTTTCCGCGTCCATCCCCCCATTCCCGCCCGTCCGGACAAAAAAAGCGAGCCTCGGCGACGGGCCGCGGGAACGGACAGGCTCAATTCAGGATTGCCGCGCGCGGCGGCGGCCTGCTTCATCTCCCCGAAGGCTCGGAAAGCTTCCGGATTTCATCCATGCCCGGGTGGCGGAATGGTAGACGCTGGAGACTTAAAATCTCTTGTCCGCAAGGGCGTGCGGGTTCGAGTCCCGCCCCGGGCACCAATTACCTCCCCCCGTAAGAATCGGCACATCATACATTTACATGGGTCCTGCGATAGGTGGCACACAATGCGCACACGCCAAGCACCTCCGTGCCCTAACGGCCTCTGGGTTCGCGGGGGATACAATCCGTCGTCGGTTCAACGGCTAACGGCGTCTCTCTTCAATTCTGACCGGGTAAAGATTCGACGACCCGCAGGCGTAAACCGGCGCCATTCCGGGCCTTTTTCTGCCACGCCCTTTTCGGCGTCAAGGTCTCCAAGGTCACCACCAACGTCATCCTCACCACCAACGCCATCAAGCAGGCCTCGGGCATTCCCCTCTCCGAAGAAGAGGCCAAGGTGGAGGAAGCAAGGGAAAAGGGCCGGATATGAGTGTGCCAAAAGGACACAAAAAAACCGGGGATTCTTCACCAACGCATGGCGCTGGGAGAGGAGTTGCCCCCGGACGGTGGATCGGAATTCGCGTGAAGAGATCACCCGTGGCAAGCCAAATCCAGCGCGAGTCTCCGGTCACCCGTATCCGGGATCTTTGCCACGGATCGCTTCCCTTGAGCCCTTGGCCCCGCAAGTCACCACGTAAGTCACCACACAAGTCGGGGATAGATGAAGGAACCCGCTCAGTGCAAGAACCCTCAACGGAACGAGCCTCTGTTTCAAAGACCCGCAGACAAATTCAAGATGAGCATGATCGTGAGCAAGTCGCGGGTGAAGTTGCAGGAGAAGATATAGGTGAAGTAAAAAGCCTCCCGTGCCCGGCGGGAGATCTCTACAGGCCATTCCCAGGCCGATGGATTTGCGCATCTCCGTTTCGCCTGAGCATTCGCCCATGCAGGGCATTGACGAAGCCGGGAGAGATTGAAAACCTTCTTTCCACAGCGATGCCCGTTTCGAAAGAGTCCGCGTCTTCCGCGCGAGCATTCGCCGAAGATCTGACCATGCGCGAAGACCTCCATACGGAATGGAAAGAAGCCCGCTCCTCCCTGCCGAAGAGCCTGTTTGATACCGTTTGCGCGTTCCTCAACACCGACGGGGGCACGGTCTACCTCGGCCTCAGCGACGATGGCAGCGTGACGGGGGTGGATCCCGACGCCGTGCCCCGCCTCAAGCGCGAGATCGCCGACACCTCCAACAACCCGCAAAAGATCGATCCGCCCTATCTCCTTTTTCCGAAAGAAGAAAAGCGCGAAGGCAAATCGATCATTGTCCTCCACGTGCCCCTCAGCTCCCAGATCCACCGCCACAAGGGCGAGATCTACCTCCGCAGTGAGGACGGCGACTACCGCGTCAAAGGCACCCACCAGTTGGCGGGCCTGCTCAATCGAAAGCTCGGCATCTTCCCCGAGCAAACGCCCCTGCCCGCCTTCTCCATGAAGGACCTGCGGCCCGAACTCTTCGAGCGGGCTCGCGAACTCATGCGGGCGCGCAATCAGAAGCACCCCTGGCTCCCGCTCAGCGACACCGAGTTGCTCCACGTGGCCGGTCTCCACGCGGAATCCTCCACGCCCGCATCGCCCGTCCTCACCCTCGCCGCCGTCCTCCTTTTCGGCAACGACCTCGCCATCCAGCGCGCTGCCCCCGCCTACAAGTTCGACTGCCTCCTACGCCGCCGCAATATCGACCGGTACGACGACCGGATCATGATCCGCACCAACCTGATCGATGCCTACGACCTCATGATGGGATTCGTCGAAAAACACCTCAACGACCCGTTCTATCTTGAAGGCGATATGAGCATCAGCCTGCGCGAACGTATCTTCCGCGAAGCCATCTCCAACATCATCGCCCACCGCGACTACCGCAACGCCTCTCCCGGTCGCCTCTTGATCTACGAAGACCGGGTCATCCTCGACAACCCGTCCACGCAATACTTCCACCAACCCATCACGCCCCGGAATCTCGCCTCCCATCCGAAAAACCCCTCCATCTGCAAATTCATGATCCAGCTTGGCCGCTTTGACGAACTCGGTTCTGGCGTGATCAACATTCACAAATACCTGCCCGCCTATGCCGATGGTGCCCAGCCGCTCTTCGAAGACACCTCCGAAGGCTTCCGCCTGACGCTGCCACTGAGGATTGCTTCAGGAAAGAGAGATTCTGATCCAGTCACCCCGCAAGTCACGGGTGAAGTCACGGGTAAAGTCACAGGTGAAGTCACAGGTGAAGTCGCGGATGAAGTCAGAAAGCTGCTCGATGTCCTTTCGCCAAAGCCGCTAACGCGGGCGGAAGCGCAAGATGCCCTCCGCCTCGCAGGTCAGGCGAACTTCCGGGATCGTTATCTCGTCCCCGCCCTCGAAGCCGGTCTCATCGAACGCACGATCCCCGACAAACCCACCAGCCGCCTCCAAAAATACCGTCTCACCGAGAAAGGCCGCCAAACCCTCAAGGCCGAACGTTGAACCCAATCAGCCATCACACATCATCAATCTGGCTCGGCAAGCTCGCCAACCTCAACGTCGCCCGCACGGCGGCGCGCGGCATTGCCCCGCACAAGCCCCTGATGCTGCTCACCGTGATCGACCTCATCGAGTCGGGTGACGTCGCCGATGGCTGGGTGCGCTTCGACGTGCGCCTGGTCTCTCGCTTTCGAGACTATTGGGAACTCGTGCAGGAGCGCCAGCGCAACCAGCCGGAAATTCCCATGCCCTTCCATGCCCTCGGGGGCACCCGCGACCGCATCTGGGAACGCTTCACTGTCGAGGGCCAGCCCTCTCATGCCAAGGCCACCACCCGCCTCTGCTCCCTCGATCCCGCTCTCTTCACCTGTCTGTGCGATGCCGCTTTCCGCCGCGAAGCCCGCCAAACCCTCGTCGCGATCTATTTCACTCCGCGCGAGCAAGTCATGCTCTCCGCCCGCCTCGGTTTGCCCGCCCCCAAAACGGCGGAGATTGCCGCCCTCCGCGAACAGGCCGACGAGTTCAAGGCCCGCCAAAAGAAGGGCCGCGACAGCCGCTTCAAGAGCGATGTTCTCGGAGGCTACTACTTCACCTGCGCCCTCACCGGTTACCGTCTCGAAACCGAATCCGCCGCCCTCGTCCAAGCCGCGCACATCCACCAACACGCCGAAAGCGGCAACAACGATCCCCGCAACGGCCTCGCCCTCACCCCCGATGCCCACTGGCTCTTCGACGCCGGTCTCTGGACCGCCCTTCCCCACGGCGATGGTTTCCGCATCCACGTTGCCCACGGGCGCTTCCTCGAATCCTCTCCCCACGGCGATCGCCTCGCCCGCCACCACGGTCGCCCCTTGCATTTCCACGACGGAGCCCGGTTACGTCCGGCAGCGGAGCATTTGCAGTGGCATCGGCGGAAACGGTTCGCGGGGTCGCGTTGCGGGTCGCAGTCCTGATCCAGAGCAACGAATGGATTCTGGTCCGGGTCG
>SLLG01000273.1 GCA_007134215.1 Opitutales bacterium | reverse complement strand
TATGACCCGGATGAAATCCCTGAGGCTGCATATAAACAAACTCCTAAAAATGTAAAATCAAATATTTGCTTGCATGGTGATAATAATAGTTATGAGACAAGAACTCATTACAGATGGCCTAATGACACAAGTAATTATATAATAACCCCGGAACGTGAGAAAATTCTTAAACACGGTTATGCCGCCTGTGTAAGCTATATCGATGCTCAAATAGGTAAAATAATGGCTGAATTAAAGAGGCTGGATTTGGAGAAAAATACAGTAGTCGTTTTATGGGGTGATCATGGTTGGCACCTGGGAGAATATGATATATGGGGTAAATATACCAACTTTGATATGGCACTCAGAAGTCCATTGATCATTCAACATCCTGATCTTAAAGACCAGGGAGTAAGTGCTGATGGCATTGTTGAAGCAGTTGACCTTTTCCCAACGCTTGCTGATTTATGTAACCTTCCTATTCCTGAATATCTTGAAGGAGAAAGCATAAAATCCATCCTATTTGACCCCGAACAGAAAGTTAAGAAGTTTGCTGTTGGTGCAAGAAATGCATGGGGCGTTTATGGTACTACAATAAGAAATGAGAATCACCGGCTAATGGTATGGGTCGATAATATTGATGGGGATACTCTTGAGGTTAATTTGTTTGATAATTATGAGAAGCCCATTCCGTATACTGACATCGCTGATGATAGCCCTGAAATTGTAGAAGAATTATTGGATGTGCTTAAAGGCTATGACCTGTAATGCCATTGTTCGACTATATTTCCAAACTTATGATTATTTCAGGTTATTATGTAGTTTTACAGTTAAGTTGCAGGCTGTCAGTCTTCGTTCCGAAATTTTAGAATAGGAGCCATCCATATGGCCATCGGATGTTCCGGAAGATGGTCCTTTTTAACAGTCAGACCGAGTAAGAAAACAGAACCTATTTCATTGATAAAAAATAATATCCCATGAAAAAGATTTTAACACTTTTGATGATCTCGCAATTCTTCGTTTCGTGCAACGAAAAACCAGCAGAAGATTTCTCTGCTGAACCCGAAGATCCCAACAAGCCGGATATTACGGTCTGGCAAAATGAAAAGCCCGGCGTTCATTCAGGTTTCGGCACCATTGACAAGGCGTATTTAAAAAGCATGCCACCGGAAGGGCCTGTTCGTGAAACCATTAAATTGCAGGGTTGGAAGGGGGAACGGGTGTCATTCAAACTACTGGTTTGGACCCCCGGGAATGAAGAGGAGGTAAGCATCAAAGTCAGCGATCTGGAAAACGAAGGTTTACGGATCAACAAAGAGCAAATGACAGTATCCCTGGTGGGGTATGTACTGACCGACCAGTTTCTGAATGAGTCAGGTGCACCCTGTGGCCCTCGTGACAATGATAAAGTTCCCGTGCATATTACACCGGATATCTTAATTGACAATGACCGGTTTGTTTTAAAAGGCCCCCTTACAAGGCCCGTATGGATATCCGTAGACATTCCATCTGATGCAACCGCCGGAATTTATATGGGGTCAATAACCAGAAAGTCCAAATCAGGCACTGTCGATCATCCTTTCACCCTCGAGGTACAGGATAAAATACTTCCAGATCCTTCTGAATGGCCTTTCCACCTCGATCTGTGGCAGAATCCTTATGCAGTGGCCAGATACCATGGTGTTGAACCATGGTCGGAAGCACACATGGATTTGTTGCGGCCCATGCTGAAAATGCTCGCCGATGCCGGACAGAAATGTATTACAGCCATTATGATTGATAAACCCTGGGGGGATGAAAAGCCATGTTATGATGACCACAGGGAGATGATTAAATGGATCAGAAAGAAAGATGGTACCTGGGAATATGATTATTCCATATTTGATCAATATGTTTCCCTTGCAATGGATTGCGGCATTACAAAACAAATTACTTGTTATACTATGGTCCCCATAGATAATGATTTTACCTGGTATGATGAAGAGCGTTCAGAAGTCGTGGTTAAAGAGTTGTTTTCTGGCACAAAGGAATACGAAGATCATTGGACTCCCTTTCTGGCAGATTTCAGGAAACATTTGAAGGAGAAGGGCTGGTTCGAAATTACAGCCATTGGCCTGGATGAGCGTGGTGAAGAAGAGATGGCAAACATGTTTGATTTTATGGATGAGGTTGCACCTGACTTTAAGATTGCCGTGGCAGGGTTCTATCACGGGAGTATCAATTCGCGCATCTATGATTTTTGTTCCAACTGGAGGGATTGGGGGAGAATTCCGGTTGATTCAATCCCGGTAAGAAAAGATGCCGGGCTGATAACAACCTATTACGTGGCCTGCGGAATCTCAGAGCCCAATAGTTTTACTTTTTCACCTCCCGCAGAATCCTGTTATCTGGGGTGGATGGCATCTTCTATGGGGTTTGATGGTTTTTTAAGATGGGCTTATAACAGCTGGCCAGAGGATCCAATGGTAGACTCAAGATACATGAAATGGCCTGCCGGAGACACCTATTTTATTTATCCGGGTCCGCTGTCTTCGGTTCGTTTTGAAAGGCTGCGGGAGGGCATTCAGGACTACGAAAAGATACGGATCCTTTCTGAAGAGCTTGAAAGAAGCACTACACCTAAAGCGGTTGCAGCAAGAGAAAAGCTGTTGACCTTTCTTAGCGGCGTTGACGCCAGCACCATTCAAGAACGAACGGCCGACAAGGTAATCAATGAGGGCAAACAACTTCTTTATGAAATTGTAAACGACATGCAATAAAGCAGCGCGGTGCAGGTGTTATTTCTATCCTTCCTTTGCTTTGGACTACTAATATATTATTTTTATGGTGCCCAGACAGTTATCTTGCCTTCCTCCCGGTTGGCCCAGTTGTAATAGAACACATTGGTGACATCCAAAGTGTTGTTGTCAGAAGATCCGGAAAGCATACACATTTTAAAGTGCTAACGGTTTCCAAACAAAAAAACAATCAAAATGAATAGGAAGAATAAAGATGTACGGATAATAAAGAATTCGATTTTATTATTTATTTGCTGCCTTGTTATTTTCTCTTGCAGCCAGAATGTAAAAATTATGATCGATGACAGTGATGGAGTCCTTGGAAAAACCAATGCTCCTGTATCATTTGAAGTTAATCTCAAACCAAATCAGAAAATTGCAGCTGAAGCGGGTCGTCTTGGTCTTGTTGAGATCTCATCTGATTCCGAAATGGAGTCAATAGTTCCGGTTCAAATTGAAGAAATCGGTAAGGGATCCTTCTCACGAGCAGTTATTGTTATGCCTGAAGGGGCACCCGGTTTTCGGGAATTCAAACTTATTGTAAGCGAGAAACCCCTATATGAAGCAGTTAATACAAGATTGGATCCGGAGAGTGATCAGGTGATAATTGCTGAGGAAAATGAAAAAGTAATG
>SLLG01000315.1 GCA_007134215.1 Opitutales bacterium | reverse complement strand
TTTGCCCGAGCCGGTCACCCCCGAGAAGAGAATCAGTCCCTGTGAACTCATCGCCACATCACCGAGGATCTGCGGAAGATAAAGTCCCTCGAAGGGAAGAATGTTGGAGGTGATCAGTCGCGCCGCCAGCGACGGCTTGCCGCGGGCCATGAACAGGTTCACCCGGAAACGGTGATCATCGTCATAGTCATACGCGAAGTCGATCTGGCCGTGACCCTTGAAGTGGTTGTACTGCGTGTCGTCGAGCACATCGCGCGCGATCTGAAACATCAAATCCGGGGTGCACATGTCGGTCTCGAGACTCTTCAGCGAACCGCGCAAACGAACGCGGGGCGGGAGATCGACCTTCACGATAAGGTCCGACCCTTCGTAGCGGATCGTTGCCGCGAGATACTTTTTCAGCGTCTCCAAACCCTCGCCGGGGTTGGTGCCACCATCGTGGTGAACCGGCGGGGGGGCCAGGTCCGGGGCATCGGGGGTCGATTCGGTGCTGAGCGATCCGGAGGCGCATGGCCTCTACACGGAGGCATCGATCCTTGACCTCAGCTTGGGCGGGGTCGTGCTGCGCCGCAGTGAAGCCGGGTTCGATCTCCATTTCCAACTGCAGCTTGCGGAAGAACTCTCGGAGTGGACCACTGCCGAAACCTTCGTTCACCCGTTCGTAAGCGAATCGGACCACACGTTTGTACGCCTCCGCGTCTCCGCCCCCGGCGCGGATCCCTGAGACACCACTGGCGGGGATAGTCACTCTCCTGACGCTGGGTGTCCTACGCCGCCGTCCTCATCCACCCGTTTTTCTAGCGGGGGAAGGGGGACCTCTCACTTTTCACAAGGAAAAGGCCAGTCGGCTTGTGTCCTCTTTGCACCCGACGGCCAAAGAGGAAGTTTTTCATGATCAAATCGTTCCCATTATCCTCGTTCATGGATTCAGCCGAAGGTTTGATAACAATTGGAAGGAGCCTTTGAGCGCGGTGGATGACTATTGGTCGGAACTATCCGAAATTCTCGGCGAAAAGGTAGTCCGGATGATTCATCGCCGGACCCCGACGGAGAGGCGGCGACGAATTTCCGAGCGCCCTAGGCGACGAGGTAGGCGTGCGAAGGGCTGACAGCGCGCTTCCGCCCTCGGGTCGGCCGGTGAACCAGGCCGACTACTCAGGCACGAACCACTCATGGTGATGATCGGGAAGGGCTCAAATCGAACCCATTGCCTACAAGAAACTTTTGTCATGTTACTTGAGAGTCGGCGGAACAAAACCCGACCATCCCCCGTCCGCGCCAGCAGGCCGCGTGGATGCCGGCTCGACAGCCCGGGCGGGGGCATGGGGGCCACCTATCACTTGCTCGGGAGGGATCCAGACATTCGATCTGGAGAAATCCTCGTTCCGGGGAGATTCAAGCGGTCCCTCGACATGCGGAAATAAGGGCCGCGTTCGCGGGAGCGGCGTGCTTTAGCCGCCGTGGGTCGCGGTGCTTGCGTGCGTCACAGGGGCGATTCCCCGGCTAAAGCGCGGGGCTCCTTGGCGCGGAGCGGAGATCCATCAAGGTGCGGATTCTTGGGTCCGCGCGCGTGCGCTTGGCCGCCTGCGTGAAGTGGTATGAGCTGGGCCAGATCTCACAGGCGAAAGCGGCCGAATTGGCGGGGCTTTCGCGCGCGGAGTTCCTCGACGTCTTGCGAGCCATGGGAACGCCCGCCGTGCAGGCGAGTGTCGATGAACTGGCGGCGGAAATCCAGTGAGCCAAAATGACGGACGAAAACTGGGTTCTGAATGCGGCGGCTGGGCGCGAACACGGTGGAGCGGCTGGAGGTGGACGCGCCGGGAGCGATTTGCATGGGTTATGAACGCTTCGCGGAAATGATATTGACGCCAGACAGAAATAGCGTAGGGTGTGCGTCATGATCAAAAGCTTCGGGGACCGGCAGACGGAGCGTTTCTGGACCTTGATGGAACCGGGAAGACTGCCGACTTCCATCCAGCAGCGAGCCTTGAACAAGCTGGCTATGCTGGATCAGTCGGTGGATCTCAACGATCTCCGGATACCTCCGTCGAACCGTCTCGAAGCGCTTAAGGGTGACCGAAAAGGAAAGTTCAGCATTCGCATAAACCAGCAATGGCGCATTTGCTTTCGCTGGGATAACGGCGACGCGCACGAGGTCGTCATTGAAGATTACCATTAACCGTCGGTTACCCGGAAACACCCTTGAACGAGGCACGAATCCATGACCAAGAAGGCACAGAATCTCCACTTCCCGCATCCCGGCGAAATTCTCCGCACGGAGTTTCTCGATGAGATGAACCTGACCCAGTATCGGCTCGCGGTCGACACGGGTATTCCGCACAGCCGCATCACCGCCATCGTCACCGGTCGCCGGTCCATCACCCCGGACACGGCTTTGCGCTTGGCCCGTTATTTCGGGAACAGCGCCGATTTCTGGCTCGGCATGCAGAAGGCATACGACCTCCGACGCGCCCGCGAAGAACTGGGTGACCGCATCGAGGCAGAGGTGCAGCCCTTGGTCTACGCCTGAACGCCACCCCGTGGCGCGGCGGCACGGACCAACTGGGAAAGGAACGCTACACACCCTCGGGCCAAGACGGCGCAACGTGGCCAGACGGGGGAAGCAGTTGGGTATATACGGAGACAGCTACGGTGACGGTGCACCCATTGGTCGATCCCGCCCCCGCCGACATGGTCCGCGTCCCGGGCGGCACGCTCGCCATGAGCATGGGGACACGAACAGTCGAGACCTTCTACATGGGTAAATATGAGGTGACGTGGGGGGAGTGGAAGGCGGTGCGGGCGGAAGCCGCCGCCCGTGGCTACGACATTGGCAGCGTGGGGGCGGGCTGTGCGGACGATCATCCGGTGCGTTCTGTGAACTGGTATGACGTTTTGAAGTGGAGCAATCTGAAGAGCGAGTTGGAGGGGCTTACGCCTGTTTATACGGTGAGCGGAGCGGTCTTCAAGACGGGCCACCCCGACCACACGACGATCTCGCAAAACCTTTCGGCCACCGGCTACCGCCTGCCGCTGGAAGCGGAGTGGGAATTTGGCGCACGTGGCGGCAACCAGACCAACGGCTTTACCTACGCTGGCAGCAACGACCTGAACGCGGTGGGGTGGTATCGGGACAACAGTGGCGGGGCGGCGTGTGATCTGTGGTCTGGCCGTGGCACATGACCAGTGGGTCAGAAGGCGGCGAACGAGCTGGGGCTCTACGACATGAGCGGTAACGTGTGGGAATGGTGCTGGGACCAGGTTGGCTCCTTACGCCGCATCCGCGGCGGCTCGTGGAACAACAACGCGAACAACGCCACCGTCTCGAACCGGAACAACAACAACCCGGACAACCGGAACAACAACAACGGATTCCGGCTCGCCCGCAGCTCAG